>CAIWJG010000147.1 GCA_903912925.1 uncultured Verrucomicrobia subdivision 3 bacterium | reverse complement strand
CCTACTACCTGCGCCCCAAGCCGATCCTGCGCATCATCAAGACCATGCTGGAGGACAAAGACGTCTGCGTCCGCCGCTGCCGCGAGGGCTACGAATTCTTCAAGAGCCTGCGCCAGCGCAAGACAGACCTGGCCGCCGCCAAGTGCGCCTGCCAAAGCGCCGCCGCCTAGCTTACATCAAGACCGGTGCCACCAGACCGAGGGGATGTTCCTACAAGCTGCCGGGCTGCACCATCCGCCTCCCTTCTGCCAACTAGCAAGGCGGAGAGTTCTGCGGCATTGCCGTGCATCGGTTTCTGCGGCATTGTTGTTGCATGGGCAAACGACGCGAAGCGCGCGAGCGCGCGATACAATTTCTATTTCAGCATGATTTGAGCCCGGTGGAAGACCTGCCGGCAGCGCTGGAGCGTTTCTGGGAGTCGCAGCGCGCGGCGGCGATCGCCGAAGAGAAGGGGGTGGCCACGTGGGGGGAACCGGCGGACGCAGCCCCGCCCACCAGCGAGGACCTGGCCATACGCGAGTTCGCGGACCCGCTCATACGCGGCACGCTCGAACACCGCGACGAGGCGGACGGGGTGATCAAGAAGCACGCGAAGAACTGGGAACTGCATCGGATTGCGGCGGTGGACCGCAACATCCTGCGACTGGCGATTTATGAGATGCTGCACCGCGACGACATTCCACCCATCGTGAGCATCAATGAGGCGGTGGATATCGCCAAGAAGTTCTCGACCCAGGACAGCGGCAAGTTTGTGAACGGCATCCTCGACAAGGTGAAAGGGGAATTGCTGCGCCCAGCCCGGATTGTCAAATGACCTCCCAGCCGCCCGACCAGAACCTGCATGAGGTTTGCTGACCTCCATCTGCACAGTCATTTCTCCGACGGGACGTATCGGCCGGAGGAACTGGCGGCGCATGCCCAGCGCTGCGGGCTGGCGGCGATTGCGCTGACGGACCATGATTCGGTGGAGGGGTGCCCGGCGACGGCGCAGGCGTGTGCGGCGGCAGGCGTCGAGTTCATTGCGGGCACCGAATTGACCGCGGAGCAGGACGGAAACGAACTGCACCTGCTCGGCTACTTCATTAATACGCAGAACCCCTCGTTCTTGAGCCAGATCGCCCAATTCCAGGCGGTTCGCCAGAACCGCATTCGTGAAATGGTGGCGCGGCTTAATCGACTCAAGGTGCCGCTATCGGCCGAAGCCGTGTTCGCGCTGGCGAACTGCCAGGCGCCGGGTCGGCCGCACGTGGCGCGCGCGCTCGTGCAGGCGGGCCTCTGTGGGAGCCTGGACGAGGCCTTCGAGCGCTTTCTGAAGAAGAACCGGCCGGCGTGGGTTCCCAAGTTCAAGTTGTCAGCCAGTGAGGCCATCGGCTTAATCCACCAGGCGGAGGGTGTGGCGGTGCTGGCGCATCCCGGGCTGAATCGCACGGACCAGATTATCCCCAGCATGGTCGAGGCCGGGTTAGACGGCATTGAGTGTTTTCACACCAAGCATTCCACAGCGACCAGCGAGCATTACCTGGGGCTAGCCGACCGTTTTCACCTGCTGGTAACCGGCGGTTCGGATTGCCACGGCATGAACAAAGGCAAACCGCTGATCGGCACCGTCCGGGTGCCTTATCAGCACGTCGAAATGCTGAGAGCGCGGGCGGCGGAGATCAAGGGAAAAAGCTGAAATTGGGAAAGCAGAAAGCAGAAATATGATACGACGGAATGGAAAGCGCGGGCCTTTGGATTTCTGATTTCTGCTTTCTCAATTTCTGCTTTGTCTTTAGGATCATACCTCATGGGACTGTTCGCGAAATTCAAAGCCGGGCTGCAGAAGACGCACAGCAAGCTGGCGCACGAGATCAAACGCATCGTCACCCGGTCGCCGAAACTGGACGCCACGGCATTCGAGGAGCTGGAAGCGTCGCTGCTTGGCGCCGATCTGGGCACGACGATAACCGATCAAATAATCGTCGCCGTCAAGCAGGCCTACGAAACGCAAGGCAGCGCCGGCGGGAATGTGTTTGCGGTCGCGAGGCGGGAGGTGGAAAAGAGCCTGGCCTCGAACCAGCCTGCGCTGCGCAAAACGCCGGGTGGCTTGACGGTGGTCTCGATCGTCGGTGTCAACGGAACCGGCAAGACCACCACCGCGGCCAAGCTGGCGCACCTGGTGCAGGCTCGCGGAGAGACGGCCTTGCTGGCGGCGTGTGACACGTTCCGCGCGGCGGCGATCGAGCAAATCAAACACTGGGGCCAGCGTTTGAAGGTGCCGGTTGTGGCGGGGGCCTACGGCGCGGACGCGGCGTCGGTGGCTCACGACGCGGTAACGGCAGCGCAGGCGCGCAAGGCGGATTACCTGTTCGTGGACACCGCAGGCCGGATGCACACCAAACACAATTTGATGCAGGAATTGCAGAAGCTGCACCGGGTCATGGGCAAGCAGTTGCCGGGCGCGCCGCACGAAGTGCTACTGGTGCTGGATGCGACGACCGGCATGAATGCGCTGAACCAGGCGCGCGAATTCAACAAAGCCGTGCCGCTGTCGGGGCTGATCGTCACCAAGCTCGACGGCACCAGCAAGGGAGGAATGGTGGTGGCGATTCAGAAGGAGCTGGGGTTGCCCATCAAGTTCATCGGGCTGGGAGAACACGCGGACGATCTGCAGCCCTTCGACCCGGCACAGTTCGCGGAAGCGCTGTTCGCGGAGTGAACCTAAGAACGGCGTTTCAAACCACGAAATACACGGAAGCTGAAATTGGGAAAGCAGAAAGCAGAAATATGAAACGACGGAATGGAAAGCGCGGGGCTTTGGATTTCTGCTTTCTGCTTTCCCAATTTCAGCTTTTCCCCAGCTACCATGCCCAGTGAAAGCGGCTATATGCGGCTGGCCTTGCGCCTGGCCCGGCGGGGTTACGGCTCGACCTCTCCCAACCCCATGGTCGGCGCCGTCCTGGTAAAAGCGGGCACAATCATTGGGCGTGGCTGGCACCGACGCGCCGGCGGACCGCACGCGGAAATCGAGGCGCTTGGCAACGCGCAGATGCGCGGGCACAAGGTCAAGGGCGCGACGCTTTACGTGACGCTGGAGCCGTGCTCCACCCATGGCCGCACGCCGCCTTGCACGACCGCCATCCTGGCAGCCGGAATCAAGCGAGTTGTGATCGGCGCGGTTGATCCGAATCCGCGGCATCGCGGCAGGGCTCTCGACATTCTGCAACGGGCGGGAATCACCGTCACTCAAGGAGTGATGGCCGAAGAATGCGAGCGGCTCAATGAGGCTTTCAACCATTGGATTGTTCGGCGTCTGCCGTTGGTCACAGTCAAGGCGGGCATGACACTCGACGGCAAGATCGCCACTGCTGCCGGCGAATCGAGATGGATTACGGGCGAAAAGGCGCGGGCCTACGGAATGAAGTTGCGGCAAGGAGCGGATGCGATCCTGGTTGGGATCAACACTGTGCTGGCAGATGATCCGAGTTTAACCGTCAGGATGGGAGAGGCAGGAGTCCGTGGTCCGCGGTCTGTGGTCCGTGGTCATGAATTGCGCCGCATCGTGCTCGATGCCCGGGCCAGGACGCCGCGCGAGGCGAAGGTGGCCAGCGATGCCTACGCGGCGTTAACAACCGTAGTGGTTAACGAATCAGCGCCGAAGCGGCGCGTGGCCGCCCTGGCACAGCAGGTCAGGGTCCTGGTGGCGCCGGGCTCTGACAACAAGATCAACCTGCCCTGGCTGTTGCAGAAGCTCGGCTCGGAGAACGTTACCAACCTGCTCGTCGAAGGGGGCGGAGAAGTGAACGCGTCTTTCTTGCTGCCAGGCCTGGCGCAGCGCGTGGCATTCTTTTATGCGCCGATGGTTTTGGGCGGGCGCGACTCGCGTCCGGCGGTGGCTGGCGAAGGCGCAAGCACGCTGGCGAAGAGCCTGAAGCTGTCGGAATTGGAGTGGCGGCGGCTCGGCCCCGACTGGCTGCTGAACGCTCGGGTTACCATCCAAACCCTCGTAGCACCCGACGTCAGTCGGGTCTAACCTTTCCCTCAGCAGATTATGCTTGCACCCCGCTGATTCGGGTTTCCGATTATCGCCTTCCGGTCTAGTATGCCGTCATGTTTACCGGAATTGTCGAAGAAACGGGCACGGTCGAGCGGATCAAGCCGACAGCGAAATCCATCGAGTTAACAGTGCGGGCCAACCTCTGCGGGCGCGGGCTCAAATTGGGCGCGAGCCTGGCGGTGAATGGCTGCTGCCTGACAGTGGTGAAGGTGGCCTCGCGCGGCAAGTCCAAGCTGGCCCAGTTCGATTTACTCAAGGAAACCTGGCAGCGGACGAACCTGCAATTCGCCAAACCCGGATCGCTGGTTAATCTGGAGCGCCCCCTGCGCACCGACGGCAATCTGGGCGGGCATTTTGTGACGGGTCATATTGACGGTGTGGGCAAGATTACGAAGTGGGAACGACTGGGGCAGGACCACGTGCTGGACATTGCCGCGCCGCCAGAGGTGATGCGCTACGTGGTGTTCAAGGGCTCGATGGCCGTTGATGGCATCAGCCTGACGGTCGCCGGCGTCGGGAAGAACAGCTTTCGGATCTGGATTATTCCGCACACTTACGAGGTGACGGCACTGCGCGAGCGCAAGACCGGCGACGCGGTGAACCTGGAGGCGGACCTGATCGGCAAATACGTGGAGAAATTCGTCACCGCCCGCATGCAACACTGAGGCGCTGGAAGCGCACCGCCGCGTGTCAAGGCTCGACCGGTGCCGAAGTCAGGCCAGCCACAGCAGGTACCACTTCCGCTTCTTCGCCGACTTCGACTTCATCGGCTTGGGCTTGTCTTCCTGCTGGGCCACCGAGGCAGGGGAGATTTCCCGGACGCGAGCCGCCGCCACGACATGCTCCTCCCCCTTGGCGTCATTGAAATAATAGATGCCCTCCTTGAGCTTCGGCTTGCTGGCCGTGGTAATCTGCGACCCGCTGGTGAGCTGCATGACATAATGATGCGCGCATCCCGTCAACGCCATCAGGCCGATCAACAGTGGTAAGGCGGCTTTGTTCATAGGAAAACGCTGTTTGTTTGAGCAACCGCCACGGCAAACCTGCCGCAACAGCTCTTCGTCCCAGCATCGCTAGTATCTTCGGCCAAGGCAAGCATAGGACCGGAGCAAAGGCATGACTCGCGGTGCCCCCTGAACCTTGAATAGTCATTCAAGGGCCAGCAGCAGCAGACGGCTGGATTCGGGCAACCACGCCCACTGGCAGGTCAGTTAGTGGAGTGACCTTTCACCAAGCGAGCGGAGTTCGCGGCCAGGTAGTTGGCCATGGCCTCGATGCCGCTGATTTGAGCACTGACCTTCTTCCGGCCGAATTGCCTGGTGATTCTGTAATGGATGAACCGCTTGCCCAGAGCCACGATCTCAATGTCGGCGGCTCTCGTCTTCCAGACCTGGCCTTTGGCCAATGGCCCACGGTTATTGGTTTCCATCTTCATCCTGTCCTTGGATGGAGCAAAGCCTGATTCCGTTCAATTTAGCTCGGTTTTTCGCATTCTCGATAATGGCAGGGGGGCTGCTTTTAAGCGAGCAAGAATGGCTACATGCGGGTGCGAATCGAACTGGCCCCAGAGAATCTGGGTAAGATGAAGACGTATCATATCCTCCTCGGTAATTGCGAAGGCCTCCTTAACGATTTCATTGAGGCCCTGTTCCGGGAGGTTTGCGAGGGCAAAGCGGTCGTCAAATGCGCCCGTGCTGCGCGGGCAGGCGACCTGGTTCGTCAGGCCTGTGAGCGCGAATTCGACCTGGTCGTCGAAGTCCCCCACAACCTGCTTCCCGGGTTCTGCGCGCCAACGCCCATAGGCTTCATTGCCACGGCAATTGAATCCATCCAGACCATCAAATCCAGACGCCCGGGGCCGGTCATCGTGATTGTCGCCCCGGAAGAGCGATCAAAATATGAGCCCCTGCTGCTGGAGGCCGGAGCCGATTGTGTGCTGGAACTCCCGTTCGATGGGGATCAATTGGCTTCCGCCGTTGGCCGCCTTTTGCCGCCCCGTGCGCGGTTGGAATACCTTGAGTCCAAGCGGTGGTTCTTCGCCGGAGTTCTGATGCGAGGGCTGCGCCGGCTCGCTCAGTCCTAGCGACTAGCGGTTTAGTTGAAGTTGGAGCGGGTGATGGGAATCGCACCCACGTTTCAATCTCACCCCAGCAAGGCCCGCTCGGATCGGCTGGCAGCCAAAATGACCGACGAACTTAACGCCACAGAAACCCTCTTTCCAGGCACCCAACTGCAAATGGTGTTCAAATTGGGATCAGACTGAAATCTGGCGGATGCGGTGTTCTGCCGCAGCCCGACCTCCCTAGCAGAACTGCGGAGAGTGGACAGTACTGCAGAGGGTGGCCCGCCTTCGAGCTTTTCCGAGCCAGCGCAGCGCGTAAACCAGAAGCCAACCTGGCCCCTCTGACCAATCCTTACCGGCCTGGAGACTGAACGCACTTTCGTCCCGACGGGCCTGCATGGCGGTTTGGAAGAGCCAGTCCGTGAATGACTCCCCGAAGCCTGTCAGCAGAGGCCGGATAGGCTGGCCGCGGACGCTACCCAGGTCCTGACCTCGCACGGCAGCGAAGACCTCGCGGTCGAAAACGACGTGCATGGTGCGGGACGGCCGAAACACCGGTTCGCGAAAGGCGTCTGGCGCTTCAAAGTTGTAAACGCCGGCGACGAACTGGTTCTGGCTGTTGCGAGATTCACGGAGAGGAATCCCGTGGTTTCCCGTCGCCAGACGATAAGCGGCTTTGAAGTGCTCGCTGGTGAGTGACGGTTTAAGGCGGGAGGTGTCACCTCTGATGGCCACCGGGACGATTCGTTGATTGCTCCAACTTCGCCTGTGCTCGCTCCCGACAGAAGTGCTTGGCAGAAGGCGAGGTTGGGGCCATGCTGAAGTCAACGTGAAGAAGGATTCTGGCAGCGAAGTGCTCAAGCTTCTCGTCATTGATGACGAGCTAATTGTATCCCATTCCATCATTAAGTTCTTGGCAAAGCAAGGCTTTGAAGCGGTGGCGGCTGCGGATGGGAAGGCGGGCCTGAAGCTGGCGGCAGAGCTACTGCCGGACTTGATCGTGTGCGATCTGAAAATGCCCGTCATGGACGGCTACGAAGTTCTGGCGGCGCTGCGGCGCGACCCAAGGCTCGCCGATATCCCGCTCATCGTTCTCACGGCCCAGTCGGAGCCGTCCCAGGTGCGCCGCGGCATGAACCTCGGAGCGGACGATTATCTCACCAAACCAGTGAACCTGGAGGACCTGCTGAGCACCATTCAGGCGAGGTTAGGCCGCCGCCGGACCCAGCGCCAGCGGCAGGAGAAGCAACTGGAGCGGGCGACGGAGCTTTTTGGTGGCATCGTGCACGACCTGACCGGTCCGCTCTTCGTCGTTCTGGGTTGCACCGGTCTGCTCCAAGGCGGCCAGGGCAAAACTGATGGCGACGGGGAGCAGTCCAAACAGATCCTTGATCACTTGCAGCAGGCGGTCCTCCGCATGCAGGCCATCGTCTCGGAAACCCTCTTCCTGGCGCGGTCGCGGATGCAGCGGCTGCCTTTTGATCCGAGTCCCTTTGACCTGCGGGGCTTTTGTGAACAACTGGCGGCTTATCACGAAGCGAGCGGGCGGTTGGAGTTTCAAGGCCCGGCCGGCAGCTTTCTTATAACTGCCGATGCGCTCCGCTTGCGCCAGGCGTTGGATAACCTGGTAGCTAACGCGTTGAAGTACTCGGAGGGCAAGGTCGTGCTCAGCCTGAGCGCCACCGCTGACCGCTACCTGATTGAGGTCAGAGACGAGGGCATCGGGATACCGGCGGACGAGCAAGGCGAAATCTTCGAGCCGTTCTTCAGGGCCTCGAATACCGGCAGCCGGATCGGGCACGGCCTGGGACTTTCGGCCGTTAAGAGTTGCATCGAACAGCATGGCGGCAGCGTCCGTTTCACCAGCGGCTGCGGGCAGGGGACTACCTTTTTCGTGGAACTGCCCAAGTTGTCTCCGGTAACGGCGGAGGGTGGCGCCCGGCCGTTGGCAGCCAGTGGCACCGCCCCCGCGACCCTGGCCGGGGGCAGGCCCGATCTCCGGGCTCAGCCAACCCAGAGCGAGCCGCAGGCTCCGGCAGTTCAGCCGCTGGCGACCCCACCCGAGGTAGCGGCGCAAAGTCCGGGAGTCCCGGGAGAGCCCGCGACCAGGCTAAGGGGGATCATCGTGGATGACGACCCGCTGGGGCGGAGTGTGCTGCGTGATTTGCTGGCCGCCTCCCGCGAGGTGTTGATCGTGGGAGAAGCGGGCACCGTGGCCCAGGCGCGCCTGTTGGCGAAGCAACAGGGGCCGCAGGTGCTCTTTCTGGATGTGAACCTGCCCGATGCGTCCGGGTTCGATCTGCTGCCGGACCTGAACCCGGGGGTGTCGGTGGTATTTGTAAGCAGCGCGGAAGATTACGCCGTCAACGCTTTTGACTGCGATGCGACGGATTTCTTGCTAAAGCCCGTCAGCCCGGAGCGATTGCAAAGGGCCCTGGTCCGGGTGCGGGAGCGACTGGCGGCAAAGCCGGCGACCGCGCCGGCATCGGCGCCCGATTCCAAGCCAAGCGATTCATTCCTGGTCAAGACCCTCACGGAGAAGCGGTTGGTCAAGGTGAGTGAGATCGAGCGAATTGTCGCTTACGGCGAATACTCGTGGGTTTACTGGCACCCCAGTAAGAAAGGGACATTGTTTCGCAAGTCCCTGAAGCAATGGCTGTTGGAATTGCCGGGCGAGCAGTTTGTCCGCGTTCACCGTCGTACGATCTTGAATCTTGCTTGCATGGAGCGCATCGAGCAGATCTCCGACCGCCGGATGCAGATCCATATGTGCGGTACGCCCGAGCCCATTCCGGTCAGCGTGCGGCTGGCGCCGTTTCTGAACCGCCGGTTGAAGTTGCTTCGTGGCTGAGCATTTCCACTCCTGGGGCCAGGCACCCTCTCCTCTGGGGAGAGGGCAGGGTGAGAGGGAATGGGGCTCCGCTGTCTCATGAACAGGCAACCACTGTCTCAGAATTGCCGCTGCGACGCTAATGACAGCCATCGCCGTCGCGGGGCCCGAGGTGCGCTTACTGCAAATGTTGCGGCGCTCACTGCTGAATCTGGCCCTTGGGCACCCTTGCTGCGCCAAGGTTTCCGCAAAAGGTGCGCTTGCCCTGCTGGGCCGAAACGCGGGCCAGCCGGTGATCGCATCGCTCGACGATTTGACACGCTAATATGAACCTAGGTTTAAGATGACTGGGGTTGCGAAAATGAGCCAGCTACCCGACCCCGCGAAGGCAACTGGCGGACCAGGCCTGACGGCGCTGACGCGCGGGGTGATCCTGATCGCCCTGTACTTCCTGGGGGGGTTGCTGGGCAAAGAGGCGTCGTTCCTATCCGGCAGCACGGCCCTGGTCTGGCCTCCGGCAGGCATTGCCATGGCGGCGATTGTGCTATTTGGCTACCGGTTCTGGCCGGGCGTGGCCTTGGGCGCAGTGCTGTTTTCCCTCATGAACGGGCTGCCGCTGGGGTTTTTTACCCTCGGCACCGCGCTGGGCAATACCATGGGGGCGATCGTCTGCGCTTTTCTACTCAAGCGGTTCGTGGCGTTCGACAACCGCATGGACCGAATGCGGGATGTGGTGGGCTACATCTGGCTCGCCTGTTTTCTGGGCACGACGGTTAACGCGGCATTTAGCGTCGTCAGCCTGATTTATGCCGGGACGCTGTCCTGGTCGAGCTGGCCCTCCGCGATGCTGGAGTGGTGGGTGCCCAACGCGCTGGCGGGCCTGGTGGTCACCCCCTTCATTATCGCCTGGGCGACCCGGTCCGCGATTCGCTGGGAGCCGCGGTTAATTCTGGAGGCGGTCGTCTGTGGCGTGGGGCTGGTGGGGGGCACCCTGATTTCATTTCATTCCTGGTTTGTTTACGGGGTTCAGAACTTCCCGCTCGCTTACCTGCCCTTCCCGTTTCTGGTGTGGGGCGCCTTGCGGTTTGGCCAGCGCGGGGCCACCACGGGCACGCTGCTGGTTTCGGCGCTGGCCATCTATTCCCTGTTGGGCAGCCGCGGACCGTTCGTCACCAGCCATGAACGGGACAGCCTGATGCTGATCGGAAGCTATATCGGGGTCCTGGCCGTCACGAACATGCTCTTCGCCGCGGCGGCCGCCGAGCGCCGGCAGGCGGAGCGGGCGCTGGCGGAAAGTGAGAAGCGCTTGCGGGCCGTGGTGGAGGACCAGACGGACTCGATTTGCCGGTTCAAATCCGACGGGACGCTCACCTTTGTCAACCGGGCCTATTGTCTCTTCCACGGTAAAACCAGGGAAGAGTTACTCGGCACCAATTTCCTGGCAACCCTCTCCGACGAGGACCTCGCGATCCCGTTGAGCTGGTTCGAGGCCTTGCCGCGGGTGCAGCCGGTCGTTTCGTTCGAGCACCGGGTGGCCGGACTTGATGGGGCGCTGGTCTGGCAGCAATGCACCGTCCGGCGGCTCTTTCGCGCGGACGGCCAGACGCTGGAATTCCAGGCGGTCATTCAGGACATTACGCACCGCAAGCAAACCGAACAGACCCTGCGCACCAGCGAGCGGAAGTACCGCTCGCTGGTGGCCAATATCCCCGACGTGGTGTGGACGGGGAATGGGAACCGGGAGCTGATTTATGTGAGCGACACGGTCGAGAAGATCCTCGGCTACACCGCGGCCGAGCTGATGCAGGCCGAAGGTGCGCGGTGGCGGGACCGCATCCATCCCAGCGACCGGGCCAGGGTTGAAACCGAGTATCAAATGCTGTTCGAAAGGGAACAGCCCTTCAGTGTGGAATACCGGATCTGCCGGAAAGACGGCGAATGGATCTGGTTGCAGAACCGGGCCCCCTCCACCTACATGCGGGAAGGGGCGCGTTACACGGACGGGCTTCTGTCGGATATCACCCAGCGGAAACAGGTGGAGGAAGTCATGCAGCAAGCCAAGAATGCCGCGGAGGCCGCCAACCGCGCCAAGAGCCAATTCCTGGCCAGCATGAGTCATGAACTGCGCACCCCGCTCAATGCCATTATCGGCTTTTCCGAGATCCTCGTTGACCGGATGTTCGGGGACTTGAACGAGCGCCAGTGCCGGTATGCCGGCAACATCCTCAGCAGCGGCCGCCATCTGCTGCAACTGATCAATGACATTCTCGACCTTTCAAAAGTGGAAGCGGGCAAATTGGAGCTGACCCGCAGTACATTCGAGGCTTCCCAGGCGTTCCAGAACGCGCAGGCAATCGTGAAAACGCTCGCCAACCAGAAGCATATCACCCTCGAATTCGACGTGCCGGCCAACCTCCCGCCGCTATTCGCCGATGAGGCTAAGCTCAAGCAGATCCTGTACAACCTCCTGAGCAACGCGATCAAGTTCACCCCGGACGGAGGCCAGATCAAGGTGACCGCCCGGCTCGGAAACCAGGCCGAACGGCCAGGCCTGACGCCGCTGAACTCCGAGGTGGCGGGCGATTGGCTGGATGTGACGGTGGCCGATAGCGGCATTGGGGTGCAGCCGTGTGACCAGCGGCGTATTTTCGCGCAATTCGAGCAAGTGGACTCGTCCTACGGACGCCAGCAACAAGGCACCGGGTTGGGTTTGGCATTGACGAAGCGACTCGTCGAGTTGCACGGCGGGCGGATCTGGGTCGAGAGCGAGGGCATCGCTGGCAAAGGCAGCCGATTCACTTTCCTGATCCCGCAGCCGAAACCCGCGCCGCGGCCCAGCGAGGAGGTCCGCCAACCGCTAATCGTCGATGGTAGCACCCGACGTCAGTCGGGTGCTACCAACGACGGTTGGGGCAGGGGATAAAGTATGAAACTCCGGATACTGGTGGTAGAGGATAACGCGTTGAACCTGGAGCTGGTGACCGATCTGCTCGAGGCAAACGGCTTTGAGGTGCTGCCGGCGCAGACGGCCGAGGTGGGGATTGAGCTGGCGCGCCGGTGTGCCCCGGACCTGGTTCTGATGGACGTGAGTCTGCCCGGCCTGGACGGATTGGCGGCCACGAAAGCCCTGCGGGCCAATCCCGAGACCCGGCACCTGCCGATCATCGCCCTCACCGCCCATGCCATGAAGGGGGATGAACAAGTGGCGCTGGACGCGGGCTGCGATGGCTACCTATCGAAACCGATTGATACCCGCAGCTTCGGCAGCAAAGTTGCTGACTTCATTGCCGCAGCGCACGCGCGCCGCAAAGTCCTGGTGGCAGCCACGCATTATGCAAACTGAAGTCCTGAACCAAAACCAACCCGGCGGCGCGCGGGTGCGGCAGCGCCGCGGTCTAGTCCTGATTGTGGACGACGACGCCCTCAACCGCACGCTGCTGCGCGACCCGCTGGAGGTACACGATTACGAAATCGTGGAAGCCGAGAACGGCGAGCAGGCGCTGGAGATGGTCGCCCAGCGGCCGCCGGACGTCATCCTGCTCGACGTGATGATGCCCGGCATGGACGGCTACGAAGTGTGCCGCCGGTTGAAAAGTGACTGCCGCACCGCCACCATCCCCGTCCTCATGGTCACGGCGCTGTCCGAGCGCATGGAGCGGCTGATGGGCATCGCGGCCGGCGCGAGCGATTTTCTGACCAAGCCGGTCGATCTGCAGGAAGTGGCGTTGCGGGTCGGCCACGCGGTGGTGAGCAAGCAGATGCTCGACCGGTTGGTGGCGGAGCAGGCGAATGCCGAACGCCTGCTCCTGAACACCCTGCCGCGGCTCATTGCCGAACGGATGAAGAAGGGCGAAACCAACATCGCCGATCAGCATCCGGAGGTGAGTGTGCTGGTGGCCGATCTCGTGGGGTTCACCACCCTCACCGCCCACATTGGTCCGGACCAGGTCGTCTTTTTGCTCAACGAGATCTTCTCGAGCTTCGATGTGATTGCGGAGAAGCGCGGCCTGGAAAAGATCAAGACCATCGGCGACGCCTACATGGCGGCCGGCGGCCTTCCGGTAGCGCGCGCCGACCATGCCGAGGCGATCGCGGAAATGGCCTTGGACCTGCAGGAAGAAATTGAGCGGTTCAACCTCGCTTACAATACCTCCATCCACCTCCGGATCGGAATCAGCACCGGTCCCGTCGTCGCCGGGGTTATCGGCCGGCGCAAATTCACCTATGATCTGTGGGGCGACACGGTCAACCTGGCGTGCCGGCTGGAATCACTGGGCGAGGCGGGAAGCATCCAGGTTTCCGAAGCGACGTATCAACGCCTAAAACCGAAATACCGTTTCGAGAATGGCCGCAGCCTCCAGATTAAAGGCCGCGGCCAAGAGAACGTCTATACGCTCTGCGCTCGGGGTAGCTCGGGGTGAATGCAGAAGGAAGAATGAAGAATGCAGAAAGGGGAATGGCTCCCGTTCAGCCGGCGGTTTTCATTCTGCATTCCCTGGCCCGTGAAGTCTGCCCTCCACTTCACTGGGCTACATTCTGCATTCTTCATTCTTCATTCTTCATTCTTCATTCTGCCTTTCCACCCCCTGGGTGAGGGGGAACGGGGCTCACTTTTCGTCGAGGTGGCGGCGGACGATCTGGAGGAGGGCGTGCGTGGAAAAGGGCTTCTGGAGGAAGCTGCTCTTGGTGCGCCGTAAGAAGTCGGGGTCCTGGCTGATTACCTCCGCGCTGTAGCCGCTCATCAAGACGACCTTCAGCGTGGGCCGTTGGGCGAGCAACTGCTCGGACAAGTCGCGACCGGTGATGCCCTCGGGCATGATGATGTCCGTGAGCAGCAATGCGATCTCCCCCGCGTGGCTGCGCCAGACTTCCAGCGCTTCCCGGGCCGTGGTCGCTTCGTAAATCTGGTATCCCTGACTCTCCAGCACCTGCCGCGTGACCATCCGCAGCGCGTACTCGTCTTCCACCAGCAAAATGGTTTCGGCGCCGCCGGAGACTTTGGTTTGAGCCCGAACGGCGGCGGGGATCCCCGGCGGCGGCGGGACGACCGGCAGGAAGATTTTGAACGTGGTGCCGGCGCCGGGCTGAGTGAACACCTCGATCCAGCCCCGGTGCTGTTGCACAATGCCATAGACCGTCGCCAGGCCCAACCCGGTGCCCTTGCCCGGTTCCTTGGTGGTAAAGAACGGCTCGAAGATGCGGGGCAGGTGTTCCGGGGCGATGCCGGTGCCGGTGTCGCTCACCGCCAGACAGGCGAACTGGCCGGCGCGCGCCTCGGGATGCGCCGGGCCGGGCGTCTCCTCAACGGTGACGGGTTCGGTGGTGATCAGCAGTTGGCCGCCGCAGGGCATGGCGTCCCGGGCGTTGACGGCGAGGTTGACGAGGATCTGCTCGATCATGCCGGTGTCCGCCTGGACGAAGGGCAACTGGGCGCCGCAGCGGCATTGCAGGTCGATGTGCTCGCCGATAATCCGTTTGAGCATTTTGGTCACGTCCGCGATCACGTCGTTCAGAACCAGCGGCCGCGATTGCATGACCTGTTTGCGGCTGAAGGCGAGCAACTGGCGGGTCAGGTTGGCAGCGCGTTCCGCCGCAGCCGTGATTTGGTTCAGGCCATTCGTCGTCTCGCTCGGGGGCGCGTCCGCGAGCATCAGCAGCAGTTCGGCATTCCCGCTGATGACGGCGAGCATGTTGTTGAAGTCGTGCGCCACGCCGCCGGCGAGCTGGCCGACCGCTTCCATCTTCTGCGCCTGGCGCAACTGCTGTTCCAGTTGCTGGCGCTCGGTGATGTCCCGGGAATTGATGATGACCCCCGCCACGTTCGGGTCGTCCAGGAGGTTACGCGCAGTGGCCTCCAGCGCGCGCCAGGTCCCCTCTTTGTGCCGGAACCGGAACTCATGCCTGACCACGGCACCGGCGGTCCCAGCGACGGCGCTGAATATCTCTTTCAGCCTCAACAAGTCCTCGGGATGAATATAGTCAAACGCCAGCCGGCCCTCCAGTTCTTCGGGGGTGTAACCCAAGACCTGCCGGATGGAGGGGCTGGCGTATCGAAACGTCGCGTCCGCATCGAGCACCGTGGCGATATCCGTCGTTTTCTCGGTCAACGCGCGGAAATACTCCTCGCGCTGGTGCAGGGCTTCGGCTGCTCGCTGGCGCTCGGTGATGTCCTGTTTGACGGCGATGAAGTGGGTAATCTCGCCGTGTTCATCGCGAACGGGAGTAATCGTGTTTTCCTCCGTGTACCGGGTGCCGTCTTTGCGGCGGTTAATCATGACCGCGGACCAAACCTTCCCGGCGAGGACCGTCTCCCAGAGAGCCTGGTAAAAGGGCTGATCATGCAGGCCGGACTTGAGCAAGCTGAGTTTCTGGCTCAGGGCCTCGGCCAGCGAGTAGCCGGTCAATTGGGTGAAGGCGGAGTTGGCCCATGAAATCCGGCCCTCGCGATTGGTAATGACGATGGCGTTGGCGGCGGATTCCAGCGCCTGGCTGAGCAGGCGCATACGGGCCTCCGCCTGTCGGCGCTGATTCTCAAGCTCGAGGCCATGGAGCGCCAACGCCAGGTCCGCTGCCAGCTCACTCAACAGGGCGAGTTCTTCCGTGTCGAAGGTTCCGGTCCGCCGTGAATAGACGTTCACTGCGCCCAGTACGTGCCCGGCATGAACCATAGGTATGGCGGCAACCGAGGCGCAGCTATGCGTCAGCGCCAGCTCCCGCCAAGGGGCAAACCCGGGGTCGGTGGCGATGTCCTGGCAGACCGATGGCTGGCCGGAGCGGATGGCGGTGCCAACCGGCCCCTGCCCGGTCGGCGCATCATCCCAGGTCACGGTGACCTTATCGAGGAAATCCACGATCTCACCGGCGCGGGCGACGGGGACCACCCGTTTGGAACCGGGTTCGACCAGGCCAACCCAGACGAGCGGTAAGCCACGGCCGCGGACAAGGACGTTGCAGGCATCCGCCAGCATCAGGTGTGGGTCTCGCTGCTGGACGATGAGCTGGTTGATTTCGCGCATAGCTCGCAGAAGCTGATTGAGCTGGGAAATGCGTTCCTCAGCCCGCTTGCGCTCGGTGATGTCGCGCCAGATGCAGTGATAGATCTGGCGGCCGGCGGACTCCACGATTTGTGCCGTGACGTGAATGTGCCTGAGTTCACCCTGTTTGGTGCGCTGGCGGGTTTCGAAATCATCCCTGCCTTCCCGAACGACCTTCGCGATGCGCTCCCGAGTCTCCTCCGAGGTTTCGGCGGCCTCCAGGTCCAGGATGCCAAGCCGCGCAAACTCCTCGCGCGAATAACCCAACTGCTGATGTGCGGTGGTGTTAAAATCCACGATCCGGGCCGTGGCGGGGTCAATAATCACGATGCCGTCAGGTGACTGATCGAACAAGGCGCGGTAGCGGCCTTCGGCCGCACGGAGCTTTGCCTCCGCTTGCTGGCGCTGGTTTTTCTCTTCCCGTTCCTTAAGGGCGCGGCGGACCACTGCCCCGAGCCGCGACAACCGCTGTTTGAGCACGTAATCCGTCGCGCCCTGACGCAGCGCCTCAATCGCTCGCTCCTCCCCCAGCTCGCCGGAGACGAAGATGAAGGGCACCTCCGGGTGTTCCCGCTGCGCTGCCGCCAGGGCGGATAGACCATCGTAGTCCGGCAGCGAATAGTCGGCCAGGATCAGATCGGGTGTGAATTCGCGGAGCTGGGCCAGAAAATCGGCCTCAGTCATTACCCGTTGCGCGGCGAATTGAATCCCCTCCTTGCGCAATGCGCGCGTAACCAGTTCGGCGTCAGTCGGCCGGTCTTCGAGTAGCAGGATGCGGAGCACTTTGGTCATAAGGTGGGGCTGGGGGGTTCTTAGTCCGAGTCTGGTTACCGGTTCGGCAGGGTGAAGTAGAATGTGGCGCCTTCGTTCAGCTTCGCTTCCGCCCAGACCCGACCGCCGTGCCGGTGGATCACGCGCTGGACCAGGGCCAGCCCCACGCCGGTCCCCTCAAACTGGTCCTCCGCGTGGAGCCGCTGGAACACGCCGAACAGCTTGCCGGCATACTGCATGTCGAAGCCGACGCCGTTGTCCTTCACGTAGTACAGATTCTTCTCCCCCTCCGGGCGGCCGCCGATCTCGATTTGGGCCACGGCGCGGGGGCGCGTGTATTTGATGGCGTTGGAGCAGAGGTTCTGCAGCACCTGGCGCAGCATGGCGCGATCGCCCCGGGCCGGGGGCAGCGGCTGCACTTTGAACTCAAGCTGGCGGCCCGGCGCTTGCGCCGCGCATTCGGCAAACACCGCCCGGGCCAGGGCCGTCACGTCAATCGGCGCCGACTCCGCCGGCTGGCGGCTCATCTTGGAAAAAGCCAGCAGGTCGTCAATCAAATGCCCCATCCGCTTGGTCTCGCCACACACCACGCCCAGCAAGCGCCGACCTTCCCCGTCCAGGCGCGTCGTGTATTCCTCTTCCAGGATCCGCGCAAAGCCATCAATGGCCCGCAAGGGCACCCGCAGATCGTGCGAGACGGAGTAGGAAAAGGCCTCCAATTCCTTATTGGCGTCTTCCAATTGGGCGGTGCGGGTCTTGACTCGCTGATCCAGTTCGGCGTTGAGTTTGCGGATTTCTGCCTCCGCCTGCTTGCGCTCGGTGATGTCCAGGAACACCACGATGCCCGCGGTGACTTTGCCCTCGTGGTCGCGGATCGGGGCCGCCTGGGCCAGCACGATTCGATTATCGTGCCCGGCGCGGCGGATGATGAACTCCTGGGAACAGGTTTCGCCAAACAGAACCGCGCGCGCCAGCGGCACTTCTTCCCGCGCCATCGGCGTTCCATCCAGGCGCAGAAGCTCCCAACGGGACACGTATTCATTGATGTCCCCGTCGGCCACGGCTTCGGCCTCGGACGCGCCGCGAATCAGCAGACCCGTGCGGTTCACATAACGCAGCTTGCCGCTGGGCGCGTCGGCGATGGCGATGCCCGCCTGGCTGTTGTCCAGCGCGGCTTGCAGGAGGGCTTTCGTTTCGGCCAGCGCCGCCTCGGCCTGCCGTCGTTCGGTAACATCCATCGCCATGCTGATGACCAGCCGCCGCCCATCCGGCAGCCGGCCCAATGGCGCGGAGCTGAAATCCCAGATGCGGGTGTCGCCGCGTTTGGTGCGGATGTTGTAGTCGCCCTCGTCCACGCGATGGTTCAGGCCGTAAAGCCGGTCAATGTCCGCCTGCACCAGCGTCTTGCTTTCGCCGTAAGCCCGCTCGGTCCAGTCGGCGATGGTGGCGAGTTCCTCGCGGGTGTACCCGGTGATTTCACACCAGGAATTGCTGCTTTGGATAATGCTGCCGTCCTCGGCGTGCAGCAGAATGGGGAACGGCGAATCCAGCACCGCGCGGCGGAAGCGCTCATCGCTCTGTCGCAGCGACTCCAGGGCCTGCCTGCGCTCGGTGACGTCTTGAATCGTGCCGTGCATTTTCAGCGGATGCCCCTCCGCATCGAATTCCAGCTTGCCGTATCCATGCACCCAGCGCTCCGCCTGGTCGTCGTGCCGGACAATGCGATATTCCTTGTCGAAGGCCCGGCCCTGGGCAAGCACTTCGTTTCTAAAATAATCACCCATCATCGTGCGGTCCTCGGGATGGATCAGCGCCGCCCACCCTGCTACTGAGCGGTCGTAGGCTGCGTCAATCCCAAAGATCGCATCCAGCAGTTCCGAACTGGTCCACAAGCCGCTGGGGATATTAAGGACATAAGTGCCCAGGCGGGCGATGCGCTGCGCTTCTTTGAGCGACTTTTCGCTTTCACGCAGCGCCGCCATCGTTTCGCGCTCGTCTTCCGCCGCGCTGAGCAGCGCCCGGCGGGATTGGTCGGATAACGCCAGGAGCCTTTGCGTCTCGGCCTGGGCCGCCTGTGCCTGCTCCTGGGCTTGCCGGCGCTCGGTGTGGTCCTGCACCACGGCCAGACATTCCTGCCCGTCGGCGGAGCGCGTCCCCTCGATCTGCACGAAGCGAGGGGGGTGGTCGGCCTGCGGTAGCGTTACTTCGCAGCCGGCCTTGGCCTCGCTCGCGAAGACTTGCTCCAGGAAATGCCTAAAGAGGCCACGGTCGCCCTCGGCCACGAACTGGCCGAACCGCCGGTTCACCAACCGGGCGCGTTCGAGGCCGAGCAGCCGCGCCCCGGTCAAATTCAACTGCCGGATCGTTCCCTCGCGGTCGAGCGTCAGGTAGCCCGCCGGCGATAAGTCGTAGAGCACGATGTATTGAGCCAGCAGCGCCTCCGCCTTGGCGTGCGCCTGATGGAGCTCCTCGTTCTGCATCTTCAGTTCGATCTGGTGGACTTGCAGTTCATGCACCAACCTCGCCGTTTCCAATTCCGTCTTCTGTCCACCGCCTTCCGGGCTCTGGCCCTTGAGCTGCTTTTCGGCGCGTCCGCGCAGCTCGGCGGCGTTTGCTGGCTGGTCTGGGTTATTCTTCATCCGCAATTCTCATTATGGCCAGGTCACCCCCCGCCGGGTGATGGCACCCGGCCTACAGCCCCCACAAAACCGCCATCTTGTAGGCCGGGTGCCCTCACCCGGCGTCCCCATCTCCTCCATAATGAGAATTGCTTCTGCTTCATG
>CAIWJG010000146.1 GCA_903912925.1 uncultured Verrucomicrobia subdivision 3 bacterium | reverse complement strand
TGGCGTAACCGCTTCGCCTACCTACGCTTCTGGCACCGGTTCTACGCGACCCGTAACGATCGGCACCATAAGAGCAAGACCCGTCGGCGCATCCTCTGGCGCTTATACCGCTACCAGAAAGAACTGCGGGAGCCAATCCCTTCGCCCTGGGTTTTAAGCGACGTCGCCCAGCTTGACGCTCACATCGCCGTGCTTGATTCGCGCAACTGAGGGCGGTTCGGTGCTTCGGTGGGGCGGGGGGCGGTGATCAGTCATCAGTAATCAGTAAAGCCACCTGCATGCGACATCAAAGCCACCCCAAAGCGTGTTGCTAGCCAGGCGGTAGCCACCCCAAAGCCACCTTAAAGCCACCTCGGTGCGACCCTAATGCGCCTACAAGGCTCCCACAAAGCGCCAACAAAGCCACCCGGGGGCGAAGGGAGTAGGCCGAAGCGGCGGACGGAGGGCGGAGGACCGGGGGGCAGTGTTTCGGTGGTCCGGTAGTCGGTGGTCCAGTGGTCCGTGAAGCGGTGGGCCGGATGTCCCGGCAGCCTGCACTGGGTGACCATTAGAAGCATTGATTCTTTAGGGGGCGACAAACCGGGCAACCGTGTCAACGAGTGTGGCTTTGGGGGGGTGAGCGGACATTTCTACGGTACCATGGTGGGTCCATGTCGGCACCAGACTGCTACCAGTGTACTGAGGGGTGCTGTGGGGGTGCAAACTGCCATTCTCAGTATTGCGAATACTTATGGAAGTCGATTTGTCGAGGTTTACGACGGGTGGGTTTGAGCGCGGGGCGGGACCGGTCAAGGAAGCTATGTGGCTGGTGGTGAGCCGGGTGCTGTTCCTCTGGTGTCCGGTTTGCCTGTCGCCGCTGAAGCGGACAGTGCTTCGGTGGTTCGGTGCTTCGGTAGGACGCGGGGTGGTGATTAAGCCGGAGGTAAAGATTACGTTTCCGTGGAAATTGATCCTGGGTGATCATGTCTGGCTGGGGGAGGAGTGCTGGTTGCTGAACCTGGCGCCCATCACAGTCGCCAACCACGTCTGCATTTCGCAGCGGGCCTTTCTCTGCACAGGGAATCATGATTACAAGTCGCCGACCTTTGACCTGATCACGAAGCCGATCCGGGTGGAGGAGGGGGCGTAGGTGGGGGTGGGGGCGTTTGTGGGGCCAGGCGTTACCGTGGGCAGTCATGCCGTCCTGACGGCCGGCTCGGTGGCGGTGAAAGACCTCGAACCCTATGGAATTTATCAGGGGAATCCGTCCGTGCGGGTGAAGGAGAGGGTGATTCGGTGATTCGGTGCTTCGGTGTTTCGGTGGATCAGTAATTCAGTTGTGCTATGAACAAGGTGGATTCTTTTGTTGAGCTGGAGGTTTACAAGTCAGGTTTCGCATTGCAGTAAGCGATTTTCGAGGCTTCGAAGAAATGGCCCCGGAACGAGGACTACTCGTTGACTGACCAGATTCGCCGTTCTAGTCGTTCGGTCGGAGCGAATATTGCCGAAGCGTGGGCCAAACGGCGTTATCCGGCCCACTTCTTGTCAAAACTCACGGATGCCGATGGTGAGTTGCAGGAAACGCTTCACTGGCTGGCCAGTGCGCGGGCGTGTGGTTACCTGCCGGACGCAGACCACCAAGCCATGGGGGACATTTTGGCACAAGTTGGTCGTCTGCTCGGTTCAATGATTAACCGGCACGAGTCTTTCTGCTTCTGAGCACCGCTGGCCGGTGTTTCGGTGCTTCGGTGGATCAGGGTTTCGGTGGGTCGGTACTGAGATGCTCGCGCACCGAAATACTGGCCTACCGAAACACCGAAACACCGAAACACCGAAGTACTGAAACACGGACCAAATTGTCTCACAAAAAGCGCCATCACGCGAAAAGACTGCCGGCTGCGGGAGATGGGAAGAAGCGCGGCTGCTTCCTGTTTCTAGTGTCGGCCGTAATTGTTTTCCTCTTCATCCTGTTGCCGTTTTGGCTGCTCTATAAGCGCAGTGTTAAACCGCCAGCTTCCGAAGCCTTTGGTCCTCCGCCCGCGTCGGCTGTTCTCGCGCCCGAGCCCGAGCCTGGGCGTCCGCTCGCGCCCAACGCACCTGCGCCTGATGAGGACGACGAACATCCGGTGAGGTTCAAATAGGGAAAAGCAGCCCAGTGAAGTAGGGACAAACTTCACGGGCCAAGGAAAAGCAGGAATTGGCACGGAAGACGGAAGGCGCGGGAATAGCCAAACTCTTACATCCACGGTACACCGCAGTGAGCGCAAAGCTTTGCGCTTCCCGCTTGCCGCATTGCGCTTTGCGCGTAAAATAGCAGCATGAGCGCACAGGAAATCATCGCCGAATTGCCGAAACTGAAACCGGAGGAACTACGGCTCGTGAAGGCGCAACTGGAGGCTCTGGTGGCAGCGCCGCTGGTCAAAACCAAACGGGTCAAATCAGGACCGGTGGGTGAACCGCCTCGCCGGGGGAAGGAATCCTTGAGCGACTTTTTTCTGCGCGTGGCCGGCACGGCTCAAGGGTTGCCGGTTGATCTGGCCGAGAATCACGACCACTATCTTTACGGAACACCTAAACGCGTCCCTCGATGAGACGCGTCTTTGGCGACAGCTTCTTTTTTATCGCGCTGCTCAACCCGCGAGACTCCTTCCATCAAGCAGCGGTGGAAAGCAGCCGCGCTTGGGATGGGCAGATCATCACCACCCGATGGGTTTTGGCAGAGTTCGGTAACGCACTTTGTGGTGTTAACGCGCGGCGGAGCTTCGTTACCTTCTTGGAAGGGCTGGCAGAGCAGGAGCAAATCATGGTTTTGCCGGATTCCGACAGCCTCTTCGAGCAGGGCACCAAGCTCTTCTCCGGGCGACCGGACAAGGAGTGGTCTCTGACTGACTGCATTTCATTCGTGGCAATGCAAGCCTGCGCCTTGGAGCAAGCCCTCACCGGCGATCATCACTTCGAGCAGGCCGGATTCAGGGTGGTGTTGAAACCGCCCGCTTGAACTCTTTCCGTGAGGCTGCACCTCAGCCCTTAACCCTCAGCTTATGCGAAGTCTTGCGTAATGATCTGCACACTGGGCTGGCTCTGATCGATGACCACGGGCCCATTTTGAAGCGCTCAAGTATTGAAGTGCTGCCCGGTGAAGTGGGGGAGACATCACGGGTCAAGGAAGGCGGAGGGTGGGGGACGGTGGTTCGGTGCTTCGGTGGGGCGTAAATCGGTGGTGCGAACAAGGCTGACCTGCTGAAACCGGAGGGCGGAGGGCGGAAGACGGTTCGGTCCAGCACTCTAACTGAGTATTGCCCGTGCTTCTCAATTCGGACCTTCGCCGGACATGATTCGTGGTCCGGCTCCAGCCTGGTCAGAACCGGCTGACCTACTGAGGAGCCCGCAGCATACGCTACACCCAAAGCGACCGAGGCTGCTCCCTCTCCCCTTCCGAAGGGGAGAGGGCTGGGGTGAGGGGTTGCTCGGTGTCGTTTATCCCACGGTCTTGGCAGTAACCCCAACCTCCTATCTACGAGCTTCCGTCTGTCATCTCCCCTCTTCTATCTCCTCCCCCTCGCCGGCTATTGGCTCATCCTGATTTACTATCTGGGCGCGCAGTGGTCGCTCTACGAGCAGTACAATTACGGCTGGGCGGTGCCGTTCCTGTGCGCGTATCTGCTGTATGCGCGGACACGCGCAGGAGATGGGAGATCGGAGATTGAAGATAGCGGGCCAGGTAGTGGTAGGCATCTTCCATCTTCCATCTTCTATCTTCTCTTGGCGCTCTGCGCCCTGCTCTACGCGCCCACGCGCTGGCTCCACGAGGCCAACCCGGTCTGGCGCCTGACCAGCCTGCTCTGGACCCTCGAGGTCATTGGACTGACGCTTCTCTCAGTTCGGCTGGCGCTGGGCGCAACCCCCGTCCGATTCGACTTGGCTTCTCGCCCTTTCCGCGCCCCATTTCAGCTTTCAGCTTTCAGATTTTCAGATTTTGTCTTCCCGATCTGTTTCTTCCTGGTGGCGGTACCCTGGCCTTCGGGGCTGGAGACCTTACTGACCCAGTCGCTGATGCGGCTCGATGCTGCGACAACAGTCGAGTTGCTTGGGCTTTTCGGAGTGCCGGCGGTTCAGCATGGCAATGTCATCGAGGTCAGCACCGGGGTTGTCGGCATCGACGAGGCGTGCAGCGGCATCCGCTCCCTGCAGGCCGCGCTGATGCTGTCCCTGTTCTTCGGCGAACTCTATGCGCTAAGCGCGAGGCGGCGGGCACTTTGCGTTTTCGCGGGCTTCTCGGTGGCTTTCATCTTCAACGTGGGCCGCACCTTTCTGCTGACACGGGTGGCGGCGGCCAAGGGGGTGGGAGCAGTCGCCGCGTGGCATGATCCAGCGGGCGTCACCATCCTCGTGGGCTGCTTCCTTTGCCTGTGGCTCATCGCCAGAGCGCTGCAGAAAGCAGAAAACAGAAAGCAGAAAGCAGAAATTGGCGTAGCCTCGACTCCGAGCTCCAAGTTGGATGTTCAATGTTCGAAGTTCGATGTTTCTCCCGCATCCTCCCATCTTCCATCTTCCATCTTCCATCTTCCTTCGCTTTCCGTCGCTCTCCTTGCCTGGCTGTTAGTGGTCGAGGCCGGCACCGAGATTTGGTATCGGTCGCACGAGCGGGCTGCGGTCGGTGGTATGGAATGGTCGCTACACCGCCCTGCCCAAGGCTCCAGTTACCAGGAGATCGCAATGCCGCCCAGCATTCGCGGTCAATTTAACGCCGACGAGGGAATGCATCTTCGCTGGGAGGATGACGGCGGCAAATCCTGGCAGGCTTACTATTTCCGATGGTTTCCGGCTCATTCACTCAAGAAAAGGGTTGCGATCCTGTTAGCCAAGACGCACGGACCGGAAAAGTGCCTCCCCAGGGCAGGCATGAAGTTACAAGCCTACCTTGGGATCATCACGGTGCCCCTGACGGGCATGGAACTGGCGATGCAACATTACGTATTCAACACCGAAGGGACGCCGCTTCACGTCTTCTATGGCATTTACGAAGATCCAACCGGAAGCACCCTACTGTCCAACCGGAGACAAAATGCCAGGAGCCGTGTCGCCGCAGCTCTGGCCGGCAGCCGGAATTACGGCCAGCGGTTCCTTGAGGTGGCCGTGTTTGGTTGTGAAAAGCCTGAAGACGCTCGGGCCAGGCTGGCCCGGGAACTGGGAAAGTTGATCAAGGGGGATCGGAAATCCGAAATCCGAAACCCGAAACCCGAAATCTGAAACGCGGCATGGGACTCGATGAACAACCTCAGATGTCGGACCTGAGGGCGACCGGCAGGATCGCGCCGGTGAGGCGTTCCGGTCGGGTGCGCAAGAGTCGCTCTTTGCGTCCCCTGGACGTGCAGATCTATCAGGCCAGTGAGGCTCTGACGGAGCCGTTGATCTACCTCATGGTGCTTTTCGGTCCATGGGCTTTTGGCACAACCCAGCCGTGGTCCATCTGGGGCATGACCATCGCCGGTTACCTTTTGGGGGGGATGCTGGTGGTCAAGTTGGCCATCCGCAGTCTAAAAGGTTATCGCCCACCGCGATGGGATGGGGAGTGGGGGGAGGAAGGAGAGGGGATCGGACATCCGAAATCCGAAATCCGAAATCCGAAGGAAGTCCGACGTCAGGAATCACAAGTCCGTAAGCCGAGGTCCGAGGTCAGAGGTCGGAGGCTCCTGACTGCTTCGCGTCTTACTGCCATCCTGGGCTGGCTGACAGTGGCGATTCTCGGCTACTGCCTGATCAGCGCGCTAAACGCGCGTGCTACCTACATGCCGCGGGCACTCAGGTTCGTTTACTATGACCGGTATATCCGCTGGCTGCCCCACAGCTTCGACAGCAGCCGGACCTGGTTTGCCTTTTGGAGCTACCTCGGACTTGCGTTTTCGTTTTGGGCCGTCCGCGATTGGCTGCTGGGGAAGTCCGCCATCGAAGAACGGGCTGAGGTCCAGGTAAAAGGCCGGAGCAGCGAGACCCAGGCGGAGTTCGTTCCGGCTCGTATGCGGCGCCTTTTCTGGCTGTTGGCGATCAACGGCGGGTTGCTGGGCCTGGAGGGGATTATTCAACGGATTGAGGGGTCGGGAAAGTTGCTGTTTCTCGTCAGACCTTACATCCATAAGACGGCCGACACTCAGTTCGGTCCCTACGCCTACTACGCGAACGCCTCCCAATACTTCAACCTTCTCTGGCCGGTTTGCCTCGGATTCTGGTGGGTGCTCCACCAGTCGCACGGCTTTAAGCGCAACGGCCACCATGTCCTGCTCGTGTGCAGCGCTATTATGGCCGCGTGCCCGATCATTTCCACCAGCCGCGGCGGCGCGCTCATATCAGTCGGGATGCTCGCCCTGGCAGCGCCGTTTCTCCTGGTAACTCAGTACTTCTCAGCCGCTCACCGCCGGCAGGACCGGAGCACACGGACAATCACATTGGGTGTCCTGGCGCTATTCTTCGCCGGGGCGCTCGTTCTGGGCTTCTCCCTGGGATGGAAAGCACTGAAACCGCGCATGGCCACGATTCACGAAGGTCATCAGCGCAGGGAGGCAATGTATGACACATTCCGCCCTATGGCGGCGGATTACCCGGTTTTCGGCACTGGCCCTGGGACTTGGTTGAATGTCTCTCAGCTCTACCGGACTTCCCTGGCTGCCGAATGGCCTGCCCAATTGCACAACGACTGGCTGGAGACGCGCATCACCTTTGGCTGGGTCGGCAGCGCGTTAATCGCCCTGGCATTCACGACGGTGGTCCTGCGCTGGGTTGCGCGGGGAGGCATTCAGTGTGGCGGGCGATTCGTCCTGTTGATGTGGCTGGCGCTCAGCGGCTGCCTGCTCCATGCGCGCTTTGATTTCCCGTTCCAGATGCACTCGATCGTCTTCCTCTTCCTGGTCCTTTGCGCCACGCTGTTTAACCTATCACGCAGGCCCTCAGTCCACTGATCTTTTGACCTTCCTCCTCCTCAACCAAACGTTTCACCCGGACGTGATGGCGACCGGTCAGTATTTGACCGAGGTCGCCCTCCGTCTGGTAGAGCGTGGTCACCGGGTGACGGTCGTGACGAGCCGCCGTGCCTACGACCAGCCGGAAGAGCAATTCCCCAGCCACGAGACGTGGCGCGGCATTCGCATCTATCGTGTCGCCTCGACCGGTTTCGGGAAAGGCGCCAAGTGGAGGCGTGCCGCGGATTTTGCCAGTTTCATCACGCTGTGCGCTTTGCGCGTGGCGCTCCTGCCCAGGCACGATGTGGTGGTCGCGCTGACCACGCCACCGCTGATTTCCTTCCTGGGTGCCACGCTAGCCTGGCTGCGCGGCAGTCGTTTCTTCTACTGGGTAATGGACTTCAACCCGGACGAAGCCATCGCCGCCGGCTGGCTCCGCCACGGGTCGCTCGCTGCCCGGCTGCTGGAGTGGATGTCGCGCTTTAGCTTGCGGCAGGCGAAGAAGGTCATCGCGCTCGACCGGTTCATGCGCGACCGCATCGTGGCCAAAGGAATCGCCCCCACGAAAGTGGCCGTGATTCCGCCCTGGTCGCACGACACGGAGGTGAAGTGGGATCCCGAGGGGCGGGAACGGTTTCGCCGGTCTCACGGGCTGGACGGGAAATTCGTGGTGATGTATTCCGGCAACCACAGCCCGGTGCATCCGCTGGACACTTTACTCGCTGCGGCCCGGCAGCTTACATCCGACCCTAGCATTGTCTTTTGCTTTGTCGGTGGAGGAAACGAGTGGCGCAAAATACGGCAGGGAGTGGAAGAAAGCAGAAAGCAGAAAGCAGAAAGCGGAGGGCAGGGGGCAGAGGTCAGAGCTCCATCACCCCTCGACTTTCAACTGCTACCTCCCCCTCGCCCCTCGCCCCTCGACACTCGACACTCTGGCAACATCCTCTGTCTTCCGTACCAGCCGTTGGATCAGCTTGCCGGCTCTCTGTCTGCGGCGGATCTGCACGCGGTAGTGATGGGCGATGCCATGGTAGGCTTGGTGCATCCCTGTAAAATCTACAACATAATGGCAGTCGGTGCGCCCGTGCTTTACATCGGCCCGCGCCTGAGCCACGTCGCTGAAATTGTCTCCGCGGCCAATGGTGAAGCCCATTTCCATTCAGCAGACCACGGCGAAGTTGAGGTGGTCGTGAAGCAAATCCTGCGCGCGCGTGATGAGGCTCAGCAAAGCTCCCGCCAGCGATCGCCCCTTAATCACTCTCTCTTCGCCAAGGAGTCCGTCCTGCCCAAACTGATCACCGAATTGGAGTCGGTTTGATCTAGCCTTCTGCCTCCCAAGGGAGGTCCATTGATTCCGTCAACTCGCTTCGGCCGGAGGTGTGTCCGCATCCGGCCGGGGTGTCCGTTTTTGCCTTACATTGTAAGGGTCACCCGTGGCACCTCTGGCTAGATTCTGACGGATATCATAGTTATGAGAACTATGATACCCCATGCAGACTTTTGATTCCAGCCGTCCTCGTAACGGTATTTTCCATGATCGCTCAAGCCGCCGCTAACAAAACTGTTTACGACTTCCACACCGTCACCAACGCAGCCGCCTGGCAGGTGGTCAACGACGACGTGATGGGCGGCGTATCCACCAGCAGCTTTCGCCTGACCAATGGCGTTGCGCTGTTCCACGGGAAAGTGTCGCTCGAGAACAACGGCGGTTTTGCCTCCGCGCGCTCGCTACCTGCACACCATGATTTGGCAATCGGCGATAGCTTTGTGATTCGCGTGCGCGGTGACGGACGGCGCTACAAGTTCACCGCGCGCACAGATCCTAGCTTTGATAGCGCGATCTACCAGTGCGGCTTCACGACAAAGAAAGACAAATGGGAAGAACACCACCTGCCGTTCAGGCAGTTCGTCGCGACGTTCCGGGGACGCGTGCTGTCGAGTGAGCCACCGCTGGAAGCGGCCAGAATCACATCCGTGGGATTCCTCATCTCCGACAAGCAGGATGGCCCATTTCAACTTGAGGTGGCCTGGATCAAAGTGGCGCTTACAGCGGGCCAGTGACCCGCAGGCGTTTCCAGCACAGGGGGCGGACAGATTTGACCTTGGAATCCACCGGCAATACGGTCAGCATTGCCTCCACAAACAACGTCCAGGAGCTCCCCAAAAACAGCAGGGGTCGCCGGAAGCAACTCGCCATCCGGCCGCTTTCCAAGCACATTCATAGAAGTCTCTCGCATACTCCTCCCCTCGGGCAGTTATGCTTTGAAACGTGTTATCTTCCGCTCGCAGCGGCTTTGAATCACTTTCGCAACAGCCACCGTAACAGGATGGTCGGTTGTGACCGTCGGCAGCTTTGACACGACCGCTTCTGCCAACTCCAACACTCGACGCTTCATCATGGGTTTGGCCAAGCCGGCCTCCTCAGCCAGGCGTTCGAAGTTCGCTGGCGCAATTCGTTCAGCAAGATACTCGCCGCCAAGGTTCATTGCCATTTTCGCGGAAAGCTCCGGATAGTAAACCGTGCTGATCAAATCGTAGAGTGGTGAAAGACGTGTTTGCAGTCCGGAACTGATCTCCCCGCGGTAAACGAGCGAGAAATTCTTACCGTGCGCGTCGTTGTTGCCAATCAGCCAATTGAAGATGACCGCGTCGAGCAACGCCTGCAGGTCAATTACCGGAGTGGAAGAGGCTGCGCGGACCAACTCAAAACACTGTTTGATGGAGGGCCCGCCTTCGTTTTGATACTTGTGTTCCGGCACAATCCCCAGCGCCTGGCAAAAATCCTCCTGGTGTTCACGTCTGATACGCTCTGGCCCTTCCGGCGACTGCGGGGCCAAGGCTCGGTCATATCGCTGCACCAAGAGATAATCAATGCCCTCCACCTTGCCGATCTCGACTGTCGCAGTGTCCAGGCCGACCGCCTGGGCCAGACGCATGCACAGGGCTTCATTGAAGACCACGCCTTCAAGCCACTCGATGGCCGGTTTGAGAATGTGGGTGCTCGGCGCTCCATTCAGCGGGAGGGAAATCTGACCGCCCGAAACGTGCACGGCAATTTTGTCCTGCGCTCCCGCCAGGGAAAGCCGGATGCCTTCTTCGCCAGCCAAGAGCGGACGCCGGGGCAATTTCTTGACAATATCAGCCAACTCCGAAGCGCTCAGGGGGCGGTATTCATTATCAGGCTCAGGAAGGCTCGTTCCTTCCGCTATGAATGTCACGGCACCGGCGCACTCACCGCCAATCCGTTCCAGCATGGCGAAATCGTTTCGGGCGCTGATTCCGAGATTGCGAGCAATGATCTCCCGTTTGCTTTCATCGGGCAAAACGCCGGCGAAGAATCCTCGGCAATCATTTCGGGTGAGATGCTTTTTCGTGAGCGGTAACAATTGTGACAGCGGAATTGCCGTTGGATTGGTTAACCAGCTCGCGACGTAATCATAGACCAGGTGGCCATGGTCATTCTGAACGAGCTTTCCGATTAAGTGCCGGTGCAGGTAAACATCTAGCGTCCGTGGCATGGCTTAAACACCTTCTTTAGCGGTTTGACCCGGTTTCTTGTCGGTCGCGGGCGGGGTTAGTTTTATCGTGATGCCCAGCGTATTGAGCACGGTGAGGACCTTGCTGAGCTGGCAAGTGGGTTTCCCCTTTTCCAGTTCGATAATGAACCGCAAGCCCGTGCCGGATGTCATGGCCAGATCCTTTTGCGTCACCGCAAGACTCTTGCGGGTAGCTTGATGTCCGCTGAAAAGGGGTGATCGAGACGGTTGAGCTATGGCCATGAGGACGGCTGGCAGCGTTTGTTCTCTCTGGCCAGCGTCAGGGGGCCGTCACCCCGTCTTCATTGGGCTTCCGAACTAGTTTTTGTGCATAGTT
>CAIWJG010000145.1 GCA_903912925.1 uncultured Verrucomicrobia subdivision 3 bacterium | reverse complement strand
GAGTAGAGTGGAGGCGCGAACATGTTTAGGCCAATGACTTCCGATGTTTCTGCCCTTTCGGGTGTTGTGGCAAAAGGTCATCAGGCCATGCACTTCGTTTCCTCCACCCCCTCTAAAATTCCGTACGGCGGGTTTTCCCCAGTACGGCTTCAAACCCACTTCACGCCACGGCCACCTTCGCAAGTGCTCCTGCTCCTGCTTATAGGCCGTCACTGGCGGCTTCTCATCCCCGGCGTTGGTTCCGTATCGGGACTTGCGTCCAAGCGGCACCGAGAATTTCAAATCCGCACCGTGAGTCCAGTGGCCCTTGGCTCCCCTTCCGGTTCTATTGTCCAGCTGGATCGTTGCTTACTATGGCCACATCTGCGCCTCTGAGGGTCGCCCAATGGTTTATTCATTATCCCATCAAGCTGCGAGTCCTACCCGCCAACCTCAGAGGGTCCCCAATTTACTCTGCCAATCCTCTCACTCCATGCCGCTGCCCCTACTCCGGTGATTCCAACAACTGCATTTGACGGTGCCTTCATTGCTGGTTCTGCCTTCGCCATCTTCTCAGTGGCTCGGCAATCACATGTCCCACAATCCAGATCGCGTGGGTGTGTAACGAAGCTGCAGCATTCGCTTTATGCTGCGGCCTGGAGATGTTGCTTGCCCTGCTCTGGCCAGGACTTTTACTACCGAGCTTTCGCGGGTCGGGTCGCCCCTTCCCACGTCGGTTATAACTGGACGGTTCATCGTCATTTACCATCGCCGGTTTCCCCCGGCTGGACTGGCAGCCTTATGGGCTGCACATGAAGTGCGACGGATGCTGGCCGACGCCGATCCGCTGCCCGCCGATCATCGCATTCTTGAAGCATTCACTCTGGACAACTTGGATGCGGACTCCATCGCGCAATACCGCCAACGTTTTTCGGCGATTAAGCCGGGGCATCCGTGGCTCGCTCTGGAAACACGCTTGCTGATGGAAAAACTCGACGGATGGGGAACTGATCGCGCCACAGGCAAGAGCGGGCTGAGTTTGGCGGGGTTATTGATGTTTGGCAAAGTTCAGAGCATTTGCGCCCCGGAGGCAGCTTTGAACTATTTTGTGGATTATCAGGAAAAATTGGAGGAAGGCGTCCGGTGGACGGATCGCCTCTATCCCGATGGAACATGGGAAGCAAATCTGTTTCAGTTCTTCCAGCGTGTTTGGCCGAGATTGACGCGAGACTTAAAAGTGCCCTTTCAGCTTGAAGGCGGCGTCCGGAAAGACGAAACGCCAGCGCATGAAGCGGTGCGTGAAGCGTTGGTCAATGCCGTTATTCACGCGGACTATTCCGCCCCTGGCGGCATCGTGATTCAGCGTTACTCGGATCATTTTGTATTGGCCAACCCCGGGCGGCTGCTCGTGGCAGTGGAACAATTGCGCCGGGGCGGCGTCAGCGAGTGCCGCAATAAGGCGTTGCAGAAAATGTTTCAAATGATGGGCGGCGGTGAGCGGGCAGGCTCGGGCTTCGATAAAATCCAAACCGGTTGGCGAAGCCAGCACTGGCGCGCGCCTCACTTGCACACGCAAGTCGAACCGGACCGGGTCATCTTGGACATGCCAATGGTCAAGGAGACAGGCTCGAACTATCAACACAAGGAAGATGCACTCCCAACACAAGAAGGGGACTCTCAACATAAAGGGGGGGGGGACTCTAGGGTGTTGAATTGATCGGGATTTACCCATATAAAGTTCATGCAATATATGTTCCTTTTAAGCCTTTCCGATTGCGAACGCTTTCTTTCTCTTGCTTAACAGCGTCGGCTTTCCGTTACTCTCAAACCATTCCTTTACGTCCCCAATTCCTACCGTCTCCATTGCCCTCTTAATCCTGCGCATTACCCACATCTTTTCTCTATATTTCATCACTACCGTCCGGTTATAAGCCGCGCAACAGCAACTGGTTACGATAATCAAGCATGTCAGATTGGGTTGGATATTTTGCACACACCTTAACCAGAACGACTTGCGAAAACACATTACAATACGAAAAGCTGTAGGATTCTGAATGCGCCACTTGACACAGTGTGCTGGAACT
>CAIWJG010000144.1 GCA_903912925.1 uncultured Verrucomicrobia subdivision 3 bacterium | reverse complement strand
CTCACCCGGCGCCCCCATCTCGTCCATAATGCGAATTGCTGGTCCGATGGGGCCATCCACGGTGATTCCGGGCGGCGGTGAAGGCTTATCACGCATGAGTGACCAAACATCAACATCCAATAGGTCGATCTGTATTTTGCGGTGCATAAATGGCTATACGGCCGGGGGGCAGCCGGTGAGCCTTACCGCTTTCGCACTAGATCCTCTGTCGTGCTCCGCTGCCGCCAATGCAAGGTGAATACTTCGCTCACCGCCGGGACGGTGATGCAATCGACCCATATGCCACTCTCGACCTGGTTTTGGGCGGCATACTTGGTCACAACCCAAACACCGGGTCAGTCAGCCCTACAGTTCCAGCGCCAGCTTGGCCTGAAAAGGAACGAAACGGCTTTTATGATACTCCATAAACTCCTCGCCAGCATGGTGCGGCCAGAGCGCGACAGTATCGGGGGTGAATATCCCGTGGAGCTGGATGAAGCCTTCATCGGCGGTAAGGCCCGCGGCGTAGGCTCGGGCCATCATCTCATGGCCACGGTCATGGGGGCCGTCGAGGTTCGTCCGCGTAAAGATGCGGAAGATCGCGCCGCGAAGCACTGCCAAGCCCACGAAGGAGGCATCCCGCTCAAGAAGCTCGTCTATGCGGGCAGGCTCCGGCTGCGTATGATTGAGTCGCGCCACAGCCCGGAATTGATTCCTTTCATTACCGAAAATGTCACCCAAGGCTCACTGATACGAACCGATGGATTTGCCCGATACCAATGCTTGCCTGACCTTGGCTATCGGCATGATCCCATGGTCGTTAGCGGCGATCCCGAGAAACTGGATGCCCCTTTGCCCATGATTCACCTGGTTTTCTCCAATCTGAAAACATGGATTCTCGGCACCCATCACGGTCGGATCGAGCCGCATCACTTGCAGGCGTACCTTAATGAGTACGTCTTTAGGTTCAACCGTCGCTTCTATCCGATGACGGCGTTTAATTCGATCCTGGGATTGGCTGCCCGCTCGGTTTCGCCGACGTATGAGCAGTTGTACTCAGGGACGTGGCGGCACCCAGCCTCGTAAAGTGCTCGTAATCCTCTACCAGAATGCCTCTCACTTTTTCAAACATCCGCCGCATCCGGCGAAGCCTCGCCTGCGGTCCGATTTTCGTATTCATCATCGCAAACTAAATAAGACATTCCATGAAAATCAAGAGAAAAACACATCGCCAGCCAAAAGCTGCGCGCCCCCCAATACGTCGCGGGTCGGGAATTCCGAAGGTTTCAGAGCGGGAATTGCGGCGGAGCGCGCGGGAAATGCGGGCGACTTTATTGAAGGTTTCGGCCCATATCCGCACCTTCGTAACAAGGGGCAGAGAGGTGCCTCCCAGCGCGGATAAACAGCGGGTTCCGAAGGGCTATTGGCAGACCTCGGCCTGGCTTTATAAACTGTGGGGACTTGGATATGAGGCTGAGCGAGTGGCTAGTCAGCCTGGATCTTCCTCGTAGTAATTGCTCTCGCCTTCGGGGCACTGCTCTCGCATGAGCCAAAGGCATCGCTTTCGACTGCCGTCACTGGTGCCGCAGCATGTGGTTTCATGGCCGCATCTGTAGCATGTCGCCCTGATGCCCGGGATATAGCGACCCGAGTCATCATGCTCAACTTCGTCCTCCTCAACTCGACAATAAACCTTCATACATATATGACTTCACCTGATAGCCGATCCCGCATGACCGCACTCTCCGTTCAGCAACCTCACGAGGAGCCCATCACATGTTGCGCCAAGGTCGTCTGGAACGATCCGTACCAGCTTAAATATGTCGATCCCTTCGGGGATGGCGCCATCATCCGGGTCAACCTGATAGCGCCCACCGCTGCGGGAGCTGTGGAGGAGGCTGAGGCTATTCTGGAACAGCGTTTCCCTGATGTTGAATGGATCATTGCCTGAATCAAACGCCGCCCGCTGCGAAAGTCATTTTGGGGTCGTATTTCAGGAAGTAGTATCCCTGCTCCCGGATTATCTCCGCCTCGCTGTCATCTGGACAAACCACTATGAATGGCAGTTTCGTGACGGTCCATCCGTCAAAATAACCGGCCCGGTACATGCTTAACTGGCGAAACAATTCCCCCAGTGAGTCAATCGCAGTCTTCGCCTCAAAGAGTGCCGGTCGTTCGGCCCTTTCCGCCCATGCTGCTAAATCTGCATAACCAATGAACTGCCCTCCGTCCACGGCCATCCGCACTAATGGCTCCCACTCTGTTCGCACGTTTTTAGGCCGGTGCGGCAGTGATAGCACCAGCATCAAAACGTCCTCAATATTGGCATCCAGCCATTTGATAATTTCGTTGTGCTCGAGCTTCTTAATATCCGGGTCCGCAAATCCGAAGCGGGCTTGGATGGTCTTGATCTTGGGTTCAGCCATATAAGTTCGCCTCTGTGAAGACCATTGCAGCGGTGCTACTTGGGGTGCTCCTCGCTGAACTTCTTGAGCAGTGCCGCAGTTTCGGCTGGAGTGGACTTGCTGCATATTTGCGTTTTGCCAAAGCGTACGCGCTTTGGTGGCTGGGGATAGAATGGCGGTTGCGTCGCCTTGGGCTTATTCTCAACCTTGGCCGCTGCCGCCTTCTCCTCTTGCTCGCGATACTTAATGAGCGCCGCTGCTACTTGGTGCTTGTCGTCTGGCGTCTTTTTCATGATTTCAAAAAATGAACCCAAAACTCGCTTTTGTCAACCAAACGGAGAAGCAAGCCCGCCTCCAGGTGCCGCCGTCCGAACAACACCACTGCCTCCGGGCCGAAGGCCTGCGGCGGCTCCGACATAGTGTAGTGGGCGTATTCGGTCCCGTTACGGTAAAGCGTGACGTCACGGCCATGGTAGGCGATGGCCATTTGGACGAAGGTCTTGCTATCGGCGGTCTCGGCGGGCCAGCTCCCCTGCGCTCTCCGGGTGCGGTGGTAAGCATCGCTGCCAGGCATCCACTTCGCGGGGGTAAGCTCGCCGAAGATGATACCGTCGAAGTGGGCCTGGGCGTCTTGAATCGTCAACGCGCTGCCGCCCCGCTGGGCGAGATCGGCGGGAGCAACCCAGGCCACCAGGGTCTTGTCATTGACACGCGGAATGGCGGCCTGAGCTGGCTTCGCCTCCGCGCTCGAAGGCGCGCGTTTAGGCGCGGCGCTGGCGGGTTTGAGGACCTTGAGGAGGATGTCCTTGAACTGCACGGTCATGGGCGGGCCGCTATGGAGTTGCAGCCCGAGGACGCCGGCAAAGGCCTGGCGCTGCGGATCGTCATCTATCACCTCCGCCACCAGCAGGCCGTTGACCTTGAGCGTGAGGTGCGAGCCGACGCAAAGCAGGTCGTACTCGTGCCAGTCTTCAAGTTTGAAATTGGCAGGGCCGTCCGCTCCCTCAATCCGGCTGCGGGTAATCTTGCCGTCGGGCGCGATCACGGCTTTGGCGCCGCGCATCGCCAGGGTCTCCCGCCCATGCTCCTCGTATAAGCGGCAGAGCCAGTCGGTGTTGAGGTTATTGTCCATCTGGTAGCCGGCGATGTCATGGTCGGGCAGCAGCCGGCTGCGGAACTGAAACCCGCCGTTGATGCCGGGCGAGCCTCCCATACGGAAGGTGATCTTCAGCTCGAAATCAGCCAGGTCGCCGCCTTGCCACACCAGGTACTGGTTCACTTTGCAGGGGTGCTCCTTGGTGATCTTGGCGGTGATGGCACCATCCTCCACCGACCAATAGCTCATGTCCGGCGCCTGCCAGCCGTCTAATGTCTTGCCGTCGAAGATGCGCTGGAAGCCTGCCTCGTCGCCCGCAGCGGCCGCCGCCACGGATGACACAAGGGCAACCAGACTAAGAACCGCTACGAGAGGAGAATGTGGTTTCATGGCTTTTCTTAACTGCGGATTTCACTAGTAGGGTAAGCCTCCGGCTTGCCTAGTCCGCCAACCCTCCGGGTTGGCGGGCTGGGCGGTAGATGCGCGGCTGGTTCAGGCAAGCCAGAGGCTTGCCTGGACAACGCAAGTCGGAGGCTTACGCTACTACCGTGTGGTGGCATGGCTGATTTCATGGCTTTGCTTTACTGCGGATTTGATTAGTAGGGTAAGCCTCCGGCTTGCCTAGTCCGCCAACCCTCCGGGTTGACGAGCTGGGCGGTAGATGCGCGGCTGGTTCAGGCAAGCCAGAGGCTTGCCTGGACAACGCAAGCCGGAGGCTTACGCTACTACCGTGCGGTGGCATGGCCGAGATGCGCCGGAGGTTTGGCATTCGAAAAGCGCCAAGCCAGGGTGCTGACTCTTAGCTATCGCATTCGGTGGTTCATCCCACCTGCCACGGGGCGCGATGCGCTACATCCAGCCACGCCTTATCCCCGGTGCCGCCGACAAATTCTTCGCGCGCGGGGTCCCACTTCATCGGCTGGCCGTGATAGTAGGCCAGATTCACCAGGTTGCAGAGATTGGCAGTGCTGGCGCCGGTCTCGACGTCGCAGATCGGCTTCTTCCGGCTGCGAATGGCAGTGAGCCAATCGGTCAGGTGATCGTTGCTGCGATAGAGCTGGACCTTGGGGTTGGGCAGGAATTCCTTCTCCAGGTGGTTCAATTGGAGGCTCAGGGGCCCCCCACCTTTGGGAATGACCCGACCGCCAATGGTCACCTCGATCCGGCCACGGTCCACCTGCACCACACCGTCTTTGCCATAGAAGGTAATGTCGTTGTGGCCCGGCACGCGGGCGTGAATCAGTTCGATCCCGCTCTCATAACGCATGCGCACGCCGCTCTGGGCCGTCTGCCAGTCGGCAGGCGGAGTGAACTCGCAGGGGCCGGAGCCGTCCATGCCCAACCCCCATTGCGCGATATCAAAATGGTGAGCGCCAAAGTCGGTGACTGCGCCGCCACCATATTCCCGATAGTGCCGCCAATTGGGATAGTCGTTATGCACGCCGCGAGGACTGAGCACTGAGTTGTAGGGCCGCTTGGGCGCGGGGCCGAGCCAAAATTCCCAGTTCAGGCCCGGCTCGACCGCTTCCTCGGGCAGGTCGCACGGGACCGCCGGTCCGCCCACGGTGACATCAATGTGATCTATCTTGCCGAGGACGCCATTGAGGGCCAGCTCACAGGCGACGCGGAATTCCCGCATGGAGCGCTGCATTGACCCGACCTGGAAGACGCGCTCCTTCTTACGCACCGCCTTGATGATGGCGCGCGACTCGTGCACGGATTTGCACAGCGGCTTCTCGCAGTAAATGTCCTTGCCAGCTTCAGCGGCGGCGATGGAGATCAGGGCATGCCAATGGTCAGGTGTCGCGATCACCACCGCGTCAATATCCGGCCGGGCCACCAGCTCGCGGAAATCCTCAAAGACAGCGCAACCCTTGAACGAACCGCGGTCGGTCTGCTTGGCGTAGAAGCCCTCCACACGTTTTCGGCCATCCTCGCGGCGGTGGGTGTCCACGTCGCAGACGGCGAGGACCTGCACCTCTCGGTGACCCAGGAATCCGCCCATCAGTCCCCTGCCCTGCACCCCGAGTCCGACGAAGCCGAGGTTGATCCGCTCGCTCGGCGCGGCTTGCGCCGACCGGCTGGCGAGAATGAACGGAACTGAGGAAACTACGGCAGCCTGTACCAGAAAGCGGCGGCGCGAGAAGGAGGTTAGCGATGTCATGGCCCCATCTATAACCGAAGCCGAATGCGGGAAGCAACAAACAGAATGCGATCCAACTGCTTTCAAGGGTGCCCTTACGGCCCGAACGGCTGATCTCGGCGGTCGGCGTCGAAGAGAGCCCGGCCCGGGTTTCGGATCGGGTCCAGGGCCACACCCGCCCGCACAAGGCAGTCGCGCAGGGACGCATCT
>CAIWJG010000143.1 GCA_903912925.1 uncultured Verrucomicrobia subdivision 3 bacterium | reverse complement strand
GCCTGCTCCAGCCAGGGCGGCAGCTTTATCGGCTTGAGCAATACCAAATCCTGCAGCGCGCCATGCGGGCAGACGGCGGCGCAGAACGTCCGTCCGCCGAAAATCGCAAACACCAGCGGCAGCACGAAAAACGCGCTCACCGTCACCGGTACCGCGTAGCCGCGGTCGCACAGGCCGAGCGCGACGTTCTGCAAGGAGCCGATGGCGCAGACGCATCCCTTGCGCCAGAATCCGAAGTAGAGCACCGAGAAAATGGAGAGCGCCACCAGGCCTTTGCGCGAGCGCGGCTTATAGACCAGCCAGCTTCCGAGCCCGAGGCAGGCGGCGAGCACCGCCACGTCCAGGTACTGGAAGTAGATTGCCCGCGCCGGGGGCGTCGTCGTGATCGGCAGCTTGTGACCGCTCTCGAAGTCCGGGGGCGGGAAACGCTGCTCCGCGAGGGCGACGCCAGCCAGCATCGCGAAGAGCACGAAGGCGCACAGCCAGGTCGGCCATTGGCGATTGGCGATTGGCGATTTACCTCCCGAGGCTGCGCGGGTGGGGGAATAGCCAATTGCCAATAGCAAATAGCCAAGGGCTTGCCTGCACCGGTCGCTTGCGCCCGGGCTTGTGCCTTCTGCCTTCTGCATTCTGCCTGCTACCTTCATTTCAATGGCCGGTCGTCTTCAGCAGATAGGGCTGATCGGCCGGCACCCGGCGGAAGGCGTCGCCGGCGCAAACCTTGGAAATGGCGCATTCGTTGCAGTTGACGCAGCGGTCGTGCCGCACTTGCAGGAAGAGCGAGCCGTTGCCGAAACGGTTACAGCCCTCGACGCATTTGGCGCAGCCAATGCACAGCCGCTCGTCAATGGTGTATTCGTAGTAGGGATCCTCGACGTAAGTCCGCTTGATGGCGGCGGTGGGGCACTGGCAGTTCTCCGCGCCGGTGTTCAGGTCGTTTGGCTCGGGCTCGAAGTAGCCGGTGCAAAGCTGGCAGTAGCCGCAGATGGCGAAGGCGTGCACGCATTTGACGGCGGACTGTTCGAGGACGCAGGACGTGGCGCAGTTGCCGCAGCGCACGCACTTCATCGGATCGATCTGCCATACGGTGCCCTTGGCACTGCTCCGTCCGACCATCACGCCCAGCAAGCCGCCCACTCCTGTGAGGGCAGCGGCGCGAGTGCCGTCGCGCAGGAATTGGCGCCGCGATAGAGGTGAGGGGGTTGGGGCGGAAGAGGGCATGAGGGGTAGTTCAAATCCGAAAGCCGAAAACCGAAAACCGAAGGAAATCCGAAGGCCGAAAACCGAATAGTCTCCCACTGGCCTCGGGGATTCGGGCCTCGGATTTCGGATTTCCTTCGGATTTCGGTTTTCGGATTTCGGATCTCATATTCACGCCTTGTGCTTCATCACCCGCACCTCGTTGGTCACGAGGTCAAGAATGTAGATGCGTTGTTGCGAATCCACCGCGGCGTCCAGGCCGCCCAATCGGCAGTCCTCGGCGCCTTTCACAAAGGTCGCTTTGGCGTTCTCGGGGAAGGTTTCCGGACCGGCGACGACTGATTCGAAGACGCCATCATGCGAATAGACCTTTACCCGCGGCATTCCCTTCTCACACGTCACGCAGCGCCCGTCCGGCAGCACTGCCAGGCCGATTGGGTTGCAGCAGCCGCAGAAGCCTTCGATGGCACCGGAAGGCTTGCCCCACGACGACTCCAAGTCGCCCGCGGGAGTGTAGGCCTCCACGCGGTGGCGCCCAGTGTTGTTCAGGCGCAGCAGACCGTCGTGCGCCAGCTTCACGTCGAGATACGGGCTGGGCATGATGATGCCGGGGACGTTCCGTTCCTTGTTCTTCTCGCCAATGCGACCGGCGAGCTTGCCGGATTTGTCGTAACGCAGCACGACCCGGTTGCCGGCATCCGCCACGAAGACGTCGTTCTCGCCGACCGCCAGGCCGGTAAACCAAGTCCGCTTGCCGGGCGATTCCCAGGTGGCCAGACGCTTGCCCTTCGCGTCGAACACTTCCACGTGATCACGTGCGCCGGCATAAACGGCCCCATCACCGGCGACCGCCACACAGCGCGCCGAGGTGCCGAGGTCAATGTCGCTGATGCGGGTACCGTCAGTGGCGAGCACACTCACTGCATTGCCCGCGGCGATATACACGCGGTCCTCGGGGCCGATGACGATACGGCGCGGGTCGGGGCCGGGGCTGCTGAAATGGGCAACTTGCTCGTAATGAATCAGTTTTGGGTCGGTCTTGCGCAGCCGCTCCACGTCATAGGCGAAGGGGTTGGCGTCCTTGCCGGCGCTGGCGCCGCGGGCGAGTCCAACCGACGCGGCGAAGGTGCCGCTGCCCACAGCAATTATGCCGGCACCTCCCGCGGCTTCTTTGAGGAAATCGCGGCGGGTGATGCTTTGCTTCTGCTTCTTCATATCAAGCTCTCTCCTTCGCTTGCTTGGCGGAGAGCGCCTGGGGCAGGCCACACTCCGCGAAGACCCCGCAACTGCTGCAAATGCCTTGGTTTACACAACGCTGCCCAAGCGGGCCGCGCGGTCGCGCGGCCAGCCAGGTCGCCGCTCCGACCAGAGCCAGCAGACCATAGCGCGCCGTGGCGCGGAAGAACTCCCGCCGATTCTCAACCTCTTCGGGCAAAAAGCGCATAGCAGAGTGGTTGAATTATAGCTCAGGCAGCTTCCGCCACGAGCGCAAAAGCAGCTACAACCCTATTGCCAATTACCAACCTTATATTGCCTGCCGGATGACTGAAAGTGGTGGGTGACCGGGGCAGTCGCCCCGTCCTTGATTCTGGCGCGGCTTGATTGCCCCCCGAGATGCGAACGGGCGCATTCGCGAGTTGTTGGTTCGGAGTCCCGGCTTTAGCCGGCGAGGGCCAGGATTGGCAAGCCAACGGGCAGGGCGGTGGCGCGCCAGACCGGCT
>CAIWJG010000142.1 GCA_903912925.1 uncultured Verrucomicrobia subdivision 3 bacterium | reverse complement strand
CTGCCTCTCATTAACACCCCACTTGAGTGGGGTGTGGGCGAGGGTCTCGGCGTCGGAACCGCTTCAGCGGTTTACCCACCACCGTAAACCGCTGAAGCGGTTGTGGAGTTGGTTCGCGTGCCACACCCACCCCGCTGAAGCGGGGTGTTAATGAGAGTCCGCCGCCCACCCCGAAGAAATCTGCCGTGCGCCCGCCCGCAACAAATTCCAAAAGAAAGGCTTTACTGCGAGCAGGTCTTGACTAGATTAACCCCGAACCGCCACCTGTGGCGGGACCGCGAATGGAATTGCAGACGAAGCGTGAATTAACCGGTTGCTGGCTGGCCAATCCCAACGGCCGCGCAGCGGACCCACCGGCCCGACTGGCCGGCGTAATGCTCCAGAGCGAGGAGCAGCGTTTGCCGGCTCGATTCCACCCTTACGCGGCCGTAGTCAACAAGCAACATCGGCTGAAAGGCTGAATAACTGGAGACCGTTCCCATGGACCTTCATCATCCAATCCTGCGAGAGTTTCCGGAACATCGTGAAACTATCCGGCGACTCAAGGGGTCTGACGACCACTTTCGGAATATTTTCGACGAGTATCACCGGCTGGACGACGAGATCTATCGCATCGAAGAGGAAATCGATTTCGCTACGGATCAGGAAATCGAGGAGCTTAAGATGCGTCGAGCCAAGCTCAAAGACTACATCTATCACCTGATCCGCCACGCCCCAGCCGCCTGCCCGGCCTGCGAGGGAACGGGCGTCGCCCCCTGATCGGGCGCCGGAGTTTTTGCCCCCTGCTGCCAGCCTGGCAGCAGGGGCAAGGGCTCTATTCGGCCACGAATTTCGCGGTGCGGCTTTGCCGGAGCGCGCCGGGTCGGAGACCGACGCTCCGCCCCGACGAGGCCAGCAGTTCTATTCGGCCACGACTCGCGCGGTGCGGCTTTGCGCAGCCCGCTTGCGCTGGACCTCATTGAGGATCTTCTTCCGCAGGCGCAGGTTCTTGGGCGTGGCTTCCACATATTCGTCCGGCCCGATATACTCCAGGGCGCGCTCCAAGGACATCTTCAGCGGCGGATTGAGCTGAATGCCTTTACCGTCGCCCACTGAGCGCATATTGGTCAGCTTCTTCGCCTTGCAGGGATTTACCGGAATATCGTTTTCCCGCGCGTTCTCGCCGACAATCATGCCGGCGTAGATCGCGTCGCCCGGCTCCACCATCAGCCGGCCGCGTTCCTGGATCATGTTCAGGGCGTAGGACATCGCTGTCCCGGCTTCCATGCTCACGAGCGAGCCGTTCTTACGCGCGGCGATTTCGCCGCGGTCAGGGCCATACTCATGAAAGAGATGGCTCATCACCCCAAGGCCGCGCGTCTGGTTGACGAGATCGGTCTCGAAGCCAATTAACCCGCGGGTCGGGATCAGCGCTTCGATGCTGACCTGGTCCCCGTGATGGTCCATGGCGGAAATTTCGCCCTTGCGACCGGCAAGGTTCTCCAGCACCACGCCCATGGCGTCCTTGGGTATTTCCAGAAAGAGCTGCTCGATCGGCTCCAGCAGTTTGTCGTTGGCGTCCTTCCGGTAAATCACTTCGGGACGCGACACCAGCACCTCGTGACCTTCCCGGCGCATCTGCTCGACGAGAATGGCGATTTGCATTTCGCCGCGACCGCTCACGTTAAAGATGTTCGGCGCTTCCGTCTGCGCGATGCGCAAAGCGACATTCGTGCGGACTTCCTTCACCAGCCGCTCCCAGATATGGCGGGCAGTGACAAGCTGACCATCGATGCCGGCTAGGGGGCTGTCATTGACGGCGAACTGCATTTGAATGGTCGGCGGGTCAATCGGCACGAACGGCAACGGGGCGCGATCCACCGAGTCGGTAATCGTTTCGCCAATGAACACATCGTCGAAGCCGGTCAGACCCACCACGTCGCCCGCGTGCGCCTCGGTAACTTCAATCCGCTTCAGACCCTCGAAATGGAAAATGGCCGTGATCTTCGCCGTGGTCTTACGCCCGTCGCCGTGGATGCAGACGGAGGTGTCCCCCACCTTGACCTTGCCGCTGTAAATCTTGCCGAAGGCAATTCGGCCCAGATAATCGGAGTAATCCAGGTTCGCGGCCAGCAGCCGGAACCCCGTGCCCGCGTGCGCCCGGGGCGGTGGAATGTAATTGATGATGGCAGCGAACAGCGGCTCCATCGTGCCGCTCACGTGCGTGATATCGGTCTTGGCGTAGCCATCCCGGGCGCTCGCATAAATCACCGGGAAGTCCATCTGCTCGTCCGTGGCGTGGAGCGAGACGAACAGGTCCCACACTTCGTCCAGCACCCGATGCGGATTGGAATTCTCGCGGTCAATCTTGTTGATCACGATAATCGGCTTGGCGCCGGCTTCGAGGGCCTTGCGCAGCACGAAGCGCGTTTGCGCCTGCGGGCCGTCGGTGGCATCCACCACCAGCAGCACCCCGTCGATCATGTTCATGATGCGCTCGACCTCGCCGCCGAAATCCGCGTGGCCGGGGGTGTCCACGATGTTCACATGGTAATCCTTGTACTTGAATGCGGCGTTCTTGGCTTTGATGGTGATGCCCTTTTCACGCTCCAGGTCCATCGAGTCCATGATGCGCTCCTCGGTGGAAATGGCCTGGTTGGCGCGGAAGGTGCCTGACTGCTTGAGCAGGCAATCCACGAGTGTCGTCTTGCCGTGATCGACGTGGGCGATGATGGCGATGTTGCGTATATGCTGCATAATAAATCTGTGCTAAACCGGGCTAATGTAGCTGCAAATGCAAACTCGCGCGATACGTGCCCCGTATCAACGGGGCTGCAGCTACAACCTCCGATTTGGAATCAGGCCGCATAATGTGCCCTATCTGACGAAAAGGTCAAGCCCGGGGAATGTTGGGCGGGCGGTGGGGGTGCAGCTTGCAGGTACCCCCACACGCGAGCCTCCCAAATCCGAAATCCGAGGCCCGAAACCCGAAAGAAATCCGAAGCCCAAAACTCGAAAGGTTGCCCGCCTCGGAAACTGCCCGCCCGCAGTTCCACCCTCTTCTTCGGACTTCGGATTTCGGGCTTCCTTCGGGTTTCGGGCCTCGGATTTCGGATTTCAGGGGAGACGGAGCTGGTGGTACTGACCGGATGCGCCCGTGCGTAGATGTGCCGTGTCCAGGCAGGCGTTGCCCCGATTTCGAAAGATGGATAATAGTACGGGCGGATTCAGCCCGCGGCCTGTGGTTCCGCCTTGGCCCCTAATGGCGCAAAGACCTCCGTGCCGGTTTTTTCGGGCGGGGCAAAGGGTGCGCCGCAATGCTCGCACTGGGCGTGATCCACTACTCGGAGCTTCTTGCAGTTGGGGCAGGCTTCGCGCGCGGGCCATTCCTGCACACTCAGAAACGCCAGCAGCCCGGGCACGCCGCAGATCAGATGGAACATGGCCCACCCCACTTGCGCCGCCAGGGAAAAGCGATACCGCCGCCCAAGCCACCAGCCGATTGGCAGGCACACCAGCAGTGCGACTGCCCCACTAATCAGCAACATGGTCTGCGGGAACTCCTCTGGGGCCGAATCGCGCGTTGAGAGGCGCATCATCGCCAGCAATGGCGGCGGCATTACGGCACCCATCACTAACTTGCTCTCTCCCGAATCGAATCTCACCGCAGGCAGGTCGGGCAAATCGACGCTCCGGACAATGCCCTGGTCTCCGGCGAGCCAACTCATACGTACGGGCAGCTTTCCTTTCGCCCGCTCTTTTGCCTGGACTGACGGAGTAATCATCAGCCCGTATTGGCCCGGCGGCTCAAGGAAATACACGTCGATCAGGACGTAGTCCGGGTAACCCGGCTCGTAAGGCGTTTCCCACACCTGCTTGCCCTCCCTCGTCAGGAGGTGGATAGACTTCCTGGTGACCACGGCGGTGTACTCCCAGTCGCGGTTATTGAATACGACTTCCTGGACGGCCAGAATCGGATCGTCCTCCGACGTGGTGAAGATCGGCGTGGTCGTGCGTTGCTCGATGTCCACCAGGAAGGCCGTCGTTGCGGTGGACAGAATGCGGTGGTGCGTGCCTCCGGTTCGGAGGTTGAACCGGTCCCCGCTCCCCTCGACATTCCGGGCGAATCCTTTTGGCCCCAGGCTGCCGACACATCGGCGCGTGGTCCGATCATAACCAACAAGGCGTCCGTAGCGGTCCCAGTAGTACCACACCTCATCAGCAGTGTAATGCCAGGCGCTGAACAAGCTACCGTCCGCCAGCATCCAAGCACTTGGGTGGGGCCGGTCGTCGTGGTCCACGTCGAACTTGGTTCCCTTGGCGCATTGGGTGTAGAACTCCGTGCGGTTGGTTACCAGACTGATCCCGGCACCCAGAAGCGGCTCGGCCACAAAGCGCATCTTCTCCGCTGGCCCGACCACCTTCACAGTCGCCCGGAAGACCGCACCGGTTTGGCTCATGGCATAAAAGGACTTCGTGTAGAAAGTGTCCCTCCTCGGAACCAGGTTAGTCAGGAACCGACCCACTGCGGTAGCCACCACTACGCTGCCCGCAAGAAGGATGCCCGTCAGGGCGGCCTTGCCCCACACCGGCTGGCCTTCGCAATAGCCGTCGCTGCCGAACCCGCACCAGACCGCCGTAATGAGAATCGCCGCGGCCAGGAACAGGATAGCGAGGCCCTGCCAGAAAGCCGTCGTTTCGATGAGGGCGACGAAGACGATCACGGCTACGCCCAGACCCAGCCCGCGGCTGGCGTACCACCGCGCTTGCCGCAGCCCGGTTAACATGCCGGCGAAGTAGCAGACAGAGCCGGCTAGAAACCAGGTGGCCGCCGGCCGCACCATAAGCCACTCGAACGGTGCCGCCACATGCCCCGGCAGCCGCGCCCAAACGATGTAACCCAACAGTGGCAGGCCCGCCGCCAGCACGTAAAGGCAAAGTCCGGCAATGGCCTTGGCGAGGAAGATCGTGGTGCGGGTAATGGGCCGATGACACAGGAAAGCCCACAGGTCGGGGCGCCGCTCGTTGTGGATTTGCAGCCAGCCGAGCACGGCACCAAAGAGGCCACAGAACCAGGTGGTGCTCGTCAGAAAGTCCCCATCAGTCAGAAGTCGCCCCAGGTCGCGTGGCGACTGGTCAGGGCGGCTATACTGCCCCAAGAGTAGCAGCGTATAGATGACCAGCCCCAGCGCGGCCACCTTCACATTCTCCCGGAGTTCTTTTAGTAAGAGCGTCTTCATGATTATGCCTCCGTTTCTGAAAGGATGAATGACTTTTCGCCCCGGTCGCCGAGGTAGCTGATGAAGGCGTCCTCCAGCGTGATGGGCGCCGGCTCCATCTCTGACGGGATGAGTGCGCGCAGGGCGGCTTCCGTGGCACCATTGTAGTGGACACAAGTGATGCGCAGTTCGCCTTCGGACCGGACGGCTTGCAGCAGGCCGGGGATTTTCGGGACGGGAGGCGGAGTGCCGGGGAAGCGGAGCCGCACCTGCCGCACGCTGTTGCGAAAGGTCTCCAGGGGACAACAGGCACGCAGGACACTGTGGTCGAGCACGGCGATGTAGTCCGCTACCCGCTCGACGTCGGGCAGTTGGTGCGAGGAGAAGAAGATGGTCCGATCTGACCGGCGCGTGAGGAAGACCATTGACTCGATGAGCGACCGGCGTGCTACCGGGTCCAGGCCGATGGCCGGGTCATCCAGGATGAGCAGCTCGGGCTCGGGAGCTAGCGTCAATGCCAGGCAGAGGCCGGCCCGCTCGCCGCGGGACAGGCTCTTCACCCGGGCGGCGGGCCGCAGACCGAAGTGGCCGATGATGCCGCGGAAGATCTTCTCGTTCCAGGCGGGATAGAAGCGCGATTGGAAATCGCCGCATTCCCGCACGCTCATCCAGCCATAGAGCTGGTGTTCTTCGGTCAGGTAACCGATGCGCGCCCGGGCTTCCGGCGGCAGCGCGCGAATGTCGTAGCCGAGGATGGTGCCCCCACCCCGCGTGGGGGCGAGCAGGCCCAGCAACATGCGGATGGTGGTGGTCTTGCCGGAGCCGTTGCGGCCCAGCAGCGCGAAGACCCCGCCACGCGGCACCTCCAGGTTCAGTTCATACACCGCCGGCCTCGCGCCGAAGTAGCGCGTCAGACCCTGGGTGCGGATCACAGGTTGATCATTCATGGTTAGCGTCGGCTCCTTTCTTAAAGTTCCACTGGCACTGGCTGAGCTTCTTCTCGAATGCGTCGCGCAATTCCTCCTGCGTGAAGTCCATCACCATCGCTTCGCCAATGAGGCCCTCCAGCAGCGGTTCGAGGCGACGCCGGCCTTCCTCGCGGGTAAACATCTTCCGCTTCCGGGTAACGAACACTCCGCGGCCGGCGCGGGATTCGATCAGCCCCTCGCGGGCCAGATCGGTGTAGGCGCGGGCGACGGTGTTGGGGTTGACGACCAGCTCCTCCGCCAGGGCGCGGACGCTGGGGAGTTGGTCGCCCACCGCGAGCTTGCGCGTCGCCACCGCCAGGCGCACCTGATCGGTGATCTGCTTGTAGATCGGCGTGGCCGAACCGGTGTTGATGGCAATGCTCAAGTTCACGTTAATCTCTTACTGTATTACTGACTGTAGTACACTAGGACGCGCTCGTCAACAGCTTTCCGGCACTTTTATTTCGGTTGGTTCCGCACCACCTCACGCTAATCAACCGGGGGGATCAATACGAACCCCTCTCCCGGCCAGCTCCCCATTTTATGGGGAGCGGGTGGCCGCAGGTCAGGAGAGGGGAGGGTAATGTTGCGTTCGGCGAATTGCTGTCACGCCTGCGGCCTGCGGTGCTGGGGCGGCTGGGCATCGAAGGTCCGAATGGCGCGTAACTGGCGTGGGGTGTGCCACTTACTCCTGGACTGCTCCGAATGGTATCCGAAGGGTATCCGAAGGGTATCCGAAGGGGATCGGGGGTGTCTTTGGCTGCGCTTGGCGCATGGTTCACGCTTTCGGCGTCCCACTTCCACCTTTTCAACCCTGTGCTCCTGAACTAGCTTGCAGGCCTGGTTTCAGCGCAAATGCCGAGTGTTTATATCAAAACTTACGGGTGCCAGATGAACGAGCGCGACAGCGAGGCGGTCGCCGCGCAGCTCGTGGCCAAGGGCTATTCGCTGGCGGCATCGGAGGCCACCGCCGATGTCATCCTGCTCAATACGTGCAGCGTGCGCGACCTGGCCGAGCAAAAGGCGCTCCGTAAGATGGAGAACATTGCCGGCGCGACCCGCCGCCGCCGGCCCAACGTCGTGCTCGGCTTCATGGGCTGTGTCGCCCAGACCCGGGGCCGCGAGCTGATTGACCGGCTGCCGGACGTGGACCTGGTCGTGGGCACGCAGAAGTTCCATCGCACGGCAGAGTATTTGGATGACCTCTTTGCCGGGCGGCGGGAGAAAGTAGTGGAGGTCGGAGAAGAGCCGGGGAGCGAGGGGGCGATTCGCGAGCATCTGCTCAAGGGGAACGGCCGGAAGTCCGTCACGGCGTATGTGAGCATCATGCAGGGGTGCAACCAGTATTGCACCTTCTGCATCGTGCCCTATACCCGCGGCGAGGAGCGCAGCCGAACGATTCCCGACATTGTGACTGAATGCCGCGAGCTGGTGGCGCAGGGCATCAAAGAGATCACGCTGCTGGGGCAGATCGTTACCAGCTACGGCCGGGGCGATATTCCCGTCAGGGACGGCAAGTCCCCATTCGTGCAACTCCTCGAAGCGGTTGATGCGATCGAGGGGCTTGAGCGCATCCGCTTCACTTCGCCGCACCCGAAGGGCTACGGAGACGACCTGGTCGAGGCTTACGGACGGCTGGGCAAGCTGGCGGAGAGCGCGCATATCCCAGTGCAGAGCGGCAGTGACCGGGTGTTGAAGCTGATGCACCGCGGCTACACGCGGGGGCGGTTTCTGACCCTTATTGAGAAGCTGCGCCGCGTGAAGCCGGACATGGGCATCAGCACGGACTTAATTGCCGGGTTTCCCGGTGAGACAGAAGAGGATTTTGGGGAAACGCTATCGCTGGCGCGCGAAGTCGGCTTCTCACAGGCGTTTGTCTTCAAGTATTCCCAGCGCCGGGACACCCCGGCGGCGGACATGCCCGACCAGGTGAACCAGGCGGTGAAGGAGGAGCGGAACCAGCGGTTGCTGGAGGCGGTGAACGAGTCGGGCGCGCGCCAGCATCAGGTATTCGTGGGCCGCCGGGTGCAGGTTCTGGTGGAGGGGCCGAGCAAGAGGAATCCCGCTCGCCTGACGGGCCGGACGCGCTGCAACAAAATCGTCGTGCTTGAGGGTGCCGGGCAGCACGGCGGCGAACTCCTGCATGTGAAAGTCCAGCGCGCCGGCAACTTCACGCTCTACGGAGTAGCGGAAGAAGCCCCGTAGCGGGCTCGCCGGCGAGGTGCAAGCCAATGTAGCCGTGCCGAGGATTACGGACGGCCCGCCGGCCTCAGGAAGTCTCGCGACTGCTACTCAGAGCGGCGCTGAGCTATGCTCTGTCATCCACTTAATGTCTCTGCTGTTGGGAGCAGCGAAACCATTGTACGACTTCTTCTGCACAGGCACGGCAGTGCTGCTCTCGCGCCATTTGTGGATTTCCGAGTGGCCGTCGGCGAAACCGAAGCCGCACGCGTTGCCATGGTAGCTGGCGGGAAGATCTGTCCAGTTGTTCGGATCGGTTACACCGGTGATCATCCAGCCATCGTTGATGCTGTCTGGATGCTCATCCACGAATACCCACAGATCCGAAGGCGACGGCTTGGTGATATCCCCTTGCTTCACGTAGGCGCGCCAAGTCGTCGGAAACCAAATGGCGCCTGGCCCGGATTTCTTGCCTTTGTAGGCGTCACCTTCGACGAAGCCATTCATCGAGATGCTGCGCACCCGCAGCACATCCTTCCCATACATCGAGCAGGTATAGACGTCCGCCGGGCAATGATAAATCTTGGTTTGCCGAGCACAGTAAGGGCCGATCAAGGCATTGGCGAGCTTAAGGATATTGGTGTTGTCAGGGTTGTTGGCAGCGAAGCTCATTCCACCATTAACCCAGCTTGCCGCATCGACACCGCCGCCGTCGCCGCCGTTTTGATTGGGTGGCAGCATGCCGTTGTTGTCATCCGGGTACATCGCCCAGGCCAAGGTCAGTTGCTTCACGTTGGACATGCAGGATATGCCCTGGGCCTTGAGCTTGGCCCGGGACAAGGCGGGCAGGAGCAGCGCGGCCAGGATGGCAATGATGGCGATGACGACCAGCAATTCGATCAAGGTGAAGCCTGAGGCGGCAGGGGCACTGCTTTTGTCTCTGGCCCTGAGGGAGGGCTGGGGCACCAGGGCTAATCTCTCATTCATAGTAACTTCCACAAGCTGTAGATTCGGAACGGGAGCCAGAATCAAAACTCAATTCGCCACCGTCCTCGCGCTCACCCGTGGAGTGGCGTAGGAATACCAGTACAAGTCAGGATCGCCCACTGGACATGCAAAATTATTCTGCGCGTTGAAACTCACCCCCTTCAACCCGCCCGCCGACCTGGGCTTGTTCATCGTGGCGCCTTTCCATTTGTGGATCTCAGAATGACCGTCAGCGAAGGCAAAGCCTGCGGCGCCATTGTGATAGGTGCCGGGTGCGTCCGGGATATTGTTGGGTTTATCGGGCCCGAAAGCGCCGGCGTCGTTGATGCTGTCCGGATGCTCGTCCATATAGACCCAGGTTCCAGAGGGGCCGGGAAAGGTCAGGTCGGAGGGCTTGGCCGCGCCTTTGTAGATGGTGAGATTATTCGGACCGCTGGGGCCACCTCCAACCGGTGCCCAAGCATTGCCTTTCCCCACGTAGATGTTGCCCGAAACACTGCGACACCGCGAAGCCCAGCCGGCGGCCCGTTGCACTGGGCTGAGGAACATGTCTGCTGGGCACTTGTAAATGTTCTTGGCTTGCCCAAAATACTGCGCCAGGACCGCGTATTGAGGATTAAGGAGATAGACGGTGTTCGTGTTGTCCGGACCGGTTGACCAATCCAGCCACCCGCTCACCCACGGCCGATTGGGATCATCCGGGCCCGTCGGCACGTATCCACCATGCATGGCCATCGGGTAAGTATCCAAGTTATCACCTATGTACATGTGATTGGCCAACATCAACTGCTTGGTGTTGTTCATGCACGAAATTCCCTGCGCCTTGGTCTTGGCACTGCCCAAGGCAGGCAGGAGCAATGACGCCAGGATGGCAATGATGGCGATGACGACCAGCAATTCGATCAAGGTGAAACCTGAGGCAGAGGGGCAGTCGGCTTTGCCTCGCGCACCTCGGAAGGGCCAGGCTCTCGGGGTCGAGTTCTTATTCATAACAGCTTCTAAGCGGGCCGGATTCTAAACCGGCACTTAAACCAAGAGCCGCCGATTGGCATCCAGCATCAGCCGAGCCGACGGCTCTCATCATGGAAAGCATAAGAACTCCGGCGGCTGTTACAAGCAGAATTACCATGTCCGACGGATTCCCAATCCATACGCTGGCAGTTGGCTTACTAAACCGTCCCTACCCCGGGGCCAGCAATTCTCATTATGGCCCTGTCACCCCCCGCCGGGTGAGGGCACCCGGCCTACATCCCCCGCAAAACCGCCCGCTTGTAG
>CAIWJG010000141.1 GCA_903912925.1 uncultured Verrucomicrobia subdivision 3 bacterium | reverse complement strand
GTTCGAGGCCGCTGCGGGTCACAGACCCGCGGTCCGGTTCATGGGGAGGGAGAAGAATCTTTCGGGCGACGCGACCCAGGGCGGCGCTCGTTCCTCGCTGGCCTTGGGCCACTATCATGACGTCCCTACAGGACTTCAGTTTGGCTCGCGCCGCTCGCATAGGCGAACGCTCAGCATCAGCGGTGGGAGCCAGCCGCCACTGATACACGGATTGCCACTGGCGTGACCGGCTGGCTCCCATCCGCTGAATGCTGTGGTTAGGCGGCATGGCTCGCGTGTCTCCAACTCATAACTTTCTGGTAGCAGACTCCAACCAACGCTCCAATGACAGCCCAGAAAATCAAAACGGCAGTCATAAACGAGAGAATGCCTGCTCCGGTCTGCCCGTGAGTGCTTACCAACAGCCACATATATAATGATGTGACTGGCCAGGTGAGAAACGAAATGATCGGCATGAAACCTGAAGTTGGCTGCAACCACATGCCAGCCGAAAATATAGCCGTGCCCAGAAGCAGGCCGCCGATGGAACCGACGATGAACGTGCGTTTGATGGTCATATATGTCCTTTCGATTTGTTGATGTTGGTAACTGCTAAAAATGTAATGCCGCCCAACTGTATTTCTACGACGGCCAGTCGTTTATCAAGGATCGGGCCGTCCACATTCCTCCTGGGCGTAAGTTGTTGACTGCCAGCCTCATTCGCATTGTCCTCGAAATGGCTGGTTCGTATATCCCCAGCCGGCATTTCCCCGTGCATTTGTGCGTAAGCTGCTCATTATCAACGACGCTTCCTGACTCATACGACGGCTGGTTCGTTTATCAAGGGCCAAAGCGGCGATGCGGACCCGCAGGGGGTGTGGGAAGGGTAAGGTTCACAGGGAGAGGTTAGTCGGCTTCGGCTGGGGTTGCGCCTGGATTCGCTCGTGACGGCAATATCCAAGCCAAGATGCCAAATAGGCCCAAGTTAGTAATCACCTGCAGAGAGAGGATTCGCCACGAAAAATAGCCTAGGCCTGCGAGCGGCCAGGCCATGCAGGCCACTGTGGCGCTCAGCAGATAGACTCCTATTACGAGGGTTGCTGTCACGGACAGGAATCGCCCTCGATTTAGAAACAACGAGCGCTTTGTGGTTGCCCGGCGACTAGCTCGACCAAGGACAAATGCCACTAGAAGCGCGACCACCGGAAGGGAGAAAACTATTGCCAGTAAAACACTGCCGCTGCCAGCCGCCCGGAAAAGGTCTTGCAACCAAGCAGGAAGATAGAACGCCAGCCACTGGGGTAGGAACTTTTCGTAATTCGATAACATCACGCATACAGTGCTCGATGCGATACACCACAATTGGAACGTTAGCGGCGCCAGTACGAGCCAGAAGAGCCGCTTGCGCCACACTCGGGCCGGCTCCTCTTTGAGAAACTCCTCAGCCAGCGGTTTGGGTTGGCCGAGCCGCCGACGGGCCAGCCAAAAGGATTCCTCCTCATTTAGCCCGGATTGGCGGAGTGCGGCTATCGATTCGCGCAGATGGCTCTCCAGCTCACGACGGTCCTCCGGAGCTAGCAGAGGCTGAGCGGCCAACTCCATGTGCCAGTTTTGGATAGCAGCATTTAGGTTGAAGCGGGTTCCAATTTCCATAATTTGCATAGGCTGTTGTGGACGGTTAACCACTGCTGGCGCTCTGCCCGGAGGGCTTTGCGGCCTTTTGAACTGAGGAAGTAGTATTTGCGCTCACGCCCGGTTTCGGATTCCTTCCATTTGGATTCGATCATGCCGTCGCGCTCCAGCCGGTGGAGGACGGGATAGAGCATGCCGTCGCTCCATTCCATTTGGCCGCCGGAAAGCTCGCGCACTTTCTGGATGATCTCATAGCCGTAACTCTCCCCGCCTGCCAGGATGGAAAGCACCATGGGTTTCGAGGAAGCAGCTACAAGATCTTTTGTAAGCATAGGGGTCTTATACATTGAGCAACGATGTATGTCAATGGGGAAAACGAATTATTTTCCGGCGGCGAGAGCGTGCCACACTCTTGGAGCGCCGGTGCTGCCGGTCCAGAGTGCCGATGCAGCCAGCCGGGCAGCGCGACGTCGTCCGTCAGGCTCCCTGCTTTGCGCGCCAGGTCAATAAACACCGTTTGGCTCACGTCCTGGGCCAAATGGCTGTCGCCGTTAACCACCCGGAGCGCGGTGGAATAGACGAAATCAACGTGCCTCGCCACGAGTTCGCCAAAGGCGGACTCGGAGCGTTCTCGCGCGTATGCGTGCAGCAGTTGTTCGTCGTCCATCATCGTCTATCTACCTATTAGAACCCGCCGAATCCAAAATCCGACAAGAAATCTTCGCCTGGCACCCATTTTCCTCGAAACACAAAGGAGAATGATTCGTGTTCCAAGAAGCACCTTGCGTTAGTGTTTTTGTCTCGCTTCAAAATCTATAGCCTTTTGAAGGGCAGTCCTTTCAGCCGCAGTGGTGATGTAGGGGGCCACTTTGGAAAGGTCTGCTGGGAGTTCTCCATTATTTGCGCTCTTATACGCTGTGAATGCAGCGTCCAGGGTTTGCATCATGGAGTCTCTGAAATAATTTACCGAGCCAACGCTGGTCGCGCTGATTGCCAGGCGGCTGTCGTACTCTTCGTCGACAGGAGCTTTTTGTGTGATCAACCATGCCGCGTCTCCTAGCTTGATGCTCTTCAAGCCGCTCGCCGGAACAATCTCATACCGCTGCAAAATGGCTTCTTCCACAGGTGAATCGAAGTAGGGTTTGAGCTGGCCGATGTCCGACGGGAATACGTTGTTGTTGGCTGCTAAATATTTCCGTAAAGAGGATTGGAGCGTAGTCCCAACGGCGCCTTCCGCGCTGCTCCGAAGTGCGGCGAAGGCGCGCCGGTAGTCATCCTCTGTTTCAAGCTTTGCTTGGGCTGCTTTGAGCCACGCTGCATCAGTCAGGTATTTGAGTTCGGGAATTTTCATGCCCGGTGATTGGTCCAAGTGCTGCTTGAGCTGGGTCAGCCGGGATAACCAAGCGCTAGCCACCAGTCCTGAAGGGCCATTTGCATCACTTGCCTTTAGGCTCGCGAGATCCAGTGAGTCTTGTCGTAACCGGGCGACTTCGCCACGCAGTTTTAGCAGCTCGCCAGTATTGCGGTTCAATCGTTCGTTGTCCTCACGCAACGCGGTGAGTTGGCGCTGGACCTCATCTCGCTGCTTACTGAGTTCTTGGTTTCGTCCGTTGAGCGAAACTTCTTGTTCCTGAAGACTTTGAAACTGGCTTCGCATGGCTGAAGCCTGGCGGGCTTCGTAGATTCCCGTGCCGACGCTGCTAGCGATTGCGGCGGTGATGAGAGCTTTTTGGAGTGTAGTCATGGCAGTGGCTTTTGTGGCGGCAATGACTGCCGCTGTGGTGATGCCGGTTCCGGAAAGTGCGGCGGCGGTTACGGCGCCTGCCAACCCCGCCGGCGCGGCCGTGACCGCCTCAGTGGCCAGCGCTGTCCCCAGGGCCGCCGCCGAAAGCGTAGCGCCCCGATGCTTCAGGAGGACGTGCAGATTTTCCAGGGCGCGGTCCACCCGCTTCCGGGCAGCATCGTCGCTGATCCCGAGCGCCGCCCCAACGGCGCGAAGATCCTGTTGTTTGAGAAAGCGCAGCACCAGCGCATCCCGGTCGGCTGGATTGAGTTGATCCAGGCTTTCGTCGAGATAGGGAGCAACCAGTTCCCACTCTGGCCTGGTGTTGTCGTCGAGTGCTCTCATTTCCATGGCGGTTTCCTCTCGGGTCTTGCGTCGTCGCTCCGTTCGCACCGCTTTGGCGGCTGTGTAGCATGTGTGATGATGCAGCCAGCCGGCCAGCCCAACGTCGCCAGGCAGGCTCCCTGCTTTGCGCGCCAGGTCAATAAACACCGTTTGAGCCACGTCCTCGGCCAGGTGGCTGTCGCCGCTAACCACCCGGAGCGCGGTGGAATAGACGAAATCAATGTGCCTCGCCACGAGTTCGCCAAAGGCTGACTCGGAGCGTTCTCGCGCGTATGCGTGCAGCAGTTGTTTGTCGTCCATCATCGTCTATCTACCTATTAGAACCCGCCGAATGCGAAACCGGACAAGAAATCTTCGTCTGGCACCCATTTTCCTCAAGAACCCGCTACGAGGTGCGGCGCCGTCTCGTAGTCTTGTAGTCTCATTTCTTTCTACTTTCTGCTTTTGCCTTGATCACCGACCACCTCCTCCATGCTCCGTTCTCTGACCACTCTGAGCGGGGAAAAGTCCCAGTTGAGGCGCTTGCGGCTTCCATGCGAAGCAGGTAATATTCAAGTCATGAGCACGAAAGCCCAGGCAATACTGGATGAAATCCGAGCGCTGCCACCGCAGGAGTTCCAGGCGGTCTGGCAGCAAATCCAGCGATGGGGAAGTTCCCGGCGTGCCGACACGGCGGCCGACGACCCGATTCGCTCTGCACGCGGCATGTTCGCGGGCAGTCGGCTGACCGAAGCCTTGCTCGCCAGTCGGGCGGAGGACCGTCGGCGTGGCTGATGCGCTGGTCTTGGACACATCCGCGTGCTTCGCACTCCTGGAAGACGAGGCGGGCGCGGACGTGGTGGAATCGTATCTCGTTGAGGCGAAAGAAGGCCGCAGGGTCATCCACCTCTCGTTTGCCACGCTGACGGAGGTCGAATACATCACCACCCAGGAGCGGAGCGCTTCGGACGCCGCAGCCGCGCTCGCCAAGATGAAAGCTTGGCCTATCCAATGGCTGCACTCGGATGAGGCGCTCTGTGGGGAGGCAGCTAAATTGAAGGCCGCGCACAAGGTGTCATTCGCGGATGCGTTCGTGGCGGCTACCGCGCAGCGCCTCGACGCCACGCTCGTCCACAAAGATCCGGACTTTGACGCGCTCAAGGGCATCATCAAGCTCCACGCGCTGCCGCCAAAGCCGGGGAAAACCACCTGAGCGGGCCTCCGCACGCGCAGGGCATTGCTGTTTTATCTGCGGTTTGCCTGGTTTCTGCATTTCAGCTTGGTCACCGACTACCGATCACTGATTACCGATTACTGAGCCGAAAGGCTAAAAGGACAGCGAAGGCGGGAAGAAGAACGCAGGGGCGGATAGACGCTGCCGGGCAAGTCAGTAGTCCCGTGGTCCATCGTCCGTAGTGGCCCTGCTACGGAGGATGGAGGTGACGGAAAGGCAGAATACAGAATTGGCACCACAAGTGGCTCAACCGCAGAAGCTTAAGCGCACTACATGGGACCGCCCCCATACCGCCTCCAGACCGCCACCGGGCCGCCCCCAGACTGCCCAGGGAATGCAGAAGGCAGAATGAAGAATGCAGAATACCCGAGAACGGCCCCATCCCGGGTCCCGCCGCTCGAGAAGGCTAACGGCTAAGGGGAACGCCCGACATCGAACATCCAACATTCAATTGCTCCGATCCTGCACCAGACCCTCCCGAGGGCCTCGCCGGAGCCTCGCCGGACCCTCACCATAGATAACAATGTTATCCAGCGTGAGGCTACGGCGAGGCTCTGGCGGGGGGCTGGTGGGGCTGTGAAGGTATGAGCGGGGAGCAGGGGACGCTGGCGCACGCACTCGAATTTACTGGCACCGCGCCGCCAGGTTGCGTCATTCTGGTGCGGAAATCATGAGAAAACTATGATGACGACAGCCACATGGACCAATCGGAAGGTATCCGCAATTCTCTGCACGCTTATCCTGGCAATCTGTCCGCACTTTGCCTCGAACGGCCAGGCAGCCACAACGCTTCGGCCTCCCTCAGTGCCCCTGGTGGCCTGTGATCCCTATTTCAGCATCTGGTCGCCAGCCGACAAGCTGACGGATGCGGACACTGTCCACTGGACGGGCAAGCCGCACCGGCTCGTCAGCCTGGTGCGGATTGATGGCAAAGGCTTTCGTCTCATGGGCAAGGAGCCAGCCAACGTGCCGGCGTTGCCGCAAGTCGGCCTGGAAGTGCTGCCGACGCGGACGGTTTATACGTTTAAGGGCGAAGGCGTGCTGCTGACGCTGACTTTCATGACCTGTGCGCTGCCAGAGGACCTGATGGTTTATTCCAGGCCAGTCACTTATGTGACATGGGAGGTGAAGGCGACTGATGGCAAGGAACACGAAGCGGCATTCTATCTCGACGCCTCAGGTGAAATCGCCGTCAACACCGGAGCCCAGACCGTTGCGCCGGCTGAGGACCACGTTGCGGACCTGACGGTGTTGAAGCTCGGCTCGGTCGAACAGCCTGTTCTGGCCAAGAAAGGCGACGACCTGCGGATTGACTGGGGACACCTGTACATCGCGGCGCCTGCATCGGCGGTCTATGGGGCTCTCAACGCTACAGCGGATTCAAACGCCAGAGACAACTTTGGCACGCCGCACGCGGTCCGGATGCCAGTGCCTGCACAGGCCGCTGGCAATTCGTTGCTTGCGAGCTTCGACTTTAAGGCGGTGAAAGTATCGTCGCGGCCCGTTTCCCGCTGGCTCATGCTGGCCTACGATGACGAGTATTCGATCCAGTATTTCAAGAAGAACCTGCGGCCTTATTGGCGGCGGAACGGGGATGACGCGGCGGCGCTGTTGAAGAAGGCGGCGGCGGAATATGAATCGCTCAAGAAGCGGTGCGAGAAGTTCGACGCGGAGTTGATGGCCGCGCTCACCAAGGCAGGCGGCGAGAAGTATGCGCGGATTTGCGCGCTGGCTTATCGCCAGAGCTACGCGGCCAACAAGCTGGCGGCCGACGACAATGGCCAGCCGCTCATGTTCCCCAAGGAGAATTTCAGCAACGGCTGCATTGCTACCGTGGACGTGATCTATCCGATGGGACCGCAGTTCCTGCTGTTCAGCCCCTCGCTTACCAAGGCCATGTTGGTGCCGATCATGGATTACTCGGCCTCAGCGCGTTGGCGCTGGCCCTTTGCGCCCCATGACCTGGGCACTTACCCGCAGGCAAACGGCCAGGTCTATGGCGGCGGCGAACGTACGGAACAGAACCAGATGCCCGTCGAGGAGACCGGCAACATGCTTGTGCTGCTGGCGGCGTTGGCGCAGGTGGAGGGGAATGCGGATTTCTCCGTGAAATACTGGCCGGTGCTGGAGAAGTGGGCGGATTACCTCAAGGCCAAGGGCTTCGACCCGGAGAACCAGCTTTGCACGGACGACTTTGCGGGCCACCTGGCCCACAACGTGAACCTCTCGGCCAAGGCGATCTGCGGGCTGGGCGCGTTTGGCCAGCTCTGCGAGCTGCGTGGCAAGGCGGCCGAGGCGGCGGAGTATGGGAAGCTCGCCAAGGAGTTCGCCCTGAAGTGGGTCAAGGAAGCGGATGATGGCGATCATTTCCGTCTCGCGTTCGACAAGCCGGGCACGTGGAGCCAGAAATACAACGTGGTCTGGGACCGCATCCTGGGGCTGAACCTCTTCCCCGCCGCGGCGCTGCGCAAGGAACTGGACTTCTATAAGACAAAGCAGAATGCCTTCGGGCTGCCGCTCGACAGCCGGAAGGACTACACCAAGCTGGACTGGACGCTTTGGACGGCGACGCTGACGCAGGACAAGGCGGACTTTATGGCGTTGCTGGACCCCGTCTATCGTTCCCTCAATGAAACGCCCAGCCGTGTGCCGATGACGGATTGGTACGATACCAAGACCGCCAAGATGGTAGGGTTCCAGGCGCGGTCGGTGGTGGGCGGGGTCTTCCTCCAAATGCTTTACGACCGCGCAGGCTGGAAGGAGTGGGCGAGCCGGGACGTGACGAAAGCGGCGAACTGGGCGCCGTTCCCGAAACCGTCAATGACGGTCGAGGTAGTGCCCACCTCGGTGAAGGATGGCCTTGCCTGGCGCTACACGATCCAGGCGCCGGCAGAGGGCTGGTTCTGGCCCGAGTTCGATGCCTCAGCGTGGAAAGAGGGGCCGGGCGGATTCGGGACCCAAGGCACGCCGGGTGCCGTGGTGCGGACGGAATGGAGCACGCCGGATATCTGGCTGCGCCGCGAGTTTGTGATGCCGGATGGGAAATGGGACGACCTCCAGTTCCTTATTCACCATGACGAGGATGCAGATGTTTATGTGGACGGTATCCTGGCCACGCAAGTCACCGGCTACGGGACGGATTACGAGCCTGTGGCGATGAAGCCGAAGGTAAGCAAGCTTCTCAAGCCGGGCAAGCATCTGCTGGCGGTGCATTGCAAGCAGACCGGGGGCGGCCAATATATTGATGTGGGCTTGGCGGATGTTCAGGCGTCGAAGTAGGAGGGCCAATTCAT
>CAIWJG010000140.1 GCA_903912925.1 uncultured Verrucomicrobia subdivision 3 bacterium | reverse complement strand
GCAGAAGGTGGTTACCGTATCCATCGCGCGCACCGCCGCTTTGGTCATCGGCAGCCGGGCAGGCCATTTGGCGTCCCCGGTTCGGAGAAACTTGTCCCAGGTATAAGCAATGAGGGAATCCTCCTTTCGGCCTTTGGTTTCACCGGCAAACACCAGCGGCTGGTTGGGTATCATCTTCAATTCCGCCACCACCGATTTGGTCGCGCGGGCAATCCCGACCATGTTGCCATCGGCAGAACTGGGCACTTTGCCGTCATTGCCACCCCCACCAATAAACAACAGTGCCTTAGGATGCACTACCGAGTCCGGCCGGACGATGTTCACCCAGTGCTTCCAGAGGGGGCGGTCCACCTCGTTGGTCGTCAGCCAGGCCTGTGAAGTCATTTCCAGAATGTAGGTCGTGAAGTCCTTACCCCGGATGGTGTTCTCGACACGGAAGCTGTAGTTCGTATCGGGCGCGGCGACGTATTTATCCAGCGCCGTTTGCTCGTCCTGGACGGCCTTTTCGGCCCGCGAACAACCGGCCAGGGCCAATCCGATAAGAACCACCGGGAGGGCGCGCTGCCACCGGATGGCGAGATACTGCATGTGTGCTTTGATCATATTCTTTTGGACGCGGTCTGCTTCCGACCGCATTTGAAGTGCGGAAGAATACCGTATTGCCGCCCCGGGCTAAAGCCTTATCCGACTCGCGATGCGGACCGGCGGACCTGCATTCGGAGGCGGCCTTGCAGAAGGACCTTTTCGAGGCGCTGCAGAATCCCCGGTTCCGCCCCCAATAGCCCCCACAACGTCCCGCTACGCCCTTCGCATACCCTTCGGATACCCTTCGGATGCCCTCCGGATCGCTTGGCTATTAGCCTTGGATCACTTCCCAGGCAATGTCAGCTTGGCAACGATGCTCTGCGTCAGGTTTGCTGTGCTTTCCGGCCTTCCTCAGTTGACACCCCGCCTGCCCTCGCTGTAGAAATGACCCACACTTGCAACCGCTGGAGCTCAGTGTTCGGCGAGCATCGCATAGCGATGCCGCGATGGTCGCCGTGGGGCTTCAGCCCACGGGCAGGATTGCGCGCCTGACCCGCGCCGCGTTAGCGACGCCCGAGGCGCCGGATCTCCACACTAAACCATGACTTCACGCGAGAGAGTATTAATGGCGCTGCGGCACGAGCAGCCGGACCGCGTGCCCCGCGATTTCCGGGCGGAGGAGCCGGCCTGGAACCGCCTCCTGGCCCATGTGGGCTATGCGGATAGAGAGCGGCTGCTCCGGCAGCTTGGCATTGACGTGCGCCATCTCGACGCTCAGGGTCCGGCCGAGCGCCCCGTTGGCGATGGCGTCTTCCAGAATCCTTGGGGCGAGCGCTATCTCTATCAGACCACGCCCTGGGGACCGATGCGCGAAGATGTTCCCGGCGCGCTCGCCCGGGCCGAGAGCCTCGCGGACCTGGAGGCATTCGAGTGGCCGACGCCCGATGACCGGGATTACTCCGCCCTCAAGCAACAGGCCTCTCAGCACGAGGCGTTTGCTCTGGTCTATGGCTTCGCCGATATCTGGCAGCGCCCGGCCCTGGTGCGCGGCTGGGAAGGGATGTTCCTCGATATGGCGGCGAATCCCGAGCACGTGCATTACCTCTGCCGGAAATTCACGGACTTCTACCTGGTGGACTACACTCGGGCTGCGGAGGCGACCAACGGGCGGATCGACCTTTACTTGCTGATCAGCGACTTGGGCAGCCAGCGCGGGCCGCTGATCTCACTGCCGATGTTTCGCCAGTTTGTCGCGCCCTATCTCGGGGAGATGGCCCGCCGCATCCACCAGTTGGGCGGGCGAGTGCTTTACCACTCTTGCGGCGCCATCGGGCCATTCATCCCCGACCTCATTGAGCTGGGCGTGGATGTGCTGGATCCTATCCAGCCGGTTTCGGCCGATATGGCGCCCGAGCGGCTGAAGGCCAAATACGGCGACCGCCTGAGTTTCCACGGCGGGATGGACATGCAGAAGCTGCTGCCGTTCGGCACGCCAGAGCAAGTTCAGACGGAAGCGCGGCGTTACTGCGAGATTCTGGGGAAAGGGGGCGGCTACCTGCTTGGCCCCGCCCATCTCTTCCAACCGGACGTTCCGCCGGAGAACGTGCTGGCGGTCTATTCGCATTCGGCCCTTCAATCTTTGCACTATGAGCGCCCTGCCAATTCCGGACCCTGGCCACTCAGCAGTTCTCATTTTGGCAGTGCTCGATAGCTGGTGCGGTTGGGATTTGCTTGGTGGAGGGGGCGAGGAGGCGGGTAAAGATTCTAAAGTGTAGTCCGTGGTGGGTCGGGGTTATGCCGTTTGGGAGCTGACAGAGGGGG
>CAIWJG010000139.1 GCA_903912925.1 uncultured Verrucomicrobia subdivision 3 bacterium | reverse complement strand
CTCACCCGGCGTTCCCATCTAAACCACCGCGTGGGCAGTCAGGGCGCGAGGGGCCTTTGCGGCTCAAGAATGTGGAAACGGCCAATTCTCCGGATCTCGCGGCACTGCTGGCTGATCAGTTTCCCCAGGGGGCCTGTGTCCGGGGTATAGGCATAGATCCCTCCCGCTTCTCTTACGACGATCAAAGGGCGCTTGGCCTTTTCTAACGCGGCAACCACTTGCGTCTGCTGATTGTAATTCATTGCGACGACCGTGGAGGCATTAAGATACGTTGGTGGCGGTTTACCGGTCCAAAAGTGAAGACTCTCCATGCCGGGAACGGTGATGAAGGTGTCACATTCATTATTGAGGAATTGCGTGAGCGTGCGATAGACCTCCACCTCCTCAGGTGGCAAGCGAAGGAGTTTAGAGCCGCGCAATCCCAGCGGGGGCACCGACTGGTAGTAACGCCGGGCCGATACGGGATTACACCACCGGTCGCCAAACACATACAGGAGGCTTGCCAGCAGAAGCGTGTGCAACAACGCAAGGATGCGAGGTGGCAGGGCGGACAAACGCCGGGCCGCCCAGGGCGCGGCCATGACCACCTTGATAGCGTCGTGCAGGCAGACAGAACAAACGACGATCTGGAGTGCGGTTGCTACCACCGCTTCTGTCCCGGCGATCGGGTAGGCCTGAAGCCCCTGCCACGCCGCCTGCAGACCGAGGAAAACTCGCGCGAACGCCGCGCGACGCGCGGCCGGGGACTCGGTTTCAACCCCTGCCAACAATAGCCAGCCCCAAGGCCACAGGTAGCCCAGTTCGTGATTACAGTAGCCCACGAGCAACAGCGTGCCCAGCAGCCCATATATTCCCTTCGCCGCCACCAAAGCGGGTTGGAAGCGGCTCATACGCTTCCGAAACACCGCCACCGTGAGGCCGCTCAGCAAAGCGGCGGCGCTAGACCAGGAGGCGTATGGGACCTCCAGGTGACCGGCGAACAAATCGCCCAGCTTGTAGGGCTCGGTTACCAGATTGTTCACCATCGCCGCGAAGGTTGTTCCGCTAAGGAGCAGGACGGAGGTGAGCAGGATCGAGACGCCCGCAAATGCAGTGGCGACGGGGAAAGCCCGTGTTATCCCCGGCTGTGATCCGCCCCAAAAGGCGCGAGCAATGATAGTTGTAGTGAGGATCGCGACACAAGCCTGGCCGAAATAGACTCGCGCCCATGTCTCACCGAGGTGTCGCCCGAACAGAAACAGCAATGCCAAACCGCTGGCAACCAGCGCACCCAGAAACCAAGTCCGGTGCGGCCGTGACCAAGGCCCCAGCGAGATCAATGCGGACAGCAGAGCAATTCCAAAAAACACCCCCACGTTGATTTTTGTGAACACTAACGCTGCGCCAATGGCTCCCAGCACCACCAGAACGCTGCTCCGTTGCGAGCCCCCGACCGCGACCAGCACCGCGGCGGCCAGAAGCAAAACCACCAATTCCTGCGGATGCCCTGGTTCCCTGGCCAACGGCGTCAGGTGCAACGTGGCTTGCATGAAAACGAAGAAGCCCACCCAGGCCGAGCGCGTCATGAGGCCACCAACTGCCGCCAGGACCGATGCGGTCATCAGCCAATGGAAGATGCATAGAGCGGTGGTGAAGTCATGCGTGAGCGGAACTGAAAGCACCGAGTGAATGAACCACTCGTAGAAATAATAGCACGGTCCGTAGTAGGTAAGAACGTCGTTATACAGCGGATGCCCGCCCAGGAATCCCTGAACACAAATCATCAAGAAACCCTCGTCATCGTAAAACGCGAAATAGCTGAAGCTCGTGTAATACGCGTAAGCGACGGCTGTCAGAAGGAAAATCAACGCCCAAACCGCAGCGATCCATCCGGTGAATCCCAGGGCTGAACTGTGCTGCTTGGATTTGTTTCCTTGAAGCCGCATCCTTGACTTGGTGATTGTTAGTCGGCCCGGGTCAGTTAGCAGGTTTAGCCACGGAATTGCTCCGGAGGGCAGGGGGCATAGGGAAAAAAAGCTTCAGCGTCAGCCCATCCACATTGGCACTGCCGGCATAGACTGTGAAATAGAAGTATTGCGCGACTTTATCGAAGGCGGGCAAGAGGGAGAAATCCATCCATTCGTTTAGGTTCTCTTCCGGACCGGCGATGCCTGGCAGGCCAGGGAAGAGGCTGGGGCCGATGCCATTGGTGGAGGCCCCCGGATCATTCTTCGCAGATTCGAAGGCGGCACGCATCGTGTCGGCCAGGTTCTCGTACCCGAAATGGCCCGTGCCCATGCCGCCGACCTTTTGGGCGGCTTCCAGGAGCCCGGGCTTTTCGCGTAGGGCTTTTGCCTGGCTTTCACTGCTGCGCAAGTATTCCTCGAGCAGCGGGGTATCGGTGGACAGGGCGACGTAGCCGCCGCTGGCCGCGCAACTCAAAGTGCGCGGTGCGACCGGCCGGGAAGGAGCTGAGATCAGGAAGGGCAGGGGCGGCACTGGGACGGAGAAGATCTTCCGACCCAGGAATTCCCGTTCGGCTGGCGCGTCGCCTTGCGGGAAGATCACAAAAAGGCGCTTGAGTGCGACGGCCAATTGCTCGGGGTTCGGCGAGCCGAGCAGGAAAATGGCTGGCGGAGACTGCAATTCCGCCGGGGTGTTGCCACGTGGGGCTCGTTCATAACTGATGATGTCGTCGCCGAGATTCGCGAGCAGGGTCTTCTTTAGATCGAAGCCAGGGTCGGTCTGTTTGGCCCGGGCATCGGCCGTGTCGAGGATCAGGTTCACGGCACTCAAAGACTGCGGGGAGAGTTCGTTGAGCGCTTTCTCGAAGGCGGCCCAGGCTTTGGGGCCGTCCCAGCGCCAACGGAGGGAATAAGCAACATCTGCCGGCACAAACGGCGGTGGGCTGGCCTCTTTAGCTCCTCCGGTAAGGACTTGGAAGATCCCTTGGCGGGAGGCCTCTGGCAAGCTGAGAAAGAACTGGCAGCGGGCCCCTTCGCCGGAATCCTGGAGGTTGAAGGCGAGTGTCTGGCAGCTCGCCAACCCGGTGGCACTGATAAACTTCTCCGGCTTGAGCGGCTCAAACGGATCGGGGTTTTCCGGTGGCTTGGTGTCCGAGGACTTGCGGGCCAGGGTATCGACGAAGGCTTTAACATTCACCCAGCCATAAAAAGGTGCTTCGCGAAAGAGGGCCTGGTGGCTGGCTTGATAGGCGGCCAGTTCGCCCAAGGTCGGGACCGCGCCGCCGGTCAGCCGGATGACGACCTTCTCCACGCCCTTCACGGAGTTGCCGACGATGAGCAGAGAATCCACCTGGCCAACAACCAATTCCTTGCTGGCGGTGAGCAGGACGGTCAGCGTGTTCAGCAGCATATCCCCCTTGCCGGATGGGCTGACCGGCGCCTGTTTGGGGTCAGGGCCGCTGGAAACCGGCGCAAACACCTGTGGCCGCCAGAGAAACTTGCTCAGGGTCTTCGGCACGTCGTTGGTCGTAAAGGGCAAGCAGGAGAACTCCAGGTCGCGAATCTTCTCCGTCTTGATCGTCTTGCCGGTGGACACCCACTTCTTGCGCATGTCGGCGAGGTTGGTCCTGAGCACGTCAGCCTTATCTCGAACGTCGAGCAGGAGGAGAAAGCCGAGCGGTTGGTCGTCGCCGCCCTGCCAGGCGTTCCTGGTAACCGCAAACGTCAATTGGCCTTTCGGCAGGCTGGCAAAGGTATCCAGGTGCAGACCCAGGTCCTGCTCGAGCGGCTTGAGGACCTCCTCCTGCCAGCGCGAGAGAAACTTGTCGTGCAGTGGCTTCATCGCCGGGTCGTTCCAGAACTGGTTCCTGGGCGACCTTTGCCAGATCTCGTGCAGTTTCCCGTAGTCCGGCGCCGTCACCAGGAGGAGCGTGTCGTCGGGCAGGATTTGTTCCGGCGCCGGAATGGCCGCCCCGCTGGTGAGTGAAGAAGAAAGCAGAAATGTGGAAAGCAGAAAGCAGAAATAAGAAGAAGCGGAATGGAAAGCGCGGGCCTTTGGATTTCTGCTTTCTGCTTTCCCAATTTCTGCTTTCATTCTCTTGTTCCCGCCTTCGCTGTTCGTAACGGTGCGGGTTTCGGGCTTCGGATTTCGGATTTCGAACTTCACTCCTCCACCCGGTTCTGCCTCATTCGGCTGGGCGGCTCGAGATAGCGGTAAGGGTTGGCGGGGTTATCGTTCGAGTAGGCAAAGGCGTCGCGATGATCCAGGAACAGCTTGACCGACTCGACGGGAATGGCAAATCCCAAGCCTTCGCCGGAGCTGACTTTCATATTCGTCACGCCAACGACCTCGCCGCTCAGGTTGAAGAGCGGCCCGCCACTGTTGCCGGGATTGATCTGCGCCGTGGTCTGCAAATAGAGCGAACCGCCCACTTCGCGCGTCTTGGTGCTGAGAATGCCTTCCGTTACCGTGCGCTCCAGTCCCAGCGGGCTGCCGATGGCGAACACGCGCTCGCCGACCGATAACGCGTCGGCGCTGCCCAGCGCCACATATTTGAACCGCGGCGCGTCTTTATCTTCCACCTTCAGCAAAGCCAGGTCGGCAAACTTGTTCAGGGCAATGATGCGCACTTGCTTGTAGGTCTTGCGTTCGAGTTGGCCATCCTTTTGGTGATAGACCTCGACGGAGATCTGGGTCTCGCCCTCGACGACGTGGAAATTGGTGATGAGAAATCCGTCCTCATTGAGGAAGAAGCCCGAGCCGAGACCGCTCGGGGTGCGGACCTGGACCACGGCTTCGCCGATTTGATTCACCAACTCGAGCACGGTGCGGACCGGGGGTGACTTGATGCTTGCCACGTAAACCCCGTGCCTGGCTTCGGAGATTTCCGCAGTGTTGGTGGCGGTGGCGACGGCCTTTGACCCGCGCAGACGCTTGGAGGCAGGTGCTGGGGTGTCGTCCTTGACAATGGCTACCACCTGGCTGCGTGGAATGACCAGCACCGTATAGCCGATATCCACGGCGATATGGTCGGGCTTCTCCGCGAGGATCTTGCCCGTAATCGCGGCCTTATCTTTCAACTGAATGGTGTCGGCCTGCGCGCAGGGCAGTCCGCATGCCACCATGGCTGAAAGCAAAAGACGCGCTCGTAACATACTCAGACACTACCCACGCGGAACGGCTTTGACAAGACGCCCGGTGCCAAGCTCAGCAATTCTCATTATGGCCCTGTCACCCCCCGCCGGGTGAGGGCACCCGGCCTACAT
>CAIWJG010000138.1 GCA_903912925.1 uncultured Verrucomicrobia subdivision 3 bacterium | reverse complement strand
CATGGCCGGTGCGAGATAGCACCATGCCGCCCCTACGGGGCTTGCGGAGATTTCGGTTGGGGCGAGCTATAAACATGTCGCCCCGCTGGGGCTGGTGAGCTTTGGCGGCCGCCCCCCCAGCCCAACGACCAGAATGAGCCGCAGAAGCCAGCCTCCACTGAACCATGACGGGTAACTGAGCTGAATGGCTGCCTCCTGTTGGCTCCACGCTCTTGTTCGGCAAGCGACCTGTAAGAAAACCGATTCTCACGGCAGCATTACGGCGCGGTAAAAGCTGCGTCCGTTAATAGCGTTTTGATCAATCCACAGATAAGGGCTGGCGGTGAGAAGCAGAGTATCTCTTGTTGTCCAGGTATTCATATCCGCCGATGTTTGTATTTGATAAGTGCGGCCCACCGTGCCGGTGATTCGCAGGCCCGGATAGGTATTCAATTGCAGGCTGGCCGGCGCAACGACTTCTGGCTGCCAATTGAACGTTATGTCCCGAATCCGATTGAAGCCGTTGTCGGCAATATAAATCAAGCCGTGCGAAGCGCAGGCGCCCGTCGCGTTGTAAAACCGCGCGAGATACCCAGGGCCGTCGGCATACGCGTTTTGGTATTGGTTAAAGACTCCCGCCAGGGTCACCACATTTGTTTGAGCGTCCATTCTTCGGATGCAACTGCCACAAACCAAGTAGAGGTTGCCCGCGTTGTCCGAGCACATTGCCGATATTCCACTAAACGCCGCGTTGGTTCCTACACCATCAGCGCTTGAATAATAAGAATTAGCTCTCCCGGCCAAGGTGGCTACATTCAGGGATTGGTCAATCCTGCGAATCGTGCCGTTTCCAGAATCCCAAACGTAGAGGTTGTCGGCCTGATCGCACGCGAGCGCCGTGGGGTTGTTAAATTGAGAGAAGACAGGCCCCTGGCCATCGAAGTTTCCAGGCGTTCCCGTGCCGGCAATGGCTTGCGCCGAACCATTGCTCGGATCGTAACGGTAGATCCTGTTTCCGCCTGAATAATAAAGTCGGTTGGCGGAATCGAAACAAAGCCCACTGGAAGTGCCAAGGTTCGTCAACCCCCCGTTCTCTATGGAGACGTAAGCGTTGGTGCTGATCGTCACAAGATAGGCAACGTTGCCATAATAGCCAGCTAGCAGGAGGAGCCAAAGGGTGTTGGCATGGTCAATCGCCATCGCGCCACTCGTACCCCAGGCCAGCGATGCGTTTGTCCCGTAAGCATTCAAATACGTTCCCCCGCCGGCAAAAGTTGTCACCGTTGCGCTCGGGGTGATCTTTCTTATTCTGAAATTTCCGCTGTCCCACACATACAGATTGCTTGCCGTGTCCGATACGACTTGCGCTGGACTGGAAAACTCCGTGAGCAAGCCTTGCCCGTCCACATAACCCGGAATTCCGAAACCAGCGAAGGCTTGAACGACGACGTTGTTTGTATCATAAGTCTGCGCATCCACTCGCAAACGTGACAGTGCGACCATTGCCAAAAGGAGAATCAGTCTTATGTAGTTCATAGAGGATTTAGGTTTGTTTCTTCTGCATGGATAATTGCCATTGCTAATTCTACAGGATGCTCACTTGAATGCCGAACAAGTGATTAGACAGACCTGTCTATCTCCCCAATTAGGGATGATAGGCCAATAAATCCCCGCTGCTGATGAGTCCAGTCGCTTCATCATCGCCAAGGTTACTCCTCCTGGTTTCGGTTGTAAAGCCCCTTTTTCAAGCGGCTTGCCTCCGGCAGGCCGCGGCTGCCGTGCGCCTCCTCATCCAGGCAGTCCCGGAGCCGGGCCCAACCCCTCCTTTCAGGCCTTTGTCCGAAGCCGCCCCACTGCCGAGCTGGCCGGCCAGGGGGTGCGCGGCTTCCTGTCAGACTTGGCCGTGCGGCAGCGCGTGGCCGCCTCGACGCAGAATCAGGCGTTTAACGCGCTGCTGTTCTCTATGATCTACCTGCAAACCGTTCCAAGCGTCACCTTGAAGGAGGCCAAAAGCCCGCTGGATTGCCTGTAAGGTAAATTGTCAGTTGTTGAGAATGCAACATGCGCCTCACGTGCCGTGCGAGTTAAAGCATAGGACTGCATCCCTACGAAGGCCGGGCCTCCTATTCTGCATTCTGCCTTCTTCCTTCTTCATTCATGGGGTCGCCCCCGGACCGCCCCCATACCGCCCCCATACCGCTTGGCTTGCTGCAAAGCGCCCCCGGGAGGACGGTGGAATGCAGAATGCAGAATGCAGAATGAAGAATGAAGAAAGGCCGGGTGAAGCCACCTCATGCGACATCCATGCGACATCAAAGCCACCTCAATGCGTGTTGCTAGCCAGGCGGTAGCCACCTCAATGCGACCCCAAAGCCACCTTCAAGCCACCCTAAAGCCACCCCCATGCGTCCCCCATGCGTCCTTCATGCGTCCCTCATGCGTCCTCAAGGCTCCCACAAAGCCACCGTGGGGCGAATGCAGCAGGCAGAATGGAGAATGAAGAATCCGCGCCGAGAGGCGCCGATCCCGGGCATTCTGCATTCTGCATTCTACATTCTGCCTTCTGCCTTCCCTCCTCCCCGCCTACTCCGCGCGGAGCGTCACGATGCCCCAGCCGGGGACTTCGACGGTGGGGGCGGCCTTCTCCCGCGGCAGTTCGCTGGTGTCGCTGAGCCACACCTGGCGGGGGGCGGGGTTGGCCCAGGAGAGCTTCACCTGCTCGGTTTTGCCGGAAGCGCCGAATAGCCGCACAATCCAGGCTCTGCCGTCGTCGCTCGGTTTGAAGGCGGTTATCACCACCTTGTCTGACGACAAACCAAGCCGCGGCTTGGCGGGCGCGCCGCCTGAGGCCGGGACAACGATCAGCGGCTGGGAGCAGGCGACGCCGAACTTCGCGGCGTCCTCCGGCACATAGCCTTTGTGGGGGCGGATGGCGTAGCGGAACACGGTGGGGCCTTCCTGCTCGGCGCGGTAGTTGGTGTGCCAGTGGTTGTTCATCACCCACGAGTAAATGGTCGGCGAGGGTTCGAGGTGCTGCACCCAGACATCGGGGTTGGTCTGCGAGCCGATCAGGTTGCCGGTGATGGTGCCCAGCTCGACCATTGGCGCGTCCACCGGCGACCAGGTGACGCCAAACCGGTCGTTGGAGATGTCCACCCACCGCTGCACACTGAACCAGTTCTTGCACGAGGCCGGGATCTGGTCCAGTTCGGGCCGCACGACCGCCCAGCCCACGTCGAACCGCGGCATGCCGCCGGGCACGTCGAAGCCGAAGCCGAAGTGGACGCCTTCCTTGGCGCGCACGGCGAGCTTGTCGAGGGTGTTGATGATCTCCACGCAGTCCAGCCCGTCCACGACCCGCACTTCGCGCGTGAGGCGACGGCAGCCCGGGGCGTCGGATTCGATGAGCAGCGACGCCACGAGCGGGCCGGCTTCCTTGACGGTGATGCGCGGCGGGCCGTTGCGCTGCAGGCCCTTGAGGTCCGAACCGGGGAGGTAGAAGTAATCGTTCAGGGCGGTGGCGGCTTTGGGGTCAACCAGCTCCCGGCTCAGCGACCGGCTGAACAGGCTCGCAATGCCTCCGGTGCGCGGGTCAATCTTCACCGTGAAGTCGGGATGAGTCAGCGTGGCGCCGCGGCTGCCGGCTAAAGCCGGCGTTCCGGGGGTGCGCGGGTCAATCTTTACCGTGAGGTCGGGCTGAGTCAGCGTGCCGGCTTCTGCCTTCACGGTGCCACGAGTTGGGGCCGCCCCGGCTGCAACATGGAACCGCCTGGCGGAGAGGGCAGGCACTTTCCGCGCCAGGAAGACCAACTCACCGGTCGTCAGGCGCTGGGACGGCACGGGTTTGCCGGCTGCGTCAAGGACGCGGTCTCCGGCGGCAGACTGCTCGCGGGAGAGCGTCACCAGGCCGGTGCGGTCCCAGGATGAAGTGTTGTACACATCCAGCTCGGAGGGGGCCGGCGGGACGCTTGTCCCACTCTGGCTCGCCCGGTCGAGCAACTGCTGGGATTGCTTGTCGGCATCGAGGGCGAAGGCCTGCTTCACCTTCCACTGGTCGCGGACGAAGGGGAGGTCGGGCGCGCTGATGCTGTTATGGGCGCCCCAGGTGTGTTCGCTGTAGAGCAGCACATTGCGCCAGGCGTCCTGGAATGCGGCGGCCGGGAACGGCCCCGGGTTGCGCATGGCCCAGATGGTCTCCGCCTGCACGAGCCGCTCGGCGGAGGCGCGGTTTAGCGCGGTCTCTCTTGCCGACGAGGCCGCGCCGTCTTCCCAGTAAGGGGTGTAGTCGCCGCTGAACTCGGGCAGCTTGTCGCCGTAGCGCTGCTCGAACTCGCTGAACGCCGCGGCGGTGGTGCTGATAATCAGGCGCGGCCAGACGTAGCGGGCGTTCCAGTCGCGCACCACTGCCGCAATTTTCTCGTCGGGGGAACCGTTGTCTCCGTGGACGTTCCAGCGCAGATGCGTGATGTCGAAGGGATAGCCGTTGGCCTCGAGCTCGATCAGGTAACCCGGAAGGAACCGCGCCAGCGCCTCGCCATCGCCGATGACATGGCCCAGCGCATAGCCGGTGGTGGGGCACCAACAGAGCACCCGCTGCCGGCCATCGGGGCCTTTCCACCAGAACGGCTTGTTCTGCCATACCTTCATCGTGGTGCCCATGCGGTCGAAGTAGTTGGGCGCGAACGAGAAATACTTCACCCCGGCCTGCGCCATAGCCGACACGGTGCCCCAGGTGTAGCCCGGCACGTCGCTGATCATCGCCGAGGTGATGGGCACGCCAGTCTCAGCGGAGAGCTGGGTGGCGTAGCGCATCAGGTTGAGCAGTTCCTCCGGCCGGCACAGGCCCGCGAGGATGTTGCAGTAGAACGCGTCCAGGCCGACCTGGCCGGACTTGACCGCCGCCAGGAACTCCGCGCGCTTCTCCGGTGTGGCGGCGCGCAGATAATTCTCGACGCACCAGAGCACTTCGACATTCCATTTGAAGCGCGAGCCTTCCGGGTAGTTCGCGGTGGCTTTGGCGAGCCGGAGGCCCGTCTCAATGTTGCTGTTCTGCTTCTTCTCGACCTCGGCCTGCAACTCCGTGTAGCCGATGTCGTTGTGCGAGTGCGGCAGGAGGTAGATCTGCATCTTGCGGACGGGCTTGAGCGTCACTTCGCGGCTGACCACCGCGTGGCCGCCCGCTTCCACTTCGACTTTAACCGCCTTGTCTGCCTCCACGGCTGGGAGCGACAGGTCAACACTCTGACTGCCGAACTTGAGCTGAACCTGCTTAGGCTCGGCGCCCGTGACACGGACCACGCCATCCACCGGCTCGGCATACGGGTAATTGACGACAACCTTGAGAGCCTGGACCAGCGCGGCCCCCTGCCGCTCCAACAATTGCGGTGCCCGCACTTCGAGCGCCGTAGCGGCGGGTTGCGATTCGGGCTTGCCGGCGCTAAAGAAAGCGATCTCCGCCCCACCGACAGTGGCGAGGCCGGCGCCCATGCGGGTCACTTGCCAGCGCACGCGTCGGGCCGTCACGGGGTTGGGCAGCGCCAGGAACGTCACCCCGGCGCGCTGGTTCACGTGCTTGACGGGCACCGTGCCGACCACCGCACCGGCGTCGTCCAGGAACGTGAGCTCCGAGGCGCCTACGGTCGCGGGGTCATTGCGGTCCAGGTGTCGGAATGCCGCCACGATAGTCGGCGCGCCGAAATCGAACTCGATGAAGGTCTTGGTCCCCAGGGAGGTGGAGGAGTATTCGGTGCGGGGGTTGCCATCAATGATATTACTGGCGTTAAAACTGCCGCCGGGGTAGGCCTCGGCGCTGGCGGCGATCTTCGGCGTCGGCAGCGGCTCCAGGCGGGTGAAGCTGGCAGGCGTGCCTGGTTCCGCTCCATAAGCAGGACTACCCAACAGGAGGAGACCGGTTGCGATGAAGATCGGAAGACCCAGCAATGGCTTATGCATGGGTGCTTGTTTACTCAGCCCATCGTCAAACTGCAAGCTCCGGCAATGGGACGGAAGACTTCCGCTCGAATCCCCTGCGCTTCCAATGTCTTCAGCAGCTCCGCGGTGCGGGGCTTCTGGACCAGCACCATGATGCAGCCGCCCAGGCCGGCGCCGGCCAGTTGCGCGCCTTCGACCCCCGGCTGCCGCCGTGCCAGGTCGGCAAGGCGATCCAGCTCCGGCAGGCTGCAACCGTAACTGCCGGACAACTCGGCGAGGTCCGCCCCGCTCCCCTTTTTCTGCGCCCACGCGGCGAGCAGGCCGTCGGCGCTGTCGGCGGAGACCCGCCGCCAAGTCCCGCGCGAGGTCTCACGCGAAACGCGGTCGCCGTCGTGCGAGATATTCATCAAGCGCCCCAGACCCGGCGCGTCGTTCGCTTTGAGCAGAGGCAGACACCGTCGGGCCCGCACCATCTCGGACAACCCGAACAACACTACCGCCCGGACTGCGTAGCCGTCGGCAGGGGCCTCGTGGCTCAGGAACAGCCGCTCTAACCGGTCCCGGTCCGCCGCGGGCATTTGACCGAAGACGGCCTGGACCTTGGTCCGCGTGATGCGCGCCGGCAACTGGCGGAGCAACTGACCGAAGGCGGCGCGGGAGATTCCGAGTTGCTCGGGGTTAATGTCGCGCAGGTGCTCGATGCGCGGGGCCAGGTCGGGTCGCAGCATCTTGCACCAGATTCGACCGATGTGGTAGGCCGTCACTTTCGCGTTGAAGGTGTTGCGCGCCTCACGGGATTTGCCGGCATAGATGCCCGAGTTGCACGCCACCAGGTCGTGGGACGGAAAGAACCGCACGGAGTCCTCGATGCGGAACGGGAAGAAGCCCACCTGGGTCACACAGCCGCGACGCGAGAGCTTGATTGCCGCATGGTCCGCCGCCCCGCCGCGCGTGCCGACGAACCACTCGCCTTCGCCGCACAAGCTCACCAAACGTCGCGCGCTCACCGGTAGCCGGTTGAAGAGCCGGACCGCCTCCGCCGTGGCTACGACCAGCGCCGAAGACGAACTCAGCCCGGCGCCCATGGGAATATCGCCGCTGACCATCATGTCCAGGCCGCGCAACCGGCGATCCCGGAACAGCTCCTGCAGGCGCAGGATGGCCGCCTTGGTATAATTCCCCCAGTCACCGCGTGCCACCTCCAGCAGGCGTTGCAGGCGCGGGCCGTCGATCACCCGCTGCCAATCGTCCCAGTTCAAGCTGGCCACCAGGTCCGAGATGCGGAACGTCTCCTCAGAGAACTGGCCGCCTTCGGTATTCACCAGCGAGACCACGTCATCCGCGCGCGGCGCGGCCACGATGATGATCTCGCGATTGACCGCCATCACATTGACCGTGCCGCCCTGATGGTCAATGTGCCGGCCCATGAGGTTGATCCGTCCCGGGGAGCGCACGATCGCTACCTGCCGTTCCGCCCCATAGCGCTGGATAAACGCACCCAGCGCCTTGCGGATTTGCTGCCAGGGAATCTCCTCCCCATACCAT
>CAIWJG010000137.1 GCA_903912925.1 uncultured Verrucomicrobia subdivision 3 bacterium | reverse complement strand
GGGGTTGCTCGGCAATCGGCTGCAAATCTGTGTCCATCTGTGTTTATCTGTGGTTGAACTGCCGTTTTTAGGATCAGTAATCAGTAATCAGTGATCAGAAAGCAGTTCAAGGCAAAGCGGAAAACAGTGGGCAGAAGTCAGACATCAGAGGGCAGAGAGCAGCCCCCCGGCGGATAGGCGTGGGGCGGAGGTCAGGCATTCACCGCTTGTGCAGGCGCGCCTCAAACTCCGCGAGGCTGGCCAATTGAATGGCCATACGGTGCCATTGCTTAAGACGGTCCAAGTCGTCCGTGGCGGTGACAACTTCCCGGAGCTCATAGGGAATTTCTCCAAACCGGGTCTCCACCACCGCCAGCACGGCTTCCTGCTGGCTGCGAATCTGGCCTTCTTGTCGGCCCCTTTCGAGGCCCTTTTCGAGGCCCCGCCGTTCCATGTGGGTGATGTATTTCATGCGTTTCGCTTTCTCAAATGCTTCAATCTCTTGGTCCACTTCGCGTTCGAGCTTCGGGGTTAAGACCATAACCCAATCTACAAAAGTGTAAAGGTCCAGAATCAGCCGACGGGAGTAACCGCGCTCATGCCCCAGCTTGGCAAGCGTGGCTTTCCAAACCCGGCGCTGGCGATCCGCCCGCGCGGTCTCCAGCGCTTTGATCTGGGCCATCACTACGATGGCACAGGGGTTGGGGTTCCGGAGGAGTTGCGCCTCGTTCTTAGCCAGGTCGCACAGCTTGCAGACGGGAAAGCGGAAGTGGGTCTCGCAGCCCCAGAGGGCCTGCTGGTACTGGGCGGGTTTCCAGCGCGCCTGCCCGTCGGCCAGGATCGCCAGGCTGGCGACGGGGCGGTTGTAGCGCTGGCAAATGCGGGAGTAATAGTCGAACATCCGGCGCGGGAACTTCGGATCGCGCTGGGCCTGCACTTCGACATGCAACAGCACCCATTGCTCCGCGCCAGCCAAGGACCACACCTGGACCAACACATCCACGCTGCGCCGGCCCAACTCCGCGCGGCGGACAATCTTCTGGAATTCTTTGCTGAGCAGTTGCACGCCCTTGCGCCAGTTGATCTGCCGGGCGATCGTCGGGAAGCAAAGCTCCAGCGCGGGCTGGAAGTAGGTTTCCAGAATGTCCTTCCAAGGACTGTCGTAATCGGGCTTCACTCAATCAAAAGCAGAAATCTGGAAAGCAGAAAGAGGAAATTGAACAAAGCAAAAGCTGCCCGGTGAAGTGGGGACAGACTTCACCCTAAAAACGGCAGTTGAAACGCTGAAACCACAGCTAGACACAGATGAACACTGAGGCAGACCCCGGCGAAGGCGTTCACCTTGCGCGTGAGGCGGGGTTGCTCGGCAATCGGCTGCAAATCCGTGTCCATCTGTGTTTATCTGTGGTTGAACTGCTTTTAGCTGCCGTTGGCGGTACCAGATCGGCTTTTTCCTGCGGCTCCATCGGCCTCCTGGACTATGCTGAGCACCTGCTCTCAAAAGTGTGGCGCTCCGCCCGGTCAGTTCGCACAAGGACTTGCCTCGCGCGAACTTACACGCCTCCTGGCTTTTGGCCGGGACATCACTTTTCTGTTTTCTCATTCACCTTCCTCCTGGCCCCAACGTTGTTGCGTCAGACCAGGATGAAGGCGACCGGAGCCGGATCGGATCGTAATCTCTTCAGGGCTCGAGGATTTTCGTCAGGAGCGGCATCAGTCGCTCGGTCCGATCTGCCCAAGTACGCAGGGTCTTGATCCTGCCGGAAACGTGGGCCCGTTCGGCGGACGGCAGTTCTTTGACCATTTCGGAAATGGCGTCGAGCCGTTCGCGGCTGCTGTCGAATTGGGGGAAAACCTGTTTTTGCAGAAAGCGGGTGACCAATAACCGGAGCT
>CAIWJG010000136.1 GCA_903912925.1 uncultured Verrucomicrobia subdivision 3 bacterium | reverse complement strand
GTTTCGGATCTCCGCGCCGCGCGGCTGCCGTGCAAGAAAGGGTGAACAAAAGCCAACGGCGGTGAAGTCGGGCATAAGCTTTTGCGGCATATTTAAGACATTCGATTCGTTTCCAGAATGATGACACGCACAGCATGGCGAGAGAAAATCGCGGACAGCAACCACTGACCGCGGCTCGCAGACATTGTAATTCCCTAATGAATACTCCAGCATCTACTACCATTCAAAAACCATTCAGCGCTGCCGACCGTCAAGTGGGTCGGCATCCCCTGGATTCCATCTTCGTCCCGAAATCGGTCGCGGTGGTCGGCGCCACGGAAAAGGTCGGCAGCGTTGGTCGCACCGTGCTGTGGAACCTGATGAATACGCCCTTCGGCGGGCCGATTTACCCGGTCAACCCTACCCGGCCCAGCGTGCTGGGCATCCGGGCCTATCCCAAGCTTGCCAACCTGCCGGAGAAGCCCGACCTGGTCGTCGTCACCACGCCCGCGGCGATCATCCCGGGCATCATTGGCGAAGCGGCGGACCTCGGGATTGAGGGTGCGGTCGTTATATCCGCGGGTTTCAAGGAAACCGGCCCGGCCGGAGTTGAGCTGGAACGCCAGGTGCTGGCCCATGCCCGGCGCGGCAACATGCGCCTCGTCGGCCCGAACTGCCTGGGCGTGATGAACCCCATCAGCGGCGTCAACGCCACCTTCGCCGCTGGCATTGCTCGGCGGGGCAACGTGGCCTTCATTAGCCAGTCCGGCGCCCTTTGCACCGCCGTGCTCGATTGGTCGCTGCGGGAAATGGTCGGCTTCAGCGCATTCGTGTCCATCGGCTCGATGCTCGACGTTGGTTGGGGCGACCTCATCAGCTACTTCGGTGATGACCCCAACACCAAGAGCATCGTCATTTATATGGAGAGCATCGGGGATGCGCGTGGTTTCCTTTCAGCGGCCCGCGAGGTAGCGCTGACCAAGCCCATCATCGTCATCAAACCCGGCCGGACCGAAGGGGCCGCCAAGGCCGCCGCTTCCCACACCGGGTCGCTCACCGGGTCGGATGATGTGCTCGAAGCCGCCTTCAAGCGCTGCGGCGTGCTGCGCGTCAACAAGATCTCCGACCTGTTCCACATGTCCGAGGTCCTCTCCAAGCAACCCCGGCCGCTAGGCAACCGACTCACTATCATCACCAATGCCGGCGGCCCAGGCGTGCTGGCGACCGACGCCTTGCTGACCACTGGCGGCGCTCTGAGCGAGGTGTCGAAAGTGACGATGGACGAGCTGAACAAGGTGCTGCCGCCGGTCTGGAGCCATAACAATCCGATTGACGTCATCGGTGACGCCAGCCCCGAGCTTTACGCCAAGGCCCTCGAAATCGCCGGGCGTGACCCGAACAGCGACGGGCTACTGGTTATTCTCACCCCGCAAGCGATGACTGACGCCACGGCTACCGCCGAGAAGCTCAAGGCCTTTGGCCATGTCGAAGGTAAGCCCGTGCTGGCCAGTTGGATGGGTGGCGACGAAGTCGCTGCGGGCGAGGCGATCCTCAACCGCGCGGACATCCCGACCTTTGCCTACCCGGACACCGCCGCCATGGTCTTCACGTCCATGTGGCAGTATTCTGAGAATTTGCGTGCGCTTTACGAAACGCCCGAGCCCTCTGCGGACGCTGCCGATCTCGAATCTGGCCGCGCCAAGGCCCAGAAGCTTATCGAGGCGGTCAAACAAGCGGATCGCACCATCCTTACCGAGGCCGAATCCAAGGATCTGCTCGACTGCTACGGAATCCCCACGGTCATCACCAAGATCGCCAAGACCGAAGCCGCCGCCGCCGAACTGGCGAAGGAGATCGGGTTCCCCATCGTGCTGAAGCTCTACTCTGAGACCATCACGCACAAGACCGACGTCGGCGGCGTCCTGTTAAACCTCAAGGACGAAGCGGATGTGCGCCAAGCCTTCAACAACATCAAGACCGCGGTGACCGAAAAGAAGGGGGCCCAACACTTCCAAGGCGTCACGGTGCAGAAGATGATCAAGCTGGCCGACGGCTACGAGATCATCCTGGGCAGCAGCATTGATCCGCAGTTTGGGCCGGTGCTCCTGTTCGGTATGGGCGGCCAGTTGGTTGAAATCTTCAAGGATAAGGCGCTGGGCCTGCCGCCGCTCAATACGACCCTGGCGCGCCGGATGATGGAAACCACCAAGATTTACAACGCCCTCAAAGGCGTGCGCGGCCGCAAGCCGGTGGACTTGGCCGCCCTCGAAAAACTCATGGTCGGCTTCAGCCAGCTCGTCGCCGAGCAGCGCTGGATCAAGGAAATTGACATCAACCCGCTCTTTGCCTCCGGCGATGACCTCGTCGCGCTCGACGCCCGCGTCATCCTGCACGACCCGAAGACCACCGAGGAGCAATTGCCCAAGCTGGCCATCCGCCCCTATCCGACCCAATACATCAGCACCTGGAAGATGGATGATGGGAAGAAGGTGACCATTCGCCCGATCCGTCCCGAGGATGAGCCGGTTATGGTCAACTTCCACGAAGGACTCTCCGAGCGGAGCGTCTATCTCCGCTACTTCAGCCCGCTGAAACTCCAGCAGCGTGTCGCCCACAGCCGGCTCGTTCGCATCTGCTTCAACGACTACGACCGCGAGATCGCGCTCGTCGCCGAGTATAAGGATGGTGACGGAAAGTCGCAGATCGTGGCCGTGGCCCGGCTCAGCAAGCTGCACACCAACAACGCCGGCGAGTTCGCCGTTGTGGTTACCGACGCGTGGCAGCACAAGGGCCTGGGTACGGAGCTGGCCAAGCGCCTGATCCAGATCGGCAAGAACGAGAAGATGTCTCGCCTGATCGCCTACACCCTGCGCGAGAACAAAGACATGCAGCAGATGTGCAAGAAGGTCGGCTTCCAGGTCCGCACCCCCGTCGGCGAATCCGAGTGCATCATTGAGATGGAGCTCTAAGAACGAAGCCCCACGCCAGGCGTCGCCGTCGGCGCTGTTGCGCTGGGTGCCCGGCTTGGCGCTCTTTCGCGATTACCGCCGCGAGTGGTTTGGCGCCGACCTCCTGGCTGGCGTCAGCGTTTGTGTGGTGATGATCCCATCGGTCATCGCCTATGCCGGCCTGATGGGCTTGCCGCCGCAGCACGGGCTCTACGCCGCGCTCATCCCACTAATCGTTTATCCCTTCTTCGGCAGCTCACGGCAGATGATCGTGGGACCGGACATTGCGATTTCGCTGCTCATTGCGAGCGCCATTGCCCCGCTGGCTGCCGGCGACCCTGCTCGCGCCGCTGCGCTTGCGGCCACGGTGGCGGTGCTGAGCGGGCTGCTGCTCCTGCTGGGAGCCCGCGCACGGATTGGCGCCATAGCCGACTTCCTCTCCAAGCCTGTGCTCGTGGGTTACATGACCGGCGCCGCCTTGATCCTGATGGTTTCACAGCTTGATAAGCTCTTCGGCGTCCGGCTGGAACATAACGATTTCTTCCCGCGTCTGGCTGAACTCGCTGGCAAGTTGCATCAGGCGCACGGGACGACGCTGCTTTTCGGCCTGACCGTGCTGGCGGTGATCGTTAGCTTGCGCCGCCTCGCCCCCAAAATCCCCCCTGCGCTGGTTGTGGTGGCCGCGGCGATTGGCGCCTCGCTGGCCTTGCGCCTGGAGGGCCGCGGCGTGGCGGTGGTTGGGGCATTTCCTGGCGGGCTGCCGGGCTTTGCGCTGCCCGCCGCCGATTGGCGGGACATCCACACCGTCCTGCCTGCCGCGATCGGCATTGCCTTGCTGACCTACACCGAGGGCATCCTGCTGGCGCGGGCATTCGCTGCGAAGAATGGCTATGAGGTCAACCCCAACCAGGAACTCAGCGCCCTCGGACTGGCGGACGTGTTCACCGGTTTGTTCCAGGGATTCTCGGTCACTGGGAGCCAGTCCCGCACCACGATCAACGATTCGGCGGGCGGTAAGACCCAAATGGCCAGCCTCTTCGCCGCGGCTACATTGATCCTATTCCTGTTATTCCTCACGCAATTGATTGCGCGGCTGCCGGTTGTGGCGCTGGCGGCACTGCTCATCTACGGCGGCTTTACGCTGGTGGAGTTCGACGTCATGGTGCGCATCTACCGATTTTATCCCCGCAGCGCCCTGTTGGCGGCGCTCACCACCCTGGGCGTGCTGGCGGTCGGCGTTGTGCCCGGGATCCTGGTCGGCGTGGCCCTCTCGCTACTGGCACTCATTGAGCGCGTCTCCAACCCGCCTGACGCTGTCTTGCGTATCGCGCCGGGCGGAGGTTTTCATGACCTCGGCGAGGAGTCCCAAGGGCAGACGATTCCCGGTTTCATTGCCTACCGTTTCTATGCGCCACTGCTCTTTTCCAATGCCAGCCATTTTGTCGAGCGCGTGCGCGGGCTCATCGCCGCCAGTCCGGTGCCGGTGCGCTGGTTCCTGGTGGACGCACAGGCCATCACCGACATCGACATCACCGCGGCGGAAGCGTTGCGCGCCCTGAACAAGGAGCTTCACCAGCAGGGCATCGCGCTGAAGTTCGCCCACACCAACCGGCCGCTGCGCAAAGTCCTCGAACGCATCGGCTTCACCAGCGAGATCGGCCGCGAGAGCATCTTCCACGCGGTGCACGAAGCCTCGGACGCCTTCCAGAAGTCGTAGCCGCTGACCTCAGTCCGCGCTGATTTGGTCTCCGTTTGGAAAGTGCGCCGACTGACGTCGGCGGCTACGACTGGTTTCGCGGACGAGCACCAACGTGCGTCGGGCCCCTCCATTGTTTCCTTAGACTGCCTCCACCGCAATCCCTTCTTTATCCGTGTCTATCTGTGGTGGTTCCTCGCCTGAACTACCCCCACCGGGTACATGCCGCGCACCGAGTTCAGCAGGAAAACGCGGGGGCTCTGTAGTAGTTCGGCAACGGTAATCTGGCGCTCGATGAGTTCACCTCGCTGGAGCAGGTGTGCTCGCAAGGTGCCGGGCAGAAGGCCGCACGTTATTGGCGGGGTGCAGAGCTTGCCTGCGATGTCCACAGCTACGTTGGCAATCGTGGACTCGGTAACCTCACCCTGCTCGTTGAACATGAGGACATCGTCAAAGCCAGGGCCGGCGGCCCGGGCAGCCTCATAGAGCTTGCGGTTGGTAGTCTTGTGGTAGAGGAACGGGTCGGAGGAATCCACCGGTGCATCAGCGAGAATGATGCGTTGCGGCGTCGCTGCGGGCTTGGGCAGAGCTTTCGACTCCGAGCTAATGCGGCCCTCCTTTGTGACCAGCAGGCGGATTCTCCGGGGCCTCGGCCCATGCCTGGCCGCCAGTTGCTCCAGTTCGAGCCGGAGCGCAGCCTGATCCAGGCGGAAACCGAAGTAGAGCGCTGAGTTCTGCAGACGTTCCAAGTGCTGCTCCAACAGGTAGTAACCCGCTTGGGGCGTCCAGCGCATGGTTTCCAGCAGGCGGAACGCGAGCGATTGCGGTGCCAGGATTCTGGCCTTGGCTCGGCATTCCTGCCACTCAGCTTCCGGGTTTGAATCCCAAGTGATGCCGCTGCCTACGCCGTATTCGGCGTAGCCAGCCTTTCCGTTCACTAGCAGGGTGCGGATGGCCACATTGAATTGGGCGCGTTGCCCCGGGGCAAAGAACCCAATGGCCCCGGTGTAGAGGCGGCGCGGAAGCGGCTCCAGATCGGCGATGATCTGCATCGTTCGCACTTTCGGCGCCCCGGTAACCGACGCGGCCGGAAAGAGCGCCTGGAAGATTTCACCTGGCCCGGCCTCGGTCTGCGCCTCGACGGTGGAAGTCATCTGCCAGATGGTGGGGTATTTCTCCAACTCGAACAGGCGGGCCGCTTTCACGCTGCCAGTTTGCGCGATGCGGCCCAGATCATGCCGCACCATGTCCACGATCATCACGTTCTCGGCTCGTTCCTTTTCCGAGGCCTGGAGCGCTTGGGCTTGGGCGAGGTCCTCGGCCTGCGTCCTGCCTCGGGCGGCGGTGCCTTTCATCGGGCGACATTGGATGCGCTCTCCGTCGAGCCGAAAGAACAGCTCCGGCGAGGCGCTGCAGATCACCCACTCCCCGGTGTCCAGGAAGGCGCCGTAGGGCGGCTCCTGCGCGGCCACCATTCGCAGGAAGAGGTTCCAAGGGTCGCCCGCGAGCTTCGCCGTCAGCCGGTAGGTATAGTTGACCTGGTAGGTGTCTCCGCTGCGTATCAGGGCTTTGATGCGGGCCATAGCCTCATCAAACTCCTCGCGCCCGACCGATGGTTGCCAATCCAACTCGCCGGAATCGGTACCGCGCGCAGCGGTGGGCAGTTCAACTTCCTCGACGCCCTCATACAGCCCGAACCACAGCAGGGGAAAGTGGCCGTCATCGTTCACCACCAACGAGCCGTCAAAGGCCGGGGCCGCTTCGTACGAGACGAATCCTGCTGCATAAAGGCCATCCTGGAGGACCGCCTGCTCTACACGGCGAAGCCCCGGAGCAACGTCCGCCAGCGTCCGGGCAGTCACGAACTGACGCGGTCGCGTGAATCGGAGCCAACGGCCGCTCGCCGCGTCACGCATTATGACGCGCTGCTGACCAGGCTGATGGATACCGGGCTTTTCCATTTTGGGCTCGGGCACAGTATTCGCCGAGTGGTAGCAAAAACAATCTTTCTGTCTGGCAATCACGGCTGGGGATGAGACATGCTGCTCACCAATCACTATGACTCTGGCAGAGCGAGGAAAAGTTGGATTGTTCGGCATTGGGCTGGCGGCGTATTGGCCGCAGTTCAAGGGCCTGAAGCGCAGGCTCGAAGGCTATCAACGCGTCGTCAATGGCCACTTGGACAAGTTCTGCGACGTGGTGGACGCGGGGCTGGTGGATTCGGCCCCAGCGGCCGCGGCCGCGGGTGCTCTGTTTTCCCGTGAAGGAGTGGAACTGGTCATTTGTTACGTTGGCACCTACGCCACGAGCAGCCAGGTGCTGCCCGCGGTTCAGCAGGTAGGCGCCCCGGTGCTGATCCTCAATCTGCAGCCGGTCAGCGCGCTGAATTACCCGAAGACGGACACCGGGGAATGGCTGGCGAACTGTTGCTCGTGCTGCGTGCCGGAAATTGCCTGCGCCTTTGCGCGCAGCCGCATTGACTTCCAGGTCGTTACCGGCGTGCTGGGGGTGGAGCGCGGCCGGTTCCGTGAAGCGCCGCCCAGCCATCCCGATTCGCAGCGCGCCTGGCAGGAAATCGAGAGCTGGGTTCGCGCCGCGTCGGTGGTCAGCCAGCTCAAGCGCAGCCGCATCGGGTTCCTTGGCCAGACCTATCCCGGCATGTTGGACATGTATAGCGACTTCACCCAACACACGGCCCAGCTCGGCACGCACATTGAGGTGCTGGAAATGTGCGACTTGGCCCAGCGCCTGCCCAAAGCCAGTGAGCGCGCCGTGGCAGCGAAACGAAGGGAAGCCCTCGCCATTTTCGACGTCAGCGAGGACAGCCCGTCCGACCCGCTGGCGCGCGCGCCCAAGCCGGCGCAGATGGAATGGGCCTGCCGCGTGGCGGTCGCGCTGGACCGGCTGGTGGCGGACTTCGACTTGCACGGTTTGGCCTATTACTATCGCGGCCTGGCCGGCAACGAATACGAGCGGCTCGGGGCGGGCCTCATACTCGGGTGCTCGCTGTTGACCGCGCGGGGCATCCCGGCCAGCGGGGAAGGCGACCTCAAGAACTGCCAGGCGATGAAGATCCTCGACCTGCTGGGCTGCGGCGGCAGCTATACGGAGTTCTACGCGATGGACTTCGATGAGGACTTTCTGCTCATGGGCCACGACGGCCCGTTCCACCTCGGCATCGCCGAAGGCAAACCGATCCTGCGCGGGCTCGGGCTATACCACGGCAAACGCGGCTACGGCGTCAGCGTCGAGGCGCACGTGAAGCTTGGGCCGGTGACATTGCTGGCCTTAACGCAGACGGCTGATGGCAGTCTCAAACTGCTGGTGTCCGAAGGCGAGAGCATCCCCGGCGCCATGCTGCAGATCGGAAATACCAACAGCCGGATTAAGTTCCAATGCGGCATGACGAACTTTGTCAACCGCTGGTGCAGCGAAGGGCCGACCCATCATTGCTCGCTGGGCGTCGGCCACGTCCTGCCCGTCGTCCGCCGCATTGGCTCCCTGCTCAAGCTTCCGTACGTTGAGGTAGCATGATTGGCCTGGAGAGACGCTTCTGACGACCTCTCGTTGCGTGCCTTGGCCCGTGAAATCTTCCCTCAATTTCACTGGCTGCCCGGCTCAAACGGACCTCGATGCTGGCATTACTCACACCCCGAGTACTCGGTCATTGTGTCATCCAGTTCGCCGTTGCCGGGAGGAGGCTTCTGCGGTATAGAAGTTCCATGAAGCGAGGGCTGAAATGCGTGCGCTGCTCGACCGAGGATTTCCGCCGGTTTCGACTTGCTGGAGCGTGTCACCCCGACGGCTTCTCGCTGATTGAGCTGCTTGCTGTGGTGGTTATTCTCCTCCTGCTGCTTGCGTTTTACTGGGGGCCGAGCACCGGTGGTAACCGCCAGCGCCGGGCGCGACTGGACTGCCAGACGCATTTGCAGAAGATTCACATGGCGATGGTAATCTACGCCAACGATCATGCCGGGAGGTTCCCCGAATTGGCAGGCGCGCGGACCTCCGAGGAAGCGCTCGATGCGCTGGTGCCGCGCTACACGGTGGATACGGCGGTGTTTACTTGCCCCGGCAGCAAGGATGCGCCGGTGCCGTCGGGCGAGTCGTTGCGCCAGCACAAGATCAGTTACGCGTACTATATGGGGCGGCGCGCGACCGAGGCGCAGCAAGTGTTGCTGAGCGATCGGCAGGTGAACCCGCAAGCGAAGGGCCAGGGTGAGTATGCCTTCTCCAGCACCGGCAAGCCTCCGGGCAACAACCACGGCAAGCTGGGGGGCAATTTCCTTTTCTGCGATGGCCACACCGAGGCGACGCCGCCCCAAGTGCCATTCTCCCTCACGCTGACTAACGGCGTAGTTTTGCTGAATCCGAACCCCAAATGAAGGTCCAGTGCTCATGCGGGGCGAAGTATGCCTTCGACGTTACCCCGGCGATGGCGCAGAACCCGGTGCGGTTTGTTTGCTCGGCGTGCGGGTTGGACGCGTCCGACACGGTCAACCGCCTGATTCGACAGGAGCTTGGTCTGCCGGCGGCCGAGGTCACAGCGGCGCCAGTGCCCGCCGCGGTTCCGACCATGCCGCCTGCCCAGGCAACGCCCGCCGTGCGCGTGAGGGTTACGGTGCCGGGGGGTGAGTCAGCGGCGCCGGAGGGAGCGCCGCGTGAGGGCACGCGGCCTACATGCGGCGCGACGTGCCCCAAGCATCCCGACCAAATCGTGGTGGACAACTGCTACGTTTGCTCGAAGCCGCTTTGCCCGAAGTGCCTGGAGCTTTTCGGCTATGTGTGTTCACCGCTCTGCAAGCACAAGGCGCAGACGCAGGGCCTGGAGATCCCGGTGTATGCCGGGCAGAGGTCGGTGCGGGAGGCGCGGACGTGGCGGCGGACATTCGCGGTGGCCGGTGCGATCTCTGGGCTGCTGGTGGCGGCGCTGGGTGTTTGTGTTTGGTATGTGGGGTTCGCCTCGAGGCCGAGCGCCATCTGGTCGGTGCGCTTCGACGAGCGGTCCTATTCCGGCCAGAGCGCGTTTTGCGGGCCAGACCAGATTGTCTTTCTGCACGGGGACACCCTGGCGCGGCACGACATGAAGTTGAAGCAGGAGATCTGGTCGCGCCACCTGGTGGACAAGCAGGGGGTCGAGGCTGTGGTTGCGAGGCAGATGAAAGCCATGCAGGCGATCATCGACAAGGCCAACAACGAGGACCCCGATCGTGCGCCGAAGATGCCCGACCCCGAGAAGCTGCGGAAGAGCATGCAGCGGGCATTGGAAGCCGCCCTGGAGCTTCGCGTCCGCGGCGAGAACATCTGGGTGCTGTCGCCCGGCAAACTCACGCGCTACGACCGCGGAACGGGCAGCCCGGTAAAGGAAATCCCGGTGCTGGCCGGTTATGGCGGCCTAATTCCGCACGGCGATGAGTTGCTGAATGTGGAGCTTGAGACCGGCAGGCCCGTCGTCACACACATCAACCTGACCACTTGCGAGACGCGAACGGAGGAAATCGGCGGGCCACTTGCTGAGGCAACCCCGGCCGGCAGCGTCCCCGCGACAGGCAGGAGCGGCCCAGGCAAGGCCGGTCTGCCCGTCGGCATGCCCGGTCGGGATGCCGGCAAAGTCATGGACGCGCAGAAAGTGGCGGAACAGGCGCAGCATTTGTCCCTGCCCGCCAGGATTGCCCTGCCGGCGATCATCGCCCACAACATGAACCAGGAACGCACGCTGGCCGCCTACAGCGACCAGCCCGCTCGTGAAAGTTCGGCAACGGCGCCCGGCCCGCAGCCCGCGGCGGGCGATTCACTCATTCCCACGAAGGACGGGTTTGTGCAACTGACCGTGAAGCTGCTGGAGTTGCGCGTGGTCACCCGCGACGCCATGAAGCCCGCGCCGGCCAGATCGGCGCTGAACGGAAATCTGACGACGGGCAACTCCGCCGAGGTGGTCAACGAGCTGCTCAACGACTCGCAACGGTCCCGCGGCGGTCAGGTCGTCAGCGAGGACCAGAGCCGCTACCTGGTCAGTCTTAAGCGCCCCGGCACAGCCGACGCCTGGAGCGGCGAGGTGATTGGCCGCCCGTCGCTGTTTCCGCTTGCCACCGTGAACGTGCTCACGGCGGATAAGAGCGCCTTCATCTTTGACAAGTCCTTCCACAAGCTGTGGCAGGCGACGCTGACCTACAATGTGTCCGGCGGCTACCGCGGCTCGGATTCCGAGGGCGCGCTCTATGGCCTGGGCCCGTGCGTGGAGCACAAGGCCAGCCTCTACGTCATTGACGCGGGCGTTTTGACGGCCTTTGACCTGGCCACGGGGAACGCTCGCTGGCGCTTGCCGTCGATCGGCATCACGGGGCTGTTCTTCGACAACCAGGGCATGATCTATTTGAACACCTCCACCGCCAGCCCCGAGACGCTCAAGTATCCCAACCAGATTGATATTACCCGGAAGGACTCCTCCCTCGTGATGAAGATTGCGCCTGAGACCGGCAAAGTTCTGTGGACCGCCAACGTGGGGGGCCTGGTGAATTACGTCTCAGGCAAGTTCATCTACAGTGTTTACGCCTACCACGCTGACAATGACGACGAAAGCGAGCAGTATTCGGCGGATTCCATTATGGGCCGCGAGTCGGTGCTCAAGATCAAGCGGCTCAACCCGAAGAATGGCCATGTGATGTGGGAACATCAGGAGGAGCGCGCGCCGCTGGATGTGCAGTTCGACCAGAACACCATCCGGCTCGTCTTCCGGAAAGAGGTGGAGGTGCTCAAGTTCTTGGCGCTCTGGCCTTTAGCCTTTAGCCTTCAGCCTTCGTTTTCGCCGGTCAGTCATTCCAGAGCAGAAAGATAAAGAATTGCTGGATGGGGCGCCCGTGGAATTGCGCCCAGAACTCATCCACGAGTCGCGCATGTTTGAACTCAGCCTTGACCTGTTCCAACAGCACGGGTTTGTGATCGACCACATACAACGCGCGCGTTCCGCTCCTGGCTTCGTATCCCGGCCAGAGCGTGAATTGGCTGTTCCCATAACGCGCCGGCGGCAGATAGGTAACTGGATGATCCGGCAGATAGAACTGCATCATGCTCGCCTGGGTATAGTAGTTGGCAATCAACAGATCAGGCTGATGCTGTTCGCGGGCCCGTTGCACGTGCTGCGCGAAATCCACCCAACCCTCTGCTTTGTGGAGAACGTCGTATTTCGCCGGGATGGGAAAGAAGCTTGCCGCATGAAGGGCAAGGGTCACCGTCAGGCCCAAACCCATGGATACCCAGGCCGCTCGGCGCCATTTGGGATTCCGGAGAATGAATGGCCGCCAGAAGGCCACCAGCAAGACGATGCCGGCGATCAGGGACGGAGCGATCCAGTTGGGCTGAACGCGGCTCTTCAAGCTGAGCAGCAGATACATGGCCTGGATGGGAACGTACTGACTCAAGAGATGCTTGACCCGCGCCTCAGCGCTCTGGGTTCGCCACAGGCCGATCGCGGCGATCACCATGCCAACCAGAAGGAGGGGCGTAATCGCCCCCAATTGCCCTCCCACGTACTTGAGGACTTCGCTGGGACGGATGGCGAAGGAATGATCAAGGCCGCCGCGCTCGCTGAGCGCCTGGATGTTGAGCCAGCCCGTCTGGACATTCCACCAGAACACCGGCAGCGAGCAGACTCCAAACCCAAGGAGCAGCGCCAGCATTTGCCAACTGAACAGAAAACGCCGATGCGGCCGTGACCAGCAGAGAAATATCACAATACAAACCAACTGGACGGCGTTGATGAACTTCGCGAGGAACCCGATGCCAATGACCGCTCCCAGCAGAAGCCAGTGACGCATTCTACCGGTTTCGAAGCTCACCCAGGACAGATTGGCCCCCCAAGCCCAAAAGAACACACTGAGCGGATCAATGGTCATCAAGATGGATCCGATGCACAGCAGGGGAATTATCGTTGCCACGCCAAGACACCAGAGTGCCGTCCGGTCGTCGTACAGTCGCTGGGCGAGCCGGAACAATTGAAACGCGGTGCCGGCGCTGAGCAGTACCGCGAAAAAGCGGACCCCAAAAACCGTGTCGCCAAAGAGCGTCGTGCCCACCCCAATCGTCCACGCGACCAACGGACCCTTGTCCCGATACGAAAGCGCAAAGTGTTTCGACCAGACCCAGTAATACGCTTCGTCGGGGATAAGGTCATACCGACACGAGTACCAAAAACGAAACAACGTCACCAAGGCCACTCCTAGCCAGGCGATGTGCACCGGACGCATCCCCCAAACCAGTGTGTCCCGGTTACCGTTGGAATTGGACGGGGTTAGCATCGGATCAGATTGACAGGATTTGGCTTTTGGGTGCGCTCATGCGGCAGGTATATTGCCAAAAGGGAGCTTTGGCGTCAAAGAGCGAGTTTTGTCCGCCATCCAAAGACGGCCTTTCAAACCACGGAACATACTGTCGCTCTTCGACCCCAACCAGCCGGTGCATCTCACGTTCGATACGATTTGCGGCTCGTTTCAAACCAACAAGACTACCGTCGGCAGCAAGGCCGCCGAGATCGAACGTGCCCTGCGCCTCAGCCAGCATGTGGAGCCCGGCCTGTGCCGCTGTGAGTTCGTGGATGACTTTACGACCGTTCAGCTTTCCAACGGGAGGGTTGTCTCGCTGCGGATGGCAAAACAGATGGGCCTGATGCCGCCCGGCGCCATGCCCGGATGACACAAGCAGTTCACCGGCATGGACAATCTTGTCGTCGGTACGGGAGCCAGGTCCCAGGCCCTTGACGGGGGTGCCGCCAGCCTGCCGCTGCGATTCTACTGCACGGTGGTGGTGTTGCCGTAACGGCGGAAGTTTTTGACCATGGATGGCGCGGATGGGGACGGCACGGGTTTATCCGCGTCTTATCCGTGGAATCCGTGAAATCCGTGGTGAACCTTCTCCCCCAAACAGGCTCGGCGGAGGGCGGCGGGCGGACTGGAGCTGCGCCAGGGAGCGGTGCGAGGGGACGCTACCTTTGCACGGTCGGAGAAGCGAGAGGCACGCAGGTGAACTCGCCAAACACCGCGAAGTCCGCCGGATTCAGCGTCAGCAGCGAGGCGATGTTCGCGCTTCTGAACGTGCCCGCAAGCAAAGTATACAGCACTCATTTTCTGCTTAACTGGTGCCTGGTCATGGCCGAGAGAAACCAGGCGATAGCCGGTTCATCCGGCCACACCCGCTCCACGTCGGAAGCGTCCCACCAGACTCGCCCGCGTTCCAGCGCTTGCGGCATGGTGAGGGGCGCTGTGAATCGTTTCGGGTCGGTGACGATATGCGCGAATTCGGCCAGTGCCTGGGTCGCGAGCGCAAACCGATCGCCCTGGTTGCGTAGGGAAGCGGCGAGCTTCCGGGTCGCCACGTGATCGGCGTGGCCCGTAACTTCCGTCGCCACGAGAAAACTCGTATCGAGCCCGTGCGTCACACCCGGCCTCCCAGCATGTCGTCGTACTATTCCTCTCGCGTGCCCAGTGGTTTCAGCATCCGGCCCAAGTCCAGTGGCGGCAAGTCGAGGGCGCTACGGCCACTGCCCTTGGCCTTCGTTAACCGGGCGTTCCGGACGAACCGTTCGAGTTCCGCCAATTCCTCCGTCGAGAATTGACGCACCACGGCTTCCACTTCAGCGAGTGTGCTCATGCTCGCCAAGGTAACGTCCGCGCCCGTGTCCGGCAAGCCCGAGTGACGCCGGCGAGACCTTCACCCAGAGCCGCAGGGACATCAGAAGGTTGTCTTTGACCACGGATGACGCGGATGGCACGGATGGGGAATGGCAGAAGTGGTTTATCCTGAGCCTTATCTAAGCGCCCTTCGGGCTGAGCCCTAGTCTTACCTGATCAATCTCACGGCGACTTCCACGTCGCGGAATTCACGGCTTATGTATCGTTCTGAAGAAGCGGCTGGCTTCGTTCGTGGCTGCTTGGAACTGACAATTAAACACGTCGCCCGAGTTCGTCAGGGTCGTCAGCGTTGCCCAATCGCTCAGGTTGGTGGAGGTCTGGAAGCAGAAGAGGCCATAAGCAGCGCCGGTCAATAACCAATGAAACTCGTTCGTCACGCTGTTGACCAGTAACTGGAAACGCACTTGTGTCGGCTGAAATGCGATTTGTATGTCGGGATAAAGAAAAGGGGCGTTGGTGCTGCCGTCGAAGCTGCCCCAGACGAAGCCAGGGCTGGCGGTGTCTTCGCCCAGCCCGTTAAGGAATCTTGAGGGATTGTAGGTGTTAATATAGAAAGGCCCTCCCTTGTTGTAAGTGATAGTGATCGCCGGTTGAATGACCCCTGGCCCGGCTCCGCCGCTGTTGTCATTGAGGGCCGCGTTGTTCGCCCAGTTTGTTGTTCCGGTCCG
>CAIWJG010000135.1 GCA_903912925.1 uncultured Verrucomicrobia subdivision 3 bacterium | reverse complement strand
TGCCCTCACCCGGCGCGGGGTGACATGGCCATAATGAGAATTGCTGACGTTGAGTTCACATCGAATCACACCGCTATCAGTTCCGCATTGGTGCTTTGGATTTGTTTCGGATCTCGGGTTTCGGGTTTCGGATTTGGAGTCTGGCGCCTGGTGGTACTGTTCGGCTGCGCCCGAAGGGTCACTTCAGCAAATCCCGGGCCGTGGCGGCGTCCATGACGAGGGTGCTGAAGACCTTGAGGTTCGGGTTGGTGAGCAGCGGGTGCAGGGCCTGTGCGCGGGTGCGACCGCAGATGCCGCACTGGCGCGCCATCAGGATGACATGGCGGTGCTTCTCACTCGACGCCTGCACCAGGTCCTTCAACTCGAAGATCGTCACCGCCCGCAACTCCTTGCCGCTCTCCTCGACCGGGCCGTCGGCGGTGTAGGGGCGGTATTGGACGTTGCCGCGCCACTTCTCCGTTCGCGGGCGGCCCTTGCCCGGCGGGGATTGCTCCAGGAACATCATCAGCAAGTCATGCTCATCACGCACGTCGCCCATCGAGGTCACCACGAGGTTGATGCCTTTCTGTTCGGCAAAGGCTTCCTTGACGCCGGGCCGATCTTTGATCCGGTCGAAGGCGTCCTGGGGCACCAGCGTTTCGGCGAAGAGTCCGACGGTGCGGCCTTCGACCAAACGCTTGGGGAACAGGTTGAAGAAGGAAATCGAGGAGTACTCGGGGGCGTTGGCCGGGCAACCGGCCGAAATGGCCACCAGCCGCAGCTTGACCGGATCCGGATAGCCCGCCAGCAATCCGCTGAAGGCCCGGCAAAAGTCGAGCGTGGCCCGCCCCGGCCCCAGGCCCACACTCACCGTCGGATCGTTCGTCGCCCGGATGATGTCCTGCAGGTGGGCAAAGGCCAGCTCCGCCGCCACCGCCGAGACCTTGGCGTTGTCGTGCTGCCCGGCCGTCTGCACCACGCTGAGGGTGGCCCCTTTCAGGTTCGGGTATTTGGCTCGCACGCGCTCGGCCAACTGCTGGTTGACGGGCGGCACCAGGCGCAGGAAGTCGCGGCGGATCGCCTCGCTGATCATCGGGTAGATGGCCTCCCGCGTCAGCTTCGGGCGCAAGTCAAACTCGTCGCTGATCCGGGCGGCGATCTCGCTGGGCGAAAGCCCCAGAGCCCGGTCGCCCAGGAAGAGTTGGGCCGCGCGGAAGATGACGGCATCGTCGCTGCGCGGCAATTGTTCCGGGCCATCGGGCCCCGGCGGGATGTGGGCGTCTGGTGGTACAGTGATGGGCTTCAGTGTCATGCCACAGTGTGAGCATTACAGTCGCCGTCCGTCAATCACGATTGTATTGACTCATTGTGGAGTGCCACCGGCTATTCCTTGGCGAAGGCCCTGCAAATAATGCTAAACTATTTATTCGTACAATCTGCACGTATTGTATTGCGCTCTCCATGCCGGGCGGTAAACTGGCCGCGAACTGACAGCCGATTTGTCGCGTGAGTGGCTGAAAGCAGCGGCCCGGGTCCAGCCGCAGCGCCAGGGGCGAGGACCAGGGAAAGCGCTCACGCGGCGTTTCGGCTGGCAGCCAGTCGTTTCGCCAACATGAAGATAGACCCGGGCCGAAGCGGCCCAGAAGTCACGATGGGAAGCCGGACACCCCCGAGTCCGGGCTGGCCCCACAAGCCGGGCTTTGTTCCCGGCGCGTGGCGATTCCCCGTCTGTCTCCGCTGTCCGGCCCTCCCGTCCGCACTAACCCTCATGATTGCTACCCCCCGTCCCACGCCTTCCACCGAGCAAGGCCCCTGTACGCTCGATCCACTCGTTGACCGCGGCCAGGATGCCCTGGCCCCTGATCTCGCGCTCGGGATCCGGGAGGTCGCCGTTCAGGAGTTCGGCACTATCTGCGACAACGTTTATCAGGACGTGGTCGTCCGGCGATCGAGTAATGTATTCCAGTCCGCGGCGGCCGGCGGGTCCGTGTACGACCTGTTACCCCGCGGGGCGCGGCCCTTGTTCGCCGTGTTTCGGTTTCACGTGGTGGGAGCCGGCCAGCCCTACCTGGCGGAAATCTGGCCGCCGCATATCTTGACCTTGACGCCGGCCTACGCGGCCGACCAGATGAAAACCTGGCTGGTGGCCCGCGGCTTTACCCGCAACTGCCCGCCCATTCCCCCGCCGTCCCCCGGCCAGCCCCGGGTAACGATGTAACGATGTAATAATGCAACCCCGCAACCCTGCAACCCCGCAACCCCGCAACCCTGCAACCCTGCAACCCATGCAACCCATGCAACCCATGCAACCCATGCAACCCATGCAACCCATGCAACTCCTGTAACCATGTAACCATGTAACCATGTAACCATGCACCCCATGTAACCCTGTAACCCTGCACCCCATGTAACCATGCACCCCATGTAACCATGTAACCCTGCACCCCATGTAACCCTGCACCCCATGTAACCCTGCACCCCATGTAACCCCGTAACCCTGCCCCCCCCCTTCGCAGCCCCATGCCCCCTCCCTCACCCCTCAACTCTCCACTCTCAACTAAATGGGCCGTCCTTGAAACCATCCCGGGACTGATCGCCTTGCCCGGCGTTTGGCGTCAGCGATTCGGCGAAGCCTTCGAGCCGATGAAGGATCTTATCCTGCAGGAGAGCCCCCACCTGGCCCAGCTCCTGCCCTGTCCGCGGGGCTGCGGGCTGGCCCACGACATCATCTGCCGCCCGGATGCGTCGCTGATCGCCACCTGCGGCGCGGATCCGAACCAGCCGCGGGACATCCTGCTGTCGCGGGCGGAAATCACGCCCTGGGAAGTAAGCTGGACCAAGCTCAGCCGCGCGCTGTTCGAGATCCTGGCGCTACACGGCAAGCCCGCGCCGCTCCTGCTGCCCAACACCCTCCAGATCGGCGCATGGTCGGCTGGCGGCGTGCCGGTCATCCTCACCGTCCAGGTCTGCGGCGCCACCTTTCGCCGCGTAGTGGCCGAATTGGTGGCTCGGCTCCAACGCCGGTTTATCCTCCTGGCGCCGACCAGCTACCACTGTAACGCCCCGTGTCAGGAATTGCTGGCGCACGCCCGGGCCGACTTCTTTCCCTTGGAGACCACGGTGCTGCTCAGCGACAACCGGCGCCTCCGCACCACCCGGCCCCCGGGCGAACTATTCGCCCCCTTCACGCCCCCGCGGAGCGAGACCGACGAAGCGGAAGCGGCGCGGGTATTTCGGTTGTTCGGCGAATTGCTGGGGATGGGGACGGACCTGGTAGCGCCCCCGGCGCGCGTATTCGATTTGATGGTGTTAAGGCAGATGACGAAGGCGGAGACCGCCCTGGAGTGCAAGTGCGCCGCGTCGTCAATCACGAAGCGCGTGGCGCTGATCGAAAGGCACTACGCCATGTCCATTGAAAGGCTGCGCGCCTTCGCTTCCGACCTGAAGGAGCGCCAGCGGACGGTCAAGGGCGACCGCTATGCCCGGAAGCAGCAGGGGGCCGCGCCGGAGGAGCCGGAGCAATACGATGAAGGCGACCGGCCGGGCGGCACGGAGGACGGGGACGGTTATTTGCCGGAGGAAAGGCAAAGCTGGACTGGTTCGTGAAGCCTTTGTGAAGGCTTCACACGCGTGAACGCGCCTGTATTTACGGGCGCGTTTGCATTTTCGGGGAGGTCGCTCGTGAAGTCCTGCCACTGGTTAGGGCCTGTCGCATGAAGCGGGAGGCTGAACAAAAATTAATATGAAAACGACACAACTAACCACGGACTACAAACAACAAGTCGAGCACCGGTATGCCCTGTGCCGGGGCTTGGGCTTTTGGGAGCTCACCTTCGAAGGCCGTCAGGCCATCTTCAAACACGAACAGGGCGTGTTTTACGTCACCTGCCTGCTGCTGGACCCGCCGTCCGAGCCGATTCACGCGGTGGCCCTGGCACTGAAGGCGAAGGGAATGGGCGGCCAGGCGCTCGGGCCGGCCGAGGCCGTCCAGCAGCGGAGCATGGGGCTGGATGACGCGGCGGCGGTCCGGGCCTTGTGGCGCCGGCAGCGCGCGCTGGAGGCGGTGCTGGAGGACCACCAGGAGAGCGATCCGGTGAAGGCCGAGGCGTTGCGGGAACTGGAGGAGATTACCGAATTCTTGCGCAAAAGCCCGTGGCGTAGCCGGGGCGGCGCGGAGCGGTGCGGGCGGGCGGTGGCGATGGCTATCCAGCGCTTCTACCGCCATCTGGCCGGGGCCGTGGACGCTCAGGGCGCGCCGAATCCCGTCTTGCAGGCCTTTGCCGAGCATCTGCGCGAGCACCTGCTGACGCCCTCGGGGCGGGGTGGCGGTCATAGAAAGGCGCGCGCCCTGAGCCCCTTCGCCGGCTGCTACTCCTATGAGCCGCCGTCGGGGGTGGTTTGGGAAGCGCAGGCAGAACGAAGCATGCCGCAGGAAGAAATCTGAGAAAACGGAGGGGCTGTTACCAAAGTAACCGGTTTTGTGGACCTATACAGGGTGATATGAGAACGAATTCTAAAGTTCAAAGGCTAAAGGCTAAAGTCCGGAGGCAGGAGGCCGAAGCCAGGAGTCGGAAGACGGAAGCCAGAGGGCAGAGGCCGCGGGCGGAAGTCCGAAACCCGAAACCCGAAACCCGAAGGCAGATCTCGGAAGACGGAAGACGGAGGGCGGATGACAGAGGGGCAGCGGCGGTGGGATACCTCGCTTCCTTTCTGTGTGCTTGGGTCGTGCTGGCGCTGTTGGCCACCGGCTGCGTCGGTCCGCGCCCGCTCAAAGGCGGCCGTGCCGTGACGACGCACAAGCCGGCCGGCAGCATCGAGCAGACCCTGGTGCAGGGTGAGAACCCAAGCCAGGCCACCAAGCAGGACCAGGAGACCGTCAAGGTGCGGACCTACACCGTCCCCGCCGGCTCGCGTGTGGAACAGTCCTCGGCAGCAGGTGGCCCATCAGGAAGTCCCCAACTATCAACCATCAACTCTCAACCCTCACCCACTTTCCTGCTGAGCGCTCCCATGCCGGTGGTCGAACGCGAGGAAACGCGCGCCCGAACGGAACTCGGGGCGGCGCAGAAGGACACGGCGCGGGAGTTGGGCGCCAAACTGGCCAGCCTCAAGGGCATGGTCTGGGTGGGCGTCGGCCTGTTCGTGTTCGGCCTGGCCTCGCTGGTGTGGCCGCCGCTCAAAGTGATCGTCGGCAGCGTGACCACCAGCGCCGCCCTCATGCTCGGCGGTGTGGCCCTCATGGTCCTGCCCAGCTTGGTAGTCGGTAATGAACTGCTCATACTGGGCGTCGTGGGTATAGCGGTCGGCGGCTGGTTCCTGGCCCATCGGCATGGTGAATTGCGCGGACAGGTTGCGGGGAGCGTGAAACGTGAAACGTGAAACGTGATTAGGAGCGAACACTCGTGAATACTGACATACACACCCAAATCCCCTCTGCCCGGAGCATCTCGGGCGAGGGCTGGGCGGCGATCATCGGCGCCGTCGGCTCGGCGTTCCTGCTCGCGAAGAAGCTGCTCAGTCCCAAACCGGCCCACAAGCCGGAGTTGGTCACCCGGTCCGACTTTTATGCGGAGATGCTCGCCACCCGGGAGCGGATCAACGCTACTCACCTGGCGATCCTGGAAAAGCTGGACGCCAATCACCGGGAGCTGCTAGCCGCCCTGGAGCGCCAGGTCGTCCGCATCAACTCGCTCGAAGCCGGCCTCGCCCGCGTGGACGAGCGCACCAGGATGTAACCATGCAGCCTACCCGCCGAATAACGGAGCGCGGCTGTCCCCAGCCGCAGCAGCCCAGAAACTGCCAAACGGCTTCGCCAG
>CAIWJG010000134.1 GCA_903912925.1 uncultured Verrucomicrobia subdivision 3 bacterium | reverse complement strand
GGGGTAAGTTGGAAAAAACGGGGCAACCAGCGCTCCCCGTAAAATGGGTTTTTGTTTATCCCCTGTGCGCGGATTTTATTGCCCGGCTCAACGGCTAGCAAACGTGTTCACCGAATATTTACGAGAAAGTCTTCTTAAGTCATTGTAGGAGAATACGTTAGGAGTCTCTGATCTCTTGACCTGCTGCACAAACCAGCGCCTTCTGGGAACGTGCTGATCAGAGACTCCTAACGTCGTCTCCTACAGTTTCAGATTGGAGCCCTTATCACCGACTTTGCCACTGGCCGTGATCCCAATTCCCCTCGGAGCCGATTGGGTCTTGAGTCTCAGCAGCGATCAGGTAGCTTTTGACTATGAGCACGGTGGATGTGGCAACGTTAAAAGCGCGCGCGGAGGAGTTTGTCGCCAAGGCAATCGCCGGCGAGGCGACCCTGATTGAACAGAACGGCAAACGGGCGGTGCTGTTGCCCTGCCAAGGCTTGGCGCCTGATTTCGCGTTGGACCCGGAGACGGACCGGTTGTTGCGCCAACGGATGGAGGCCTCAGGACGCGAACCGACGTCGGCAGATTGGGAGGCCCTCAGGCGTAATACTCGCCGGTCGTGAATTTGCTCGTCAAGTCGCCGGTCTGGGACGACTTGCGCGAAATCGGGCTGCGCATCGCCGCGGAGAACCCGGACGCGGCGGATCGCTTCCTGACGGCTGCCGAGGAGTCGTTTGATCTGCTCAGGCGCCACCCACGCATTGGACGTCTGCGCAGCTTCTCAGTCCCCGGAGTGCGGTCGTGGATGATTCCGGACTTCCAGAACTATGTCATTTTCTACCTGCCAACAGAAACCGAGGTGCAGATTCTGGCGGTGTTGCACGGAGCGCGGGACCTCGCAAGCGCGTTGGCCCAGCGGTTGGAATGATTTCCTATCATTTCAGCCAGCGCAAAGCCGCAGCAGTTCAGCCTCCTCAATGATCTTCACGCCGAGCTTCTGGGCTTTATCCAGCTTCGAGCCAGCCTCGGTGCCAGCGACGACATAGTCGGTCTTCTTGCTGACTCTGCCGCTCACCTTACCGCCTGCCGCCTCGATCTTAGCCGTAGCCTTTTCGCGCGTCAGTTTGGGTAGCGTGCCGGTGAGGACGAAGGTCTTGCCGGCCAGCGGACCGGCCTTGGCTTTCGGCTGGTAGAGCTGGGAGCCGAAATTCAGGCCGGCTGCGCGCAGGCGTTCGACCAGCTTCCGGTTCCGCGGATCGCCGTGCCACTGGACCACGCTCTGGGCAATGACCTCGCCCGTGAATCCGCCATAGTGGCGCGGCAGGCGGGCTCTTCCGCTCTTGTTGGTGGACGCTATGTTGATTATCCTGCTGGCATGAGTACGGTGGCGGAAATCAAACAAGCGGTCAGCAAGCTGCCTCAGCGAAAGAAGCTGGCGCTCGTCCAGTGGTTGCACACCCAGGTGGACGACCGATTGAACGATGAGGAGATGATGACCTTGGCGGCCGAGGGCGCACGGGCGTTGGACAAGCGGGAAGCCGCCTAATCCAAACGTAAGGCGCGGTGAGGTCTGGCAAGTCGATTTCGGCATGGCCGCCAAAGTGCGTCCGGCTTTGGTTCTCGGCTGCGACATCGCTGACGAAGACCGCGTGCTGGTCGCGGTCGTTTACCACCCCACGGCGTTGCGCGGTTCGCAGTATGAAGTGCCAATGAGAGTTCCGGGCTTGGACGAAGGCGGCTTCGACGCACAAAGCCTCTACACCGTTCCGACCGTCAAACTCATCCGTCGGCGCGCGGTGCTAACGCCAGTGCAGTTGGAGGAGGTCGAGGGACGCGTCAAGCTCTGGCTTGGTCTGACCTAAACGACCGTGCCGATGGACCCAAAGGCAGACCGGGCATGCCCGAAACACTCGCCGCTACGTCAAGCACGTGTCCTCTGCTGCCCGCGGCGCTGTTCTGGAGTAAAGGATCCATAGGCTCCAAAGGGACGCAAATGATCTTCACGCCCAACTTCTGGGCCTTGTCCAGCTTCGAGCCAGCCTCGGCACCGGCGACGACATAGTCGGTCTTCTTACTGACGCTGCCGCTGCACGAGATTGCGGGTTGCCCGCACGTGGGTGGGTGGATATTTTGGCGGCATGAGCACGGTGGAAGAAATCGAACATGCCGCTGAGCAACTAGCCCCGGCTGATTTCGGCCGGCTGGTGTCCTGGATCAATCGACGTCACCACGAGCAGTGGACCCGGCAAATGGATCAGGACGCGGCGGCGGGTAAACTGGATTCTCTGTTTGAAGAGGCGGAGGCAGAGCGCCAGTCGGGCCAACTTCGCGACTGGCCTCCCGCTCAGGCATGACCTCCAGAGCCACTCGCCGTTTCTGGAAGCTTTATGAGTCATTGCCGGAGCCGGTCCAAAGGCTGGAGGCAAAGAACTACCTGCTTTGGCGGAACAACCCGGTTCACCCCTCGCTCGATTTCAAGCCGCTTCAGGGGAGCGGAGAACGGTTTTCGGTGCGGGTGGGCAGCCATTACCGAGCTCTGGGACAGCGCGTGGCTGACGGGGTCGAATGGGTGTGGATCGGCACTCATGAAGAATACAGCAAACTGATAAGGCGTTGATAGACGCCACATCGCTGGAGGGGGGGAATGGAAGGGGAGAGCCGACCGGATTCTCGCCGCTCCGACTCGGTTACCGGGTCCCTCAACCCTCCGGCAGGTTGGCACCAGAGTGAGTGGGGCCAGAAACCAACTCTCACTCACGCGCACGGCGTCAAGTAAATGGCGAGGCGTGAAGTGCGTGCCCTTATCAGTTCGGCGTGCCTGGTAAGTTGCAGGCACGCCATCCAGCACGAAAAATCTGAGTTACGCTACCCTTTCCACACCTGAAATCTTTCCAGATACTCAAAGGGCATAATGCCTTTCAGCTTTCTGTCACCCACTCTAAAGTAGACATTGAGCAACGGGCGCAATATGTCCCTTTTCTTGGAGAATAATCCTCGCCAATTCACGTTCCATCCAGCGCCTTGCTGTTTCAGTAACTGAACGTCACTCTTCTTGGCGAAGATTATATCCTCGCCAGAAGCGTCAGCAAAAACGGCGCAATCTTGTAACAATAAACCCTTCCACACCTGTTTATCATTCCTAAAGGTTTTACTGGAAAACTCCAAAAGATCGGTTTCATGTTTGCTTTGGGCTCCAGCGAGGGATTTGCCAAGAATTGCCGCCTTTGCAAGAATGTCCTTCTCATTGTTATCTATGCTCTTGAGTGTCTCGGATCGGGCAGGCTTCGCTATTGTCAGCTTTGAAAGTCGTCCGTAAAGTCCAAACCTTTGGTAACACAGAAGACACTGCCAGGCACCCAACAGCCCCCAAAACACAGGCATCTTGGCTCCAGGATCATTTCTTGCCAATGTAAGGTTCCAAACGCCGAGACTCGCGAAAGCTAATGCTTCAAGGAGCAAGCCGATTACCTTTTGAGAGCGTGATATCCAGACACCTTCACAAACCAAGAAAACACCAATTAGGGCAAGTATTGCGTTAATCTCATTTATTTTGATTGATACCAGTCCTGTAACAATTGCAATAAGCCCCCACAAAATACTCCACATGCCAGCCGGCTTAAGAAGCGATTGAACCGTGTGGTAGCGCGATCTGTTTGCAATCTCTACTACTGGAAGGTCCTTGAGTGCTAACGCTATTTCGCGTGCTTCGTGAATTGGTGTAAATTGTTTCTGAATTGGCGGAGTTGCTCCGCGTGCCAAGAGGGTTTCCTTAATTGCCTCGAATGCATTATCCGTCCATTCAACCCTATCGTTTTTAGTCCAGATGGCGAGCAACTCATCCGTACCCAGTTGATCCATGCGCTCTTTGAGATCGGCAAATGCGGTTTTTTGCATGCTGTGTACTTAAGTGTGACCACTTCCTGCGCAGCGTCAAGCAGATCGCGGTGAATAGCAAATTGGTGGGATGTGAGATTTGAAGGGGGGGGGGGAAGTGGCCCCAGGCGATAGTCAATAAGGGTTAGCCGTTGGGTGGCAGGCGAGGTCGATGGGGAATTGGAATTGCGGCGTGAAATTCGTCAAGGGGTTTCTGGGGCCTGGCTCATGGTCAATAAACGTGTGCTAGCGTCAGGCCGTGCCGGCCAACTCGACACATGCTGACTATGACGCCAGTGCGCTGGAATGGTCCCACGCGCGCGATGTATTAGCGGGCGATCACCCGCGCAGCGCTGAGTAAATGGAGGCAACCCAAAAGCAAATTGCTGTCCATTCAGTTTTGATCGGCGCAAAGGCGCAGCAGTTCGGCCTCGTCAATGATCTTCACGCCTAGCTTCTGCGCTTTATCCAGCTTCGAGCCAGCCTCGGTGCCAGCGACGACGTAGTCGGTCTTCTTGCTGACGCTGCCGCTGACCTTACCGCCCGCCGCCTCGATCTTAGCCGTAGCCTCTTCGCGCGTCAGTTTGGGCAGCGTGCCAGTCAGGACGAAAGTCCGGCCGGCCAGCGGACCGGCCTTGGCTTTCGGTTGATAGAGCTGGGAGTTGAAATTCAGGCCGGCTGCGCGCAGGCGTTCGACCAGCTTCCGGTTCCGCGGATCGCCGTGCCACTGGACCACGCTCTGGGCAATGACCTCGCCCACATCCTCACAGTCCGTCAACTGGTCCACGCTGGCGGCGAGCACATCATCGAAGGTGGGGAAGCCGCGCCCGAGGGCCTTGGCCACACCCGCACCGACGTGGAGGATCCCCAACCCGAACAGCAGCCGCCACAAGTCGCGCTCTTTGCTGGCGGCGACGCCTTCGAGGAAATTCCGGGCCGACTTCTCTCCCATGCGTTCGAGGCCAGCGACCTCGGGCAGTTTGAGCCGGTAGAGATCCGCCACGTCACTGACGAGGCCGATCTGGACGAGTTGGCGGACGAGCACTTCGCCGCCGCCCTCGATGTCCATCGCGCCGCGCGCACACCAATGTTCGATGCGTCCTCGCACCTGGGCCGGGCAATCGGAATTCAGGCAGCGCCAAACGACGCCTTCGTCGCCCTCGACGATGCCAGGCGCGCGCGCGACCTTGGAACTGCACTCAGGACAAGTCGTCGGGAACCGGAAGGTTGCCTCCTTGCCCGTCCTCTTGGTCAAGACTACATCCACGACCGCCGGAATGACTTCCCCCGCCTTCTCGATCTTCACCGTGTCGCCAATGCGGATGTCCTTTTGGCGAATGTAGTCTTCGTTGTGCAGCGTGGCACGACTGATAGTGCTGCCGGCCAGGAAAACCGGCTCCAACTCCGCCACCGGTGTGAGCGCGCCCGTGCGACCGACCTGAACGGTGATGCCCTTGAGCAGCGTCTCGGCCTGCTCAGCGGCGTACTTGTACGCGATGGACCAGCGCGGCGCTTTGGAGGTGAAGCCGGCTACCTCGCGTTGCGCAAACGAGTTGAGCTTGATGACGGCGCCGTCGGTCTCGTAAGCAAAGCTGCGCCGCACTCGGTCCAGCTCGTCAATAGCGGCGACCAGTTCCTCAGCCGAACGGCAATGCCAGGTGCGGTCCGGTGTTTTGAAGCCGAAGGATTTCAGCCAGGCGAGCATCTGGTCGTGCTGCTGCGGCATTTGCGCCGCGCCCTCGACCAGACCGAGGCCATAGACGACGATATCCAACGGACGCTTGGCGACGATGCGCGGGTCGAGCTGCTTGAGCGAGCCGGCAGCGGCGTTGCGCGGATTGGCGAACTCCTCCTCGCCGGCGGACCTGCGCTCGGCGTTCAACTTCTCGAAGCCTGCCTTGGTGAGATACGCCTCGCCGCGCACTTCCAGCAGGGAGGGCGAGCGTTCCCGCGAGCTCTGACTTTCAAAGAGCTGCCCAGAGTCAGGGCTCGCGAGGACGCTCGCTTTCCCAGCATCCAAGCCCGCCGTCCCGTGTCGCAGCCGCGCGGGAATGCTGCGAATCGTCTTGAGGTTGGCGGTGATATCATCGCCGGTGGTGCCATCGCCGCGCGTGGAACCGCACGTGAAGACGCCATTCTCATAGCGGAGGTTGATGGCCACGCCGTCCACCTTCGGATCGACGATCCACTCCAGCTTCTCGTTGGGGAGCAACTTCTGCACGCGATTCACGAAATCGCGCACTTCCTCCTGCGAATAGGTGTTATCCAGGCTGAGCATCGGCAACCGATGCTGCACCTGCTTGAACTCCTTCAGCGGCTGGCCGCTGACGCGCTGGCTTGGGGAATCGGGCGTGATGAGTGCGGGAAACTGCTTCTCCAGGTCCAGCAGCTCGTGATAAAGCCGGTCATATTCGCGGTCGCTGATGGTCGGCTGCGCGCGCACGTAATAGGCGTGGTCATGCCGGCGGATTTGCTCGACGAGTTGGGCATAACGCACTTGGGCTTCGCTGAAGTTCATCCTTACGACTAGTAACGCACGTGGCCGAAAATGCACGTATAAAATCGGAGACTGTTGGGGCAGGGACAGAGAGACGCCTCAAACTCTATCAGGAGCGTCATGAACCAGCATGTCCATCGCCGCACTAGGATACCTCAGTAGTACCTCCGTTATACCTCCGTAGTAAGTCCGTAGTACCTCCGATGTGACAACGGAGGGAGAACGGAGGTAGAACGGATGTACTACGGAGGTACTACCTAGGTATCAGAGTGACAGGCTGGTCAGGGCGGCAAGGGATCAAGGCCAGAGGCTCGGCTTTTGGGGGGCCGGGCCGGGATTCGGAGCAGCAATGTGCATTATGGACGAGATGGGGAAGCCAGGTGAGGGCATCCGGCCTACAAGATGGCGGTTTTGCGGGGGATGTAGGCCGGGTGCCCTCACGCGGCGGGGAGTGACAGAGCTATAATGAGAATTGCTGGATTCGGAGCGGCACCGTGCCGCGAGAAACCGGCAATCGGCGAGGACCGAAGCATGGTCCTCCGTCAGATTCTTGCGGCGGGTAGGTTCACTCAGTCTGCCCTAAACCCGATTTTCGGGCCAGAGGCAGGTTGCCAACCGGTTACGCGATTGCGTGGTTTAACGCTGCCTAACCTCGACCGGAGCAGCCGCGTTTTGCGGTGCGGCGGGAATCTCCTGCGGTGTTGGGAACATTGCTTCGATGGTGGCGCCAGCTTTGCACTGGATTTCGAAGTTACCGTTCACCTGCTTTACTCCGCTGCGGTTCCAGTGCGGAACCCGGCCACCGAAGTTGTCGCGGATTCTGATCAAGCCGTCGTGCGCCGCGACTATCTTGAACCAGGTGGTGGCATTGTTCTCGCGCCGGGCGGAAACGCGGTGGCCGCCTTCGGCGCGTAGTTCTTCAAAAGACGCATTATGCCAGCGCCAGGGTGTGGCCGGGAACAGGCGGATCGCGCCGGCATCGCGCGTGCCCGGATTGGCGCTCCAGCTTTGCAGCAGCATCTCGTGTACGGCCTCCATCGCCAGGAAATTGCCTTCGAGCGTGAAGGGGCGGTAAGTGAAGCTGCTGAAGCCTGAGCCGGTCTGATCGCCGTTGGCGTGGAACCCGTTGCGCAGGATGAAGGCGTGCGTGTAGATGTCCAGGTTGCGAAGCGCAGCCTCGGCGTCGCCGACGCGGGCGCGGAGGCAGGCCATCCAGGAAAAGCTGTAACCGCACCAGGCCTGCGTGCCGCTCTTGTCCCAATCGGCCAGGCTCGCGGCGATGATCTGTTGCTCGCGCGCGTCGCCGTCCACGGTGATCAGGTTGAACGGGTGGAGCACGATGAGATTGGAAAGGTGCCGGTGGCTGCCGGGAAGCGAGGTGTCGGCGTCCAGCAACAGCGTGCCGTCGGGTTTGGCGTAGAACGCGCCGAGCTGCTTCGCGGTCGCTGTCCAATCAGAGGCGGCAGCGGCATCGCCGAGAGTCGCGGCCATTTCAGCCAGCGCGAGGAAGAGCATCTTCATGCTGCCAAGGTCGTAGTTGCTGTTGGGCTTGAGGAAGGCGCGGCGGGTGTTGTCGAAGATCTCGGGCGAGCTGGAGAGCGGCAGCCGCAGCAGACCATCGGCCCCGGGCTTGAGCAGTGCGCGCAGGGAGATGCCAATCTCGCGGCAAAACGGATAGGCGCGGTCGCGCAAGAAGGCGGCGTCGCCGGTGTGACGCCAGTGCAGGTAAAAGAGGTGCGCGTTCCAGGCGCCCATAGTTGGTGAGAGGCTGTATTGGCCCCAGCCGCCGAGCGGTGCCCCGGCAAAGCTCATCACACCCGGCACGGCCGCGCCGGGGACGTCGTAGAAGTCCCGGGCGAACTTGCGAAAGGCGGGCAACCGGTCCCAGAGGTAGTCGAGGAAACACGCGCCTTCCTCGAAGTCGCCGGAAGTCCGGTAGGCGATGTAGGTCATCTGGGTGTTGAGGTCGTTGTGGTAATCGCCTTTCCACGGTGGAAGCGAGCCGGCGTCCGCGGACCAGACCCCCTGCAACGGCATCGGCGGCGCGCCGCGGCGCGAGGCGGCACCGTAGAAGTAACGCACCAGGTAGTATTGCTGCAGGATCGCAGGATCGGGAACCGTCAAGCTGGAGCGCTGCCAGAAGCGCGCCCACCAGGCAGTGTGCGGGGCGGCCATTTTGTCATAGCCCTTCTTGAGTGCGGCCTCGACGCGAGCGCGAGCGACTACGAGTGGGTCCTTGCCTTCGGTCGAGGTCGCCACCGTTACGGCGACCAACGTGGAATTGCCCACGCGCTTCCAGCCCGCGCAAACGACGTAGGCGAAACCATCTGCGCCGGGTTGCTCGAACCAGCGCAGGTTGCCGTCCTGGCCGGGGCGGGCGGGCGGGTAGTGAAGCTTCTTGACGGATTCGGGTGCACGCAGTCCGAGGTCCTTCACGGCCGGACCCGGAATGCGCAGCATGGCGACGGGCTCCCGTATCCTGGCGGCACTCACGAACGCGTGGATCTCGCTGCCGCCCCGGAGCCGCGCGAGGGCTTCCGCGGTAGCGAGGTTCAGCTCGAAGGCGTCGAGAGTCTGCGAGGGGTCGAGGGTGATTTCGAGCCGGCCGGCCGGGAGCTTGGTGGGCGGGCCCTCGTAGTCGTAGTTCGAATCAAAGACATCGTTGAACTCGGCCATGCGGTTCTCCGCGACGAAGCGCTGCATCGTTGCCCAGTTGAAACGGTCGCGGACTTCGAGAAAGCGTTTGGACGGGCGCTCGTCCCAGAGGTCGCCGCGGTCGAGCGAGAGCCGCAGGGTGTGGTCCTCGCCCCAGAGCAAGCCGCCCAGCAAACCGTTGCCGAGCGGGATGGCTTCGTCCCAGGTCTTGATGGGCGCCTGGAGCTTTGGGTTGAGGGATGGGGCGGGGAGGCTCGCGGCGGCCAGCGAGAGCGGCAGGACGGCCGCCAGCAAAAGGAGTGTACGATTCATAAGTCAGGTCCGGTTCCTGGCCAACTGCTTGGCCAGTCGGATAGCGGCCAGCATGCTGGAAGGATTGGCTATGCCCTGGCCGGCGATGTTGTAGGCCGTGCCGTGATCGGGCGAGGTGCGAATGAACGGCAGGCCCAGCGTCCAGTTCACGCCGGTCTCGAAGCCGATCATCTTGAGCGGCACCAGCCCTTGATCGTGATACATGGCCACCACGGCGTCATACTCGCCTTTGAAGGCATGATAGAACAAGGCATCGGCGCTAAGCGGGCCGACCACGTCGATCTGGCGGCGCCGGGTGGCGCCCACCGCCGGGCCGATGATGGTCTGTTCTTCGGTGCCCATGTTGCCGCCCTCGCCGGCGTGCGGGTTCAGGCCGCAGACCGCGACGCGGGCGCGCGGAAGGGCAAGGTCACGACAAGCCTGGGCGGCCAGCTCAATGACCATCTCGATCTTGGATTGCGTCAGGTGGTCGGAGACAAGCTTAAGGGGCAGATGCGTCGTCGCCAGCGCGACGCGCAGCCAGCGGCCACGGTCATCCTGGCCGAGCAACATCATGGCCGTGCGGCTGGTGCCCGCGAGCTGGGAAAGAAACTCCGTCTGGCCGACGAATGCCTGGCCGGCGCGCACGATGGCTTCCTTGTTGACTGGCGCAGTCACGAGTGCATCGAGTTCTTGACGCAGACAGCGCTCGGCCCCTTCGCGCACCCAGGTAACGGCTGCGCGCGCCGCGGCGGGCGATCCCTCCATCAGGTGTTCAGGCAAGGAGTCCGGCAGCGGCTGGCAGAGGAAGAACTGCCCGGGCGCATCCTTCGTGGTGTAGTTTTGCAGGGGCAGTTTCAGGCCGAGTTGCTCGTTGAGGCGGCGCGCGTGCGCGGCGTCGCCAATCACGAGGTAACGCGTGTCGTCAGTCTGCGCCTCGGCGGCAACCGCCTTCAGGGTAACTTCCGGGCCGATACCCGTGACGTCGCCCAATGAAATGCCAATCCAGTTAGTCATAGTTGGTCGCGGGTTGAAGGCTGATGGTTGAGGGCTCGGATTGCTGAGTCCTCAAATCGCAACCATCGACTTTGAACCGCTCAAAAGACCCGGACGAAGGTCTTCTTCTTCAGCTTTTCAATCCACTGCTTCTCCAGGCGGTTGCGTTCCTGCGCCAGCAAGTCCCTCTCAATTTGGTCCCGCACGTCGGTAAGCGACTTGAAACGTTCGGGGCGTTTGTCTTCGACCAACATCAGGGAGAACTCGATCGGCGGCGGGAGATTAGTGATCGCGGCGGCATCCTCGAAGCGGCGCTCCTCCACCACAACCTCTTTCTTCAACGTCGTATCAGCCCGGTAATGACGGCCGAAGATGGGCACGCTGTTGCTATACTGGCAGACCCAGTAGTCATCGCCGGCTGAGCGGCTCATCACCCCGCTGTGTTGCCCCGCTTGCAGCGAGACCGCGGTGTCCGCCAGGCCCCGGTTCAAACGGGAGGGCTCCCACCAACCCAAATCTCCGCCCTGGTTGCGCTGCGATCCCTCGGAATGAATGGTGGCCATCTCGGCGAAAGTGGCGCCGTCCTTGAGCGCTCGGAGAATATCCTCGGCCAGCTTCTCCGTCTTTGTCACCTCATTTTCTCCCGGACACTTCAGCACGACCATCCGCAGCTTAACTTCTTCCTGCACTTTGAACTCCTCACGATGAGCCAGGTAGTACACCTCCACGCGGTGCGGCGAGACGATGAGCTCGGAAGAAATGTTCTTCTGCCGCAGCCAGGTGATGATAATCCGATCGCGGATCTGCTGGCGGTGCCGTTCCAGGGTGAATCCCTCGGCCTGCAGTGTCTGCATGAAGGTCATGCGGTTGCCGCCGGTGCGCGTGCGGATTTCGGCGTCGAGCTCCTGATCCACTTCCTTGTTGATCTCCTTTTCGATGATGACTTGCCTTTCGGGTTGGCCGAACGTCGTCCTGAAATCGCGCAGGATCAACTGGCGCTCGATCAACTGCTCGAGGCTGTCGTTCCGTGCGTCGGATCGTTTCTTCAGAAACAGTTCCCGTTGAGCGCGGTAACGGTCGTAGAGCACTTTCTCCGCGGGCATGGTCATGAGCTCGACGTCGGAGAACGTAACAACGGAATCATGCACCACCGCCTGGACGCCGTTCACCAGTTCCGGTTCCGCGAGGACCTGTGGGGCCGAACCTATGACGGCCCACACGACAAGCATAGCACAGAATGCTCTCATCAGAATTAGGCGTAGTCTAGGCGTTGCGCCGTCAGTGGTCAAGGGCGACGCGAGGGGCAAACTTTATCGCAATTCAGCCGGCGGGAGATGGGATATTGGCACTGCCTCGCTTTAACCAGACCGACAAGATCCCAATGTCTGCCGGCGACACTCCGGAGATGCGAGAAGCCTGGCCGAGAGTCGCTGGACGTATTTTTATCAGTTTCTGCCGCGCCTCGATTCGCAAACTCGGCACATCCGCATAATCGAATCCCGGCGGGATCTGCTTGTCCTCCAGGTTCTTCATTCGGGCAACCTCGGTCTCCTGGCGGGCAATGTAGCCAGCATACTTGATAGCATTCTCGACCTGTAGGATAACATCATCTGATAGAGAAGAATCAGTGGAGCTTATGTCACTATAACCGACCCCCGGTCGGCGGAGCAAGTGAGCCAGCGTTTGGGATCCACAGCGGGTTTCCTCGAGGCGCTGGATTTCCGTATCTACGGCTTTTTGTTTAGCCTCAAATAGGAGATAATGACGCTTGGGAAGGAGGCCGATTTCGTAGCCCAATTTACACAACCTGGTATCGGCGTTGTCCTGACGCAGAAGGAGTCGATACTCCGCTCTGGAGGTGAACATCCTGTATGGCTCAGTTGTTCCCTTGGTAACCAAGTCATCAATGAGAACCCCAATATAAGCTTGGTTCCTTTTCAGAACGACTGGTTCCAGATCACGGACTCTTCGGGCGGCATTCATGCCAGCCATGAGACCTTGTGCTGCAGCCTCCTCGTATCCGGAGCTCCCATTGATCTGGCCTGCTAGATAGAGATTCCTGCAAACCTTAGTTTCGAGTGATGGATACAGTTGGGTTGGGAAGCAGTAATCGTATTCTATCGCGTAAGCCGGACGCAGGATTTCAGCATTCTCGCAGCCAACTATCGTCTTCACCAGTTCGATCTGGACGTCGAATGGGAGCGAGGTAGAGAATCCGTTTACGTAGATTTCATCCGTGCTGATCCCTTCAGGTTCGAGGAATATCTGGTGCTCCTCCTTGTGCGAAAACCGCACGATCTTATCTTCAATGGATGGACAATAGCGCGGCCCGATACCTTGGATTGTCCCGGAGTACAGGGGAGACTTGTGTAGGTTTGAGCGGATGATCCGAGCCGTCTCCGCAGTCGTATGGGTTATGTAACATGGAAGTTGACCGCTTAGCCGTTCGAGGATTGATCCTGGAGGATAGCCGACACGATGTTCCACGTGGAACTTTCCGGCAGTTGTTGGTTGCGCAGTTTTACCACCAAGGTCCAGATCAGAATGTTCCACGTGGAACAATTCATCCCGCCAGTAGCTAAAGTATGGTATAGGATCATCCCCGGGCTGTGCCTCCGTCTTGGAGAAGTCAATAGAACGCCGAAGGAGGCGCGGGGGGGTTCCAGTCTTGAGCCGGCCAAGCTCTAGTCCAATCTCTATCAGAGAGGCCGAAACACCCAGGGCGGCTGCCTCGCCAGAGCGGCCTCCCGATTGCTGGTTCTGACCTATATGTATCAAGCCCTTCAGGAAGGTGCCCGTGGTCATGATAACCGTCTTGCCGTGGTATTCGACTTCCAGTGTGGTCTCCACTCCAAAGACACGACCATCCTTATGTAGCAACCGTGAGCATTGTGCCTGTCTGAGGTCCAAGTTAGGCTGCCTCTCACAAACCCATTTCATCCTGAACTGATAGGCCTTCTTGTCGCATTGTGCCCGAGGAGCCCAGACAGCCGGACCTTTCTTGCGGTTAAGCATCCTGAACTGCAGTCCAGTCAGATCGGTGGTTCTAGCCATCTCACCACCAAGCGCATCGATTTCACGAGTCAAATGACCCTTTGCTAAACCGCCAATGGCCGGATTACAGGACATCTGACCTACCGTGTCCGCATTAATCGTAAGCAAGAGGGTCTGACATCCCATTCTAGCCGCAGCAAGAGCGGCCTCTATACCGGCATGGCCAGCACCGACTACGATTACATCATAAACTTTGGGATAGACGAACATATACTCTCTTGCAGCCTGATCGATTATGCCACAGCCGTTGTTGAAGCTGACATGAACCAGGATACCCCAGCAATTCTCATTATGGCCATGTCACCCCCCGCCGGGTGAGGACACCCGGCCTACATCGCCCACAAAACCGCCATCCTGTAGGCTCGGTGCCCTCACCCGGCGTTCCCATCTCGCCCACAATGAGAATTGCTGAGGGTATCCTATTGGAAACTTTCTTGATCGGGTAGATAAGTATTGGCGCGTATGTGTATGCATAAGCAATCGTTATGCTACTAGTATAGCATGATAGCATTGTCTTGTGATGTGGGACGTCGAGTATCAAGGAATGGACCATTCATAAGGCAGGTGAAAAGGCATTCAAACGGGCAATATATTGAAATAAGGACGGCATTCCTGGCTACGGTATCGTTACCGTAGTCAATAAATGCCCACAACAGGAGTTAACCGCAATTCGGAGTTACCGATGAGTAATAAGTGAAAGTAGCCCCAAGTGAAGTCACAGTTCATGGCGGTGAAAGGCATCATGTGTAACACTCCGTCGGGGCGACCCAGATTCGATTTCGAGTAAGTCATACAGACGACGGAAAGCCTACTACATGATCGCGGTGTATGAAACAACAAGAATAGGGCGATGAGAGAAGGGGCGCACGACAGATTTCTTCGGGGTGGCCGGCCGACTCTCATTAACACCCCGCTTCAGCGAGGTGGGTGTGGCACGCGAACCAGCACCCGAACCGCTTCAGCGGTTTACGGTGGTGGGTAAACCGCTGAAGCGGTTCCTGCGCCGAGACGATCGCCCACACCCCACTAAAGTAGGGTG
>CAIWJG010000133.1 GCA_903912925.1 uncultured Verrucomicrobia subdivision 3 bacterium | reverse complement strand
TTGCGATCTTTGTGTTCTTTGCGGTTAAATCAACTGCCGTTTTTAGGTTCACAGGCGTTAGTGCGAGTGCTAAAGTGAGCGTGCCGCCCAAAGGGTCCTTCCGCTCTACTAGTCCGGAGTCGCGCAACACACTACAGACTCTGGTGTTACACCGGAATACGCCAGGTTCTTCCTGGGTGCCAATCGCGCCCTTGTCCCGAAACCCAGCGACGAGGCCAACGGTTGCGATCTGGGGCACTTAACGCCAAAAACCCTCCAGAAAGCGCTATATGTGGGGTACTCCCAAATCGCCCAACCCCCACAGGTAGTGTACTTTGGCTGGTCCCAATTTCCTTTCCCAGAAGCGCCCCTCGCAGGGTAGCCGGACCAATTTACGGACGTCTTGCGGTGTTTAGCCTTTAGCCTTCAGCCTTCAGCCTTTCGGGCGCATTGCCTGGCGTGACCGCTACTTCTTGCCCGCAGGCAACCACCCCGAACGCGCCAACGCCGCCCAAGCGCCTGCCCGGCTTGGGGCAATGATTCATTGCCGCCGCGCTACCCACGACCGAATCCAACTCGGTTCCCGACGCAAGTCGAGCACCGCGACTACTCGCGTCTCATGTTGGGCCTCCAGATAATAAACGCCAAAGGGAAACCGGCTGGCCAGCATCCGGAAACAGCCGTGCTGGCGGCGATGCACCCCATGATGAGACAGCAGGCTTTCGATGTCCGCCAGCAGTGAAGTGACGCAACAATCGCCAACACCGGATTCCCGCGCGTCGTAAAACCTGCGCGCTTCCTCCAGGTCTTCGGCGGCTTCGGCCAAAACGACCACCCGCCTCATCGGGTTGGCTTCTGCAGGCGTTCTTTCAACTCCGGGACAGTCAGGAACTCAGCCTCGCCACGCTCAATCTTGGCCCTCCGCGCTGCCAGGACCTCGCCATGCCAAGCTGGCGACGGCACAGCGTCCGGTGTACGCGCTAGCGAGGCCCATAGCAACTCCATCGTCTGGAGCCGTTCATCAAGACTCATCTTCTCAATCTCGGCGGCCTGAATCATGCCGCAAAGCTACCTCCGCAATCGCAGCGGTGCAAGCCTCGCAATACCCGGGCTCTGCGGCGCGAACACGGCATCCAAGAGGACGCCCCGGTCGGGCGTCAGGAATTTGAAGGGCACATGGAGGCCCGCCGCCGGGAGGCGGAAGATGAGCAAGGCCTCAAGCCGCTGCGGCGGGGTTGGTGCTGGGGCATCGAGGAGTTCAGGCGGAAGATGCTCGAGCTAATGGAAAGGAAGCTCGGGGTAGGCCGGACCAATCTACGGTCTGACGTCTTGCCGTCAACCTCCCCTCCGCGCTCTGCCCTCTGTCCTCTGTCCTCCGCTGTTGGCCTCCTCCCAATCCTTCTCGGAACGCCCACGGTGTAGTGAATGAGGTCAGCGCCAGCCAGCAACTCGCCCGGCGAGACCGCCATTTCTTGCACGCAGGCAAAAACCCCGAACGTGCCAACGCCGTCCAAGCGCCAGCCCCGCTTGGGGCAAATCTACGGCCCCCTGCTACGGTCAAGAATGGGAAGAATCATTTCGCCGTGCTTCCCTACGAGGAGTTCCTTGCGCCGAGAATGTTCCGCTTCGCTTTCGCTCCCGCCTTCGGTAGAGTCATCGTCGTGAAAGTCGCAACGGAATGAGATTACCCAATGTCCAGTCGGCGACCGTGCCGGAGCGGAAGATCACCCATTATCTGCTGGGAGCGCCCACCCGTTGCCGAAATTATGACAACCATCAATGAACTGGAGACGGTGGCCCTGACGTGCGACCTGCCCAAACACGGATTGCTGCGTGGCGACGTGGGCACTGCCGTGTTGGTGCATGGCGGCGGGGTGGCGTTCGAGGTGGAGTTCGTTGGCTACGATGGCCACACGGTTGCATTGCTCACATTGGAGCGCGGCCAAGTACGCCCGCTCGATGCCCGCGACATGCCGCATGCGCGGGAATTGGAACATGCGTAGGTCCAAACCCATCCTCGCCGAAATTATGAAAGTGACCTCCCCCTCAGCCCAGCCCAAGCGCGCAGTTTCTTCCGGCACAATTCGCTCGGCTTTTTGCCGGCCCGTTGCCTGACGCTGCGCGCCGTAGTGGCCGGGGCTTAACG
>CAIWJG010000132.1 GCA_903912925.1 uncultured Verrucomicrobia subdivision 3 bacterium | reverse complement strand
TGCGTTTCTCCGCGTTCCTCTGCGTCTCGGCGTTAAGCCCGGTTCCCGAATCCGAAACCCGCCCAGTGAAGTAGCAGGAAGACTTCACGGGCCAAGCGTAGTCCGAGTCTTCCTCTCATTAACACCCAACTTCAGTTGGGTGAACCACGCCCCCGCTGCGGTCCCACCGTTTCAACGGTTTCCCCTGACTTTTGCCCATAATGAGAATTGCTGGTTCCGCCCGGATGTCCAGCCGGCACTACCCGGAGCATTCCGGCTGGCTTCCGCGTTTGGTTGCGGAATCTTCGTGTATCTTTCCCACTCTTTGGCGAACCGGGCGAGAGGAAGTGACGATTTACGATTTACGCGCGCTTGGTCCGTAGCGAAGTGCTTCCCATTCAGCATTACAAACTCCGGTAGCTTTTATAGATGCGGCGGCGGCGGAAAAAAGTGATATGTTGACACGATGTAACGCAATTGCTAACCATGCATCGTTGTGTGCGGTTAGCAGTGGGAGAAAGGCTCAGGTTGAATATGAAGATCATTCTATCGCTCGCTGTTATGACTGCTCTGGTGGCACTGGAGCAGGGGGCGACTTGCCGCGCTGCCGAGGAGGACGGTGTGGCGCTGGCCATTATCTACGACACTTCCGGCAGCATGCATGATTCGGTGCGTGATAGCACGGGAAAGTCCAGGCCCAAATACCTCATCGCCAACCGCGCGCTCAAGGCCGTGGCGCAGCAGATTCAAGCCTTTGCGGCCGGCACGGGCGGCACCCCCCGGCGAGTCGAGGCCGGCCTGTTCGTGTTCGGCGCGGAGGGCGTGCGGGAGGCTGTCCCGTTCGGGCCGTTTGATGCGGCGGCGCTGGAGCAGTTTGCCCGGAGTTTTTCGACTCCGAGCGGCAACACGCCGCTGGGCACCGCCTTGGGGCTCGCCAGCCACACGGTCATGAATTCTCGCCTCTCCCGCAAGCACGTGCTCATCATCACGGACGGCATGAACACCGAGGGGCCGGCTCCGGAAGCGGTCATGCCACGGCTCAAGCAGCAGGCGGAGGAAAAGCATGTGAGCCTGTCCGTTCATTTTGTGGCGTTTGACGTGGACGCCAAGCAGTTCAATTCGGTCAAGAAGCTCGGCGCGACGGTCGCCGGCGCGGCGGATGAGAAGCAGCTCAATTCGCAGTTGGAGTACATCCTCCAGCGCAAGATTCTCCTCGAAGAAGAGGAGCCGGCAAAGAAGCAATAACCAGCAAGCAAAAGAAAGAAATCCCTATGTTCAGAGCAATCAAACGGGTGTTTATATGGTTCGGCCTCATGGCGGAGAAGGCGACGGAGACGGACGCCATTAACCAGGCCGTGGTCGAGCGCGGTATCCGCGACTCAAAGGCGAAGGCCGACAAGGCGCATTATGCCAATGGCCAACTGGCCGGGCAGATCGCGCTGCTGCGGGACCAGATCAAGAAGCAGGAGCGCCAGCGGGCCGAACTGCAAAGCCTGCTGCAAGCCGCGGCGGCGGCCAACGACGAGGCCAACGGCGCGCATTACGCCGAGGAGTTGGCCACGCTGGAATCCGATCTCAATGAAAACAAGGCTCAGGCCGACAATCTGGAGCAGCTTTACAAACAGAACACGGAGATCATTGCCGAGAGCCTGCGCGAGATTCAGAAGTTCCAGCGCGAATTCGAGGCGGTCAAAGCCAAGGTCGCCATCGGCCGCTCGCTCGAGGGTCTGGCCGGCATGATGAAGGGTTCGATCACCGAGTTGCAGGGGATGATGGGCGGCGAGCTGGGCCAGTCCATGCAGCAGCTTCGGCAGTCCGCGGCCTCCGGCGAGGGCCAGATGCGCGCGACGCTCGATTTGGCCAAGGAAATGGGCTCGGGCATTTCACGCCAGCAGGAGGCCCGCAAGATGCGCGGCACGGCGCTGTTCCAGGAATACAAGAAGAAGATGGGCATGGTGCAGCCGGAAGCGGCGGTGGCGGCGTCACCCGCGCCGGGAGCACAACCGGAACGGCAGAAGATACCGGAGCAGTGACGGCGGCGAAATCCTTAGTCCGAAGCCCGAGACACCGAGACACCGAGACACCGAAATAGGACACGCATCCGAATTCTGAGAGCTACGCCAACAGTAAACGTTAAGGAAGCACATATATGACAACACGAGGAAAGATTGTTTTGACTATCATCGTCCTGGCCGTGGTTGGCTTCGGGATGTATCGCTGGTGGGACAAGATCGCGCCCCAAAGCAAACCGCAGAATGTCTCCGTTGACGTCGCCAAGGTGAAGAAAGCAATAGATGAAGCCAAGACCGTGCCGGCGGACATCCCGTTGCTGGCCGGCACCAATGCAGCGACGCTGGTCGAGCGCTCGGGGATTCCTGCGGTCAGCGGGGTCAGCGACTACAAGAAGGAGACGAAAGACGGGAAGCCAATCGTCGAGTTTCCGATCAACGTTTGGCCCGGTTGGGCGCCCATCATCATGGCTAACGGTGGCATGGACCCGAATGACCAAAGCGTCTTTGCCAAGAAATACGGCTTCTATGTTCACCTGGCCATCGTGGACGACCCGGTGAAGGCGCGCGACCTCTTCGCCAGCGGTCAAAGCCACATCCTGTGGGGCACGCTGGACATGATCGCGCTGTTTGCGCCGGAGCTGGTCAAGGACTCGCGCACGGTGCCCGTGGTGTGCCAGCAGATTGACTTCTCGGCCGGCGGCGACGGCGTGGTCGCCCGGGGTGACATTCGCAGCGTCAATGATCTTCGGATCAAGGATGGCAAACGCAAGAAGGTGGTGTTGGCGCAGAACTCGCCCAGTCATTACCTCATCATGTCGCTGCTCATTGACGCGGGCATTGACCCGGGGGACATAGATTTCAAATGGTCTGCCGACGCGCCGTCGGCGGCGAAGATCTTCGTGCAGGACCCGAGCTACGATGCGTTCGTAGGCTGGTCGCCGGACATCTATAATGTGACCGACAAGCTCAAAGGCTCGCGCCTGGTGGTCACGACGGGCACCGCCAACCACCTGATCGCCGACGTGTGGGCCGTGCGCAACGATTTCTACCGCGACCACCCGGAGGTCGTGGCGGGCCTCGTGCGCGGCATCTTCGAGGGTGTGGATATGGTGCGTAAAGACCCCAGCCGGGCAGCCCAGGCTCTGGCCACCGCCTTCAGCCTGCCGGTGGAGGATTGCAAGAACATGGTGGGCAAGGATGGCGGCGTTTCGGAGGGCGATGCCCACCTGACGAACTACCGCGAGAATGCCAAGTTCTTCCTCGACCCGTTCAACCCGGCGAACTTTGAAGTCGTGTGGAACAGCGCCTCGACCATCTACAAGTCTCTGGGCTCGATCAGCAGCTCCGTGCCGGCGGCGAAAGTAAAGGCGACGACCGTCCTCGCGGGCATGTCCGAGGCATACAAGGATGTGCGAGATCTCTCCCAGCCGACCTTCAAACCCGATGCGCTGATGAAGATGAGCGCCGAGGCGGGCGCCGGCCAGGTGCTAACCAAGGCCGTCCTGATTTCGTTCGAGCCGAACAAGTCGGTGCTCGACGCAAGCTATGACGCGACCATCCCGGCAACGCTGGAGGAGATCGGCAAGCTGGCGGGTCGGTTCGGCAACGCCTACATCATCATCGAGGGCAACACCGACGCGAGCCGCAAGGGCATCGTCCCCACCGACCTGGTCCGGCAGCTCTCTTACGACCGCGCCGACGCGGTCCGCAAGGCCATCATGGAGAAGTACCAGTTCGATCCGAATAAGTTCAAGGTGGTCGGCAACGGCTGGGACAATCCGCTGCCCGGCTGCACCGATCCGAGCAACGCCGACAACAACAAAAAGAACCGGCGTGTCGAGGTTAAGGTGTTCCCGCTCGAATCCGGGTCATAAGTCGCCGAGAGTGTTCTCAGTTACAGGTGAATACGGATCGGGAACACTCCCACATCCGAAATAAGTTTCCATGAGCGAACTACGACCTTTACTAGGCTTTCTGGTGTTTGCGCTGGCATTCGGCACGCTGCTGACGCTGGTGGTGCGCCTGGCTCGGCTCCACGTTCGCGGCGAGCTGGATTACGCCCGCGCGCTGGGCCTGACGGCCTTATTTGTCGGGGTCATCCTGGTGGTGTGGTGGTTTCTCACGCGCGGCCAGATCGGGGAGAGAATTGTTCAGCCGCTCATTCTGCCCGGCCCGATGGAGGTGTTGCGATCCTTCGTGCCCCTGCATGTCGAACAGGGGTTGGTGCGCAGCGCAATGACCTCGTGGATGCGAGTAACCACCGGTTTTGTGCTTGCGGCCATCGTCGCGGTGCCGCTGGGGGTCTATATGGCCACCTTTTCCTCCGTTGCGGCTTTCTTTCGCCCGCTTGCGCTGACGGGGGCTTATGTGCCGATTGTGGTCTTTATACCGCTGAGCCTGACCTGGTTCGGCACCGGTGAGACTCAGAAGATAGGGTTCCTGTTCATTGGTTGCTTTGTCGCCCTGCTGCCGATGGTCATCAAGGACATCGCCGACGTGCCGTCGGCCTTCCTGGATGTGGCGGTTACGAAGGGGGCATCGCAATGGCAGCTTGTGCGGCATGTGCTGTTTCCCGTCGCGCAGGCCAACATCTGGGACCACCTGCGCGGCGTGTATGGGGTAGGGTGGGGCTGGATCATCATGGCGGAAGTCTATGTGCGGCCCCAGTACGGGCTGGGTGCCCTCATCGGCATTTCGGAAAGGCGCAGCCAGACGGCCTCGATCTTCGCCGTTATTATCGTCATCGTGCTCATCGCCGTAGCCTGCGACCAGTTGTGGCGCCTGGGGGGTGAACTGCTCTTTCCTTATCGCAAGACCAGCAAGTGACCTATGCCGCCAGCCACTCATCCTCCTGAAGCGACTGCTCCTCATCACGAGAAACCTGACAAGCCCGAACTCCTGCTTCCGGCTCCGCCAGAACAGAAGTTGCTCCGGCCCTTGGACGTGGTGACCTTCAAGAAGGTTTCCAAGAGCTTCGGCACTGGCTCCGAGGCCAAGCTGGCGTTGCAGGACATCAGCTTCACGATCGAAGACCTGCCCAATGCGGGTGAGCTGATCGCCATCGTGGGCCCTTCCGGCTGCGGGAAGTCCACTGTCCTGCGCATCCTCGCTGGTTTGAAGCCACATTTCCCCCCCACCAGCGGCGAGGTCCTCGTATTGGGCAAACCAGTCACGGAGCCTGGCCCGGATCGTGGTCTGGTGGACCAGAAATACTCCCTCCTGCCGCACCTGAATGTGATTGAGAATGTGGCCTTCGGGCTGAAGCTGCGCGGCACTGCGCGCGCCGAGCGTCTGGACCGGGCTTCGGAGTGGGTGAAGAAAGTTGGCCTGGTGGGTTCGGAGAAAAAGTTCCCGTCCGAGCTTTCCGGCGGCATGCAGCAACGGGTCGCCATTGCCGCCACGCTTATTCTCCAGCCGCGCATCCTGCTCATGGACGAGCCCTTTGGCGCATTGGACCCGGGCATCCGCTTGCGCATGCAGGAGTTGCTCATCCAACTGTGGAATGAACAGCAAAGCACGGTGTTTCTGGTCACCCACTCGGTCGAGGAGGCGGTTTACCTGGGCGACCGGGTGTTTTTGATGGCGCCAAACCCGGGGCGGCTGGTTGAGATTCTTAAGGTGCCGCGCCCGAACGAGCCGCCGGAGGAAAGCCGACGAAAGCCGTGGTTCATCAACTTTTGCCAAGCACTGCTGCGCCGGTTGGAAGAAGAGTCGCCCGCGCAGCATGGGGTGAAGGTCTGAATCGCATGGACGAGCAAGCACCCAATTACCACCGCGAGTTTTTGAAGAGCCCGCAGCACGCCGTGCTTGGGTTGCTGACGCTGGGGCTGGGCTTCATGAGCGGAATGGCGCTGCCGCTCATCGCCGGGGTGACCTGCTACTCGCTGGGATGGATCTATCTGCCCGACCTGCCGTTCTTCCGCCGATGGGTGGACCGCCGCCGTGAGATCGTCAAACGGACGGAGGAGATGCAAAAGGTCGCCGCTTTCATTCAACGCCGGGATGCTCTTCTTGCCTCCTTCTCGCCCGTCCGCCGCGATTGTTACACCCGTCTCGCCGCTGTGTGCAATGACATCGAAACCGCCAGCGCGGACAACCTGCTCGCCTCCGCCGACCCCACCACGGACCCACGCTTACGTAAGCTGGACGAACTCATGTGGACCTATCTGCGCCTGCTCAGCATTCAGGAATCGCTGGAGCGGTTTCTGGAGACCGAGCGGAGTGAGAACTTGCCGGCCCTGTTGAAGGACGCCGAAGTCGAGGCCGCCCGCCTCAATACCGAAGTGGAGGCCCTCAAAGCCAAAGGCAACAGCGATCTCGTGGACACCAAACAGCGCTACCTGGGCTCGCGCCTGGAGCGATTGGAAGTCCTGCGCAAACGCCAGCAACGCAGCGAGCAGGCGGAAGCGAACCTGGCCCTGGTCGTTTCCGAACAGGAACGCCTCGACCAGCAGATCAAACTCATCCGCGCCGATGCCGTCGCCACCAAGAATGCCGAGACTCTAACCGCCCGCATTGACGCGACCGTCTCACATCTGGACCAGACCAACAAATGGCTCTCCGAAATGGATGAGTTCAAGGACATCGCTGGTGACATGCCCTCGACGGAACTGCGCGTGGGCTATCATGCCGCCGACACGCCCTTGCCCTCTGCGCCAGACGCATCCGTCTCGGTGCCGCCGATCATCGAAGCGGTGCCATTTAAGAAGAGCTATCCAACGCGCCAGCGGCAGAGGTGATGAAATCCGAAAGAGATCCGAACAGCGAAGACGGGAAGACGGGAAGACGGGAAGAAGAGAATGCGAGCAGAAATTGGGAAGGCAGAAATCCAAAGGCCCGCGCTTTCCATTCCGCCCTTTCTTATTTCTGCTTTCTTCTTCGTGTCTTCGCGTCTTCGCTGTTAGTTTAATTCGTAACCGTCAGTCAGCGGCAGAGATGATGAAATCCGAAACCCGAAACCCGAAACCCGAAAGAAGGCCGAAATCCGAAGCCCGAAGGCCGAAGTGTTGCCTTCCGTGGGCGCAGTCTTTGCCGCGAATCCTAATTCGGATTTCGGATTTCGGCCTTCCTTCGGACCTCGGACCTCGGATTTCGGATTTCACCTCACTGCTCCATGAAAACTGAAACGCCTCTCACTCCGCCCCCAACGCGCCTTCCCCTCAAGGGCTGGGCTCTCGAACTTGCGCGTCGCTGGAACGGCGGCACCTATTCTCTCTTCATTCTCCACGGCAACATCTTTGACCTCTTCCCCGTGCAGGAGGTGAGGGTTGTAGGCCGGGTTCCCTCACCCGGCGTCCCCGAGCTCAGCTACGTGCCGCTCAAAACGTTCCTTGTGAAGCGGCTGTTCCCGGAGCGCGCCTGCCTCCTGTTCTATGACATCAGCGATGGCCTGACGTTCGGCTCCGCCGACATGCAGAAACGCTTCTTCGAGTGGCTGGAAGTCTATGACAACGTCGAGAATACCAACTTCCATTCTTCCGGGCTGCCACGCGACCTCCTCCACCTGGCGCCCTTGCTCCGCCGGTTCTTCCTGCGCGTCGCCGAAGAGAAGGAGAAGTGGCGCGGCATCACGCTGGTGATAGACTTCCCCGAGAAGTTGATCCCCGCCTGCGCGGAAGCCAACGCGAGCATGGAGGAACGGATGAACCTGGTTACCTTCCTCAAGTGGGCCGCCGCACCCGAACTCGCCCGGTTGGACATCGGGGTTGTGCTGGTGACCGAATCCGCCGACGAGCTCAGCGCCCAACTGCTGCAGAATCCCTATGTTGCCCAGGTGCGCCTTGAGCTGCCTGATGCCGATGAGCGGCTCCGCTTCCTCCAATCCGGCTGGGCCGAAGAAATGGCGGACGGCAAGCCATCTCCTGACTGGAGCGACTTCAACGCCGAGCAACTGGCCGTGCGCACCTCTGGCCTGAACCTGCTGCGCATACGCCACTTCCTGGCCGAGGCCATCCGCAACGGCATCCGCGTCACGCAGGAGCACCTCACCGCCAGCAAGAAGCGCCTGATCGAGGAATACTGCCAGGGTTTGGTGCGGTTCAAAGACCCCAAGCCCGGCGTCACCCTCGATCTGGTCGCCACTCATACCGCCGCCAAAAAGCGGCTGCGCGAGCTCGCCTGGCTCATTAAGAACGGCAAGACCGACGTGATCGAACGCGGCGTCCTCGTCCCGGGCCGGGTCGGCGTAGGCAAGTCCTTCCTCATTGACTGCTTTGCCAGCGAATGCGCCTTGCCCGTCATGGAGATGGGCGAGTTCCGCTCCAAATGGGTCGGCGACACTGAGCGACAGCAGGCTCGCATCCTCCTGACTATCCGCGCCCTGGGGCCGGTCATTGTGGTCGTGGACGAAGCCGACGCCATATTCGGCACCCGCGAAGCCGACGGCGACAGCGGCGTTTCCGGACGCGTCTTCGCTGCCTTCGCCGCGCACATCGGGGATTCCACTCTGCGCGGGCGCGAGCTTTGGGTCGCGATGACCTCTCGGCCCGACCTGCTCGCCATTGACATGAAACGCCAAGGCCGCTTCGGCCTTTGCATCCCACTGTTTCCGGCCCAGGGGCCTGACGACGTGCTTGAGTTGTTCACCACGGTCGCGAAGGTGAAGAAGATCTCACTCGCCGAGCCAATACTGGCCTATACCCGCGAGAACCTCGGTTCCCTCCCATTGACCGGCAGCGACGTCGAGTCAATCCTCATTCGCGCCAAAGAACAAGCCGTGCTCGCGAAGCGGGACGAGGACGTCCAGCGTGCCGATTTAGAGGCGGCAGTGAACTCGTTCATTGATCCGCTCGACCCGGACCTGCTCGCCTTGCAGGAGTTGGCTGCCGTCCTGGCCTGTTCCGACCGCCGTTATTTGCCCGAGCACTATCTAAAAGGCGACCGCGCCCAATTCCTCGAAGACTTCGCCCGCCTCAAGCTCCGTGCGGGAAGACGTTAACGGCAACTGCCAGCCAAAGGCGCTAAGACCAAGAACCTCAACAAAGCCGTCCGGCGCAATGCCATTGCGTCAAAAAGCTGCGGCCTATGATATACTGCTTCCGATGGAACTGAAAGAACAAGCACCAGAACAAGCGCCAGCAACCACGCTAGCCCACAAACTGGGAGACACCGCCCATGTGTCAGGCTTGGCCATCCGGTTGGCACGTCTGAGCGGGGCCCGGGATCGTCTGCCAGAATGGCTCCTGAAAATCGCGGTGGAGCGGGGTGCTAAACACTACCAGCGCGAGTTCGATCCCTCGCTCCCGCCGGACAACCCGGCGATCTCCGACGAAGAAATCGGCGTCGCTCTTTGTCTCGGCCAAATGCCGGACGAGCCGTGGCTTATCCGCGCTGCGGCCCAGTTGCTTTCCTCGCATCGGGTGGAACCTGAGCGCCTGGTGCGCCTCGCCGAGATGGAACGGGTCGAACCGGTCTTGCTGCACATTGCCGCGGCGTGTGAGCGGGTAAGCGAAGCGCTGGAGCCGTGGGCGACCTTGCGAAGGCGGCTGCATCCGCGGCGCACCGTCCGCACCGACGCGCTCCCGCACTGGACACGGTTCGCCATCCTGCCGGGCCTGACGCGCGACGGTTACGCGCCACCGCAGTGGCTCACGCCTCGTGAATAATCCGCTCTTCATCCTGCAAACCCTCGACCGCCATCTCGATCACATGGTCGAGTTGACTCTTTACGGGCGCGCGGCGCTCGCGCTCGGATTCCCATCCCACGAACTCCGGCACGAGACGACCCAGGACGTGGACGCGATCGTCCCGCTGGCCCAACTCGCCCCACTGCGTGCGGATGACCAGTTCTGGGCCGCCCGCGACGTCACAAATGCGGAGTTGGCGGATCGAGGCCTCTATATGACCCACCTCCTGAGCCAATTCTCTGCCATGCCACAGGGCTGCGCTAAAGTCCGGCCAGTTGAGGGAAGGGAAGATCATGTTCTGCAGCCCTGAAATCCGAAGACCGAAGGCCGAAACCCGAAAGAAGGCCGAAATCCGAATTCCGAAAATGGCCTGATTCGATTGGCTGCTGCTCCGCCTGGGTGGCTATCAATTCGGACCTCGGCCTTCGGGTTTCTTTCGGCCTTCGGTCTTCGGATCTCGGGTTTGGATTGGCCCGGGCCGACTTTAGAGCAGCCACGGCCCTGCCACCACCTGGCAGCGGCACCGAGAC
>CAIWJG010000131.1 GCA_903912925.1 uncultured Verrucomicrobia subdivision 3 bacterium | reverse complement strand
TCGGACACCCTAAAGGGTGGACACCATACCTCCCAGACCAGCCAAAATGAGAACTGCTGGCGGCCCCCTGCATGGAGTTGACTCTGCGAGGCCATTTGGTAACACTCGCGCCGCCTGGCACAACAACGAAAAGGCTTAAAGCGTGGAAATCAAGAAAGCTATTATCACCGCCGCTGGCAAGACCCAGCGAACACTACCCCTCCAAACCCTCGTGGATCGCGACGGCGTCACCAAGACGGCGTTGCGCATTCTCATTGAGGAGATCCTCGCGGCCGGCATCGACGAAATCTGCGTGGTCGTCTGCCCGGGCGATCAGGCGGCCTATTCCGCTGCCGCCGGCGGACAGGGTTCCCGGCTCCATTTCGTCGAGCAAAGTACCGCGCTCGGCTATGGCCACGCCGTGTCCTGCGCCCGCGAATTTGCCGGGGCGGAGCCTTCCCTGCTGCTGGTAGGCGACCACCTCTATGTCAGCGGCGGCGGCAAACGCGCCGCCCAGCAACTGGTCGAGATCGCCAAGGCGGAGAACTGCGCCGTCTCCGCCGTGCAAGCGACGCACGAGAGCAAGCTGCCTTACTATGGAACGGTCGGCGGCCGCCTCGAGGCGGGGCGCAAGGGCGTGTATGAGATATCTGAAGTGATCGAGAAGCCCACTCCGACGGAAGCCGAGCAGCGGCTAATTGTACCTGGACTGCGGGCCGGCCATTATCTTTGCTTCTTCGGCATGCATGTGCTCACCCCGACAGTCATGGAGTTGCTCGCGGAAGAAGTCGCGCAGGCCGGCAGCCGCAGCGTGAGCCTCAGCACCGCCCTGACGAAGCTCGCCAAACGCGAGCGTTATCTCGCCTGCGAGCTCCGGGGACATCGCTACGACATCGGGGTCAAGTATGGGTTGCTCACGGCGCAACTGGCGCTGGCCCTGGATGGCAAGGATCGGGAAGAGGTACTGAGCGGCTTGGTGGAACTGCTGGCAAAGCGGGGGGACAAATGATGGAAGCTCCGAAATCCGAAGGCCGAAGACCGAAGACCGAACGGTATCCGAGGGGTCGCACCGCCACCGCCGATCGAGAGAAAAACCGAGCGGCGGACAGCAATTCTCATTATGGGACGAATGGGACGGATGGCGGATGGTCCCCGGTGGCCTCGGACACCCTAAAGGGTGGACACCAAACCTCCCAGACCAGCCAAAATGAGAACTGCTGGCTGCGGAAGGGTGGGCAGTGGTCAACACAGAAGTTGCGCGCGGTGCGTTTGGATTCCCTTCACGTTTCACGTTTCACACGAGTGAGCTGACTCCTTAGCGCTATGCCAGACCTCATTCAAATCATCACCGCGGCAGAGCCGGATCTCCGCAATCAATCGCTCGAAGGCGCCTGCGCCGAGCTGCCGCCGGGTGAGCTGCTCAAGGAGTGCGACAAGCTGGACGCCTTCCGCCGGCGCAGCGAGAATCTCTACGAGCGGGTCCGCGCCCTGTTCTTCCTCTACGCGATTCACCGATTTCATTTGCCCGCCAAGCTCGAAGCCGCTTCACGTCTCACGTTTCACGTTTCACGCTCCCTCATCCCGTTTAAAGGATACGAGCATCTGCTCCAGCGCCGATTCGAAGAGGCCATCGATTATTTCCTGGCGGTGCAGCAGGCGGAGGGGCCCAGCGACGCGATCTCCAGCGCGCTGGCGGCGGCCTACCACCGGCTGGCGTTCCAGACGCTGGCCGATCAGGTCCGTCGGAGCGTGCGCTCAGTGCGCGGCAACCAATGGATGTTTCGCATGGGGCACCCAGCCGATTACCCGCTGCGCCTGCGGCCGGAACTGCTCCGGCGCGACCCGCTGGACGGCACCTACCCGATTCTGCGCGAGTGCACCCCGGTCCGGATGGACCTGACACATTGCGGCTGGAGCGACATCTTCTTCCTGGGCATGGACTTTCCCGAAGGGGCCAAAGTGCTCAATGTCTCCATCGACCTCGGGATACATGGACGGGACGCCACGCCGCGCCCGCCCGTCGAGGCCTACCTGCGCGTGATCGAAGAGCCGCTGCTGCGCCTGGTGAGCGTTGACCTCGGGGCCAGCGCGGACATCACGAACCTCGCCGACGTATTTGACTTTGCGAAGGATTACCTCGGCCTGCTGAAGGCGGCGATCATCGCCGCGGGCATCGTGCCACCGGGCATCGAGGGCTCCGGCCAGAGTCTGGCGGAACTGCTGGCGCGATTGGTCGGGCCGGGCCGCGGCTTGGAGATCGTGAGCTGCGTGAACAACATCCCCAAAGGCTCGCGTCTGGCGGTGTCCACCAACCTGCTGGCGGCGCTGATCAGCGTGTGCATGCGCGCCACCGGGCAGGCTGCGTCGCTCACCGGTCAATTGCAGGAGCACGAGCGCCGCCTGGTTCTGGCGCGAGCGCTACTCGGCGAATGGCTGGGCGGGTCGGGCGGCGGCTGGCAGGACTCGGGTGGCGTGTGGCCGGGCATGAAACTCATCGAAGGTGTGCTCGCCAGCGAGGGCGAGCCGGAATTCGGCATCAGCCGCGGCCGGCTCATGCCGCAGCACCGCATCCTGGATCAGACCGACGCGTCGCCGGAAACGCGGCGCAAGCTACAGGATAGCCTGGTCCTCGTACACGGCGGCATGGCGCAAAATGTGGGACCCATCCTGGAGATGGTGACCGAGAAGTATCTGCTGCGCTGCGACGCGGAGTGGAAGGCGCGGCAGAGCATGCTGGGCATACTCAACGAAATTCTGTCCGCCTTGCGCCGCGGAGATGTCCCCGCCATCGGGGCCGCGACCACCAGGAACTTCCTCCAGCCGATTCAGGCCATCATCCCCTGGGCGACGAATTACTTCACCGAGACCGTCATCAGCCAGGTGAAGGCGGAGTTCGGCGACGCTTTCTGGGGGTTCTGGATGCTGGGCGGCATGTCCGGCGGCGGGATGGGCTTCATCTTCGCGCCGGAGCAGAAAGCGCGCGCGCAAAAACGCCTGCAGGAAATCATGTCCGCCACCAAACGCGAGCTGCAATCCGCCCTGCCCTTCGCCATGGAGCCCGTGGTCTATGATTTCGCCATCAACGAACGCGGCACGTTTGCCGACCTGCTGGACGGTGAGGCCGCCCTGATGCCGTCGGGCTATTACACGCTCACCGTGCCGGGGCTGCTGCGGCAGGATCGTCACTCGCTCTCGCCCTTGCGACGCGCCGAGCTGGACAGGTTCGGTTTCGCCTGCCGCAACCGGCCCGAGCTGCGCGGCGTGGTGCAGACATTGTTCGATGTCATGTTGCCGCGCGGCAAGGCGGAATCGGCGGCCGACCAAACGCTCACGGCGCTGCTCGATCAGCACGGGTTTGACCGCGTCCAGCATGAACAGATCCGCACCGACCTTAAGGAGGGCCGCATTGGCCTGGCCCAGAACCGCCTGCCCCCCAGCGCGGTCATCGAGGACGTGCAGCCGGGTGATGTGGTGGATGCCGCAAGCTGGCTTAGTAGCGCAAGCCTCCGGCTTGCGACTGTCTCGCCAAGCTTCCAGCTTGGCGATGACCCTATCGTTGGCTTGCCTGCGCCACCGACTCCGGAGGCAGATTCAGCCCAGAAGATTGCACCGCTGCCATTCACCGCCTTCGACCAGAGCCGGCCAGCGACGATCGCCTCCCGCAACCTGCCGCATTGGCGGCAGGAAGGAGCCACTTACTTCGTCACCTTTCGTCTGGCCGATTCTCTGCCGGCGTCGGTGATGGACGAGCCTCTGCGGGAACGCGACGAGTTCTTGCGCCGGCATCAGCAATCGCTCACACCCGAGCGCCAGGAGGAGTTGAAACAGTTCTACCAGGAGCAGCTCGAAGCTGAGCTGGACAAAGGACATGGGGCCTGTGTGCTCAAAGAGGAGGCCAATGCCGTCATCGCCGAGCAGGCGCTCCGCCACTTTGACGGTGAACGCTACTGGCTAGGGCATTTCGTTGTGATGCCCAATCATCTGCATCTGATTGTGCGCCCGATCATGGGCCATGAATTATCCGACATTCTGCACAGTTGGAAGACCTTCACCGCCCGCGAGATCAACCAACGAACGGGCGGAGCGGGTCAACTCTGGCAGCATGAGTCCTTCGACCACATTGTGCGCGAGGAGCACGAGTTGGATAAATTCACCAGCTACATTACCAGCAATCCCGAACGTGCCGGACTAAAACCCGGGGGCTACCGCTTGGGGCATGGGACGGCGGTTCGTGCAAAAGATGAAGAGAACTCGGCAACACCAACCCGGAGGGTTGGTGGGACAGCGGCAAGCCAGAGGCTTACGCTACTACCAGACCCTGCCCTACGCAACCTCGGCCTTAGCGCCTTGAAGAACGGCCAAGTCGCCGTAGTCACCCTGGCCGCCGGCGCGGGCAGTCGCTGGACGCAGGGCGCGGGGGTCGTAAAGGCCCTGCATCCCTTCTGCAAGTTGGCCGGGCGCCACCGCACCTTCATCGAGACGCATCTGGCCAAGAGCCGGCGCATTTCGCACCTGGCGGGCACGGCCATCCCGCATATCTTCACCACCAGCTATCTGACCCACGGGCCGACCGAGGAGTTCCTCGCCCGCCAGAAACAGTACGGCTACGAAGGGCCGCTGCGCCTCTCTCCGGGCAAATCGGTCGGCTTGCGCATGATCCCCACCGTCCGGGATCTGCGTTTCGTCTGGGAGGAAATGCCGCAGCAGATTTTGGATGAGCAGCAACAGAAGGTGCGCGACAGCCTGCGCCACGCGCTCATCAACTGGGCGAGCAGCACCGGCGAGGCCAGCGACTACACGGACAACGTGCCGCAACAATGCCTGCACCCCGTCGGCCATTGGTATGAAGTGCCCAATCTGCTGCGGAATGGGGTCCTGGCGCGGCTGCTGGAGGAGCGCCCTCAGTTGAAGTACCTGCTGCTCCATAACATTGACACCATGGGAGCCGATGTTGATCCCGCGCTGCTCGGCTGGCACATCCAGAGCGGCGCGTGCCTCACCTTCGAGATGATCACCCGCCGCCTCGAAGACCGCGGCGGCGGCCTCGCCCGCGTCAATGGCCGCGTCCGCCTCGTCGAAGGGCTCGCCATGCCGCGTGAGGAAGCTGAGTTCGCCCTGACCTACTACAACTCGAACACCTGCTGGATTGACCTCGACCAGTTGCTCGCCGCCTTCGCTCTCTCGCGGGCCGACCTGGCCGATGCGGAGCGAGTCACGGCCGCCATTCGTAATCTCGCGGCCAAGATGCCCACTTACATCACCCTCAAGGAAGTCAAGAAGCGCTGGGGCCACGGCCAGGAAGACATCTTCCCCGTCACCCAGTTCGAGAAGCTCTGGGTGGACATGACCGGGCTGCCGGAAGTGGCATCCCGGTTTATCGCCGTGCCGCGGCTGCGGGGGCAACAACTCAAAGATCAGGCTCAACTCGATGGCTGGCTGCGCGACGGCTCGGCAGCCTACGTCGAGCGCCTGTGCGAATTCTGCGACTGAACGTGAAGTGAGACGTGAAACGTGAAACGTGAAGGAAATCCGAAATCCAAACCCGCACCCCCCCTCACCTTTCACCTTTCACGTTTCACGTCTCACATTCGCCTTTCCTTAACCTTTCACGTTTCACCTTTCACTTTCAAATCGTAGATCGCAGTTGAATTTCCCCTCTGCCTGTGTGTTCTTGGCGGGTGCTTAGGACGATTCGCAAGGCCGAGTATGCGGAGTTGATCGCGCTGTTCTTCCTTCAGGGAGCGGCGCTGGGCATGTGGTTTGTACCGCTGAGCAGGGTTCTGGATGCGCATGGGCTCCGGGCCATCAAACCCTTTGCCTTTGCCGCCACCGCCCTCGCCGCCTTTGTCTCCCCGCTGATCTTCGGCGCCATGGCCGACCGCCACGCGTCGCCCATCAAAGTCCTGCGCGGCCTGTCACTGGCCACCGCGGCAGCGATGGCGCTGGCCACCACCAGCATCCGGTTCGGCTGGAATCCCTGGCTCGTGCTCGCCCTGATTCAACTGCACGCGCTCTGTTCGTCGCCGACGTTCAGTATTGCCTCGACGATCATCTTTGCGCGCCTGGCGGATACCCGCAAGGAGTTTGGCCCCATCCGAGCGATGGCAACCCTCGGCTGGATGAGCGGTTGCTGGCTGGTCAGCGCACTGGGCGCGGACGCCAGCACGATCGCTGGGTATAGCGGCGCGATCATGTGGGCGCTGGCCGGGGGATACACCTTTTTCCTGCCGGAACTGGAAACGCCCAAATCCGCCGAGCATCTGTCGTGGCATGAGCGGCTTGGCCTGGATGCGCTCACCCTGTTGAAGGACCCCAACCATCGCGTCGTGTTTATTACGTGCGCCCTGTTCAACATCCCCCTCTCCGGCTTCTACCCCTGCGCGCCGCCCCACCTGCGCGCGCTGGGCCTGGTGCATACCAGCGCGTGGATGACGCTGGGGCAGGTGACGGAGATCATCGCCATGTTCAGCCTCGGCGGCTTGCTGCTGCGGTGGCGGCTGAAGTGGATCATCGCCTGCGGCCTCAGCTTCGGCGTGCTGCGCTTCGCGTTGAGCGCGATGAATGGAAAGCTCTGGGTACTTACCGGGGTGCTGCTGCACGGGTGTTCCTTCACGCTGGTCCTGATCTCGGCCCAGATTTACCTCGAACAGCGCGTGGACAGCACCTGGCGAGCGCGGGCCCAGGCGCTGCTCACGCTGATGACCAGCGGCGTGGGGAACCTGCTGGGTTACCTGGGCACTGGCTGGTGGTTCAGCGCCTGCACCGGCACGCCTGGCACGCAATGGTCGCTCTTCTGGGGCGGGCTGGCCGCGGCGGTCGGAGTCGTGATGGCCTACTTCCTCACTGCCTATCGCGGCATCGGCTCGGGATTCCTGCGCGCGAAGGAGAAGAGCCAAGTGACCTGAAGGCAGCGCATCTCGCCCCCCCGGCACCACGCTGTAGTAGGGTAAGCCTCTGGCTTGCCAAGTCCGCCAACCCTCCGGGTTGGCAGCCTGGGCCGCAGGCAACCGGCTGCGCTCAACAAGCCGGAGGCTTACGCTACTACCCATCGCCTACTTCTGTATCTTCCTCAGATCAAAGCCCGGCGGCCGCTCATAGACCGGCACCGCGGCGGCAATGGAGTCCACGCCGAGAAAGTAGCCCTTGGACTTGTCTGATTTGCCCCGGCACTCCAGGCGCAGCACATGCGGGCCGGCGCTGAGCGCCTGCGCCCCCCAATTCACAGCCTGCCGTATCACGTCCGGGTTATAAAGGTCCACCACCCCGAGTTCCTTGCCGTCCAGGGTCACGCGGTAGATACCGTAATCAAAGGACCGCACCAGGTTGCCCACCAGGTGGGCCTTGAGATCTTTCTCCACGTTGAACGTGAGCTCCACCCATCCCTTGTCATCCGCCGGAGTGAGGAAGAGTTGTTTGCCCTGCTCCGCTACGCCCGGCAGGTCCTGCACCTGGATGGGGTGGTCCGAATGTTTGGCGGTCGGCACTTCCTTCCAGGCGAACAGCAACGGCTGGGTGCGCTCCGCCAGCCGATCCAGCCCCGGCGGCAGCGCCGGCCACGGCTTGTGCGGCTCCATCTGATACCAGAAGGCGACCGAGGACATCAGGTCATCCCGCTCAATGAAGCCGTTGACCGTCTTGTCCGGCAAGTCCTGCGAACCCTTGTGCTCGATCTCAACGCGCAGCGCTTTCTTGAAGGGCACCGGGTCGGGAATGTGGAAACGGTAAACCGAGCAGCGGTTGCCCGCGGCGTATCCCTCCCAAAGCGGCACGCCGTAAAACGGTCCGTCGTGCTGCCGGAATCCCCAACCGTCGCAGAAATAGTCCTCCGTGCCGGTGCCCCGCAGGCGCGGTTCGGTCTCGCCGTCAATGAAGAAGAAATCGTCCCCCTCGCCATACCAGCCGGCGGACATGTTCTGGACGCTCTGCACCGTGCCGACGTAATGGCCGCGGCCCACGAGATCCGCAATGAGGTAGTTCCGGCCCATGACACAGGGATATTCCTGCCGATACCTGGCATGGAAATAGGCCGTGTCATCCGGCAACGACTGATACTTCTGCCAATCCAGATAGTAGTAAAACGCGTCGCACCGCTTGTCGCTCTCGTTGGTCACCGTCACACGGGCCGACTTGCGGAAAGGCATGGGCCAGTAGCAGTTGCGGCCGCGGCCTTCGGAGGAGACTTTGATCGGCAGCGAGACGAACGACCTGTCCAGTCCGTGACCGATGCCGAAGAAGTCGCCGATCGGGCACTCGACGCTCGGGTCCTTCTCCCCGTCCCAATAAATCCGCAGTGTCATCAGCCGCGAATAAAAGGGCGCCGAGTGCGCGATCGTGTTCCAGAAGTGGACGATCATGCCCGGGCCTTGCAGGTCCGCCAGCACCAGTGTGCCACTGGGCTCGATGGGCCGCGCATCGGCGTTCCCGCTGCGCCAGTCGGCGTCGGAGGATGAGGCGCGCATCGCCTCGAAGTCCTTCACCTTTTCCAATCCCGCCAGCGGGTTGCCGGGGGATAGCTGAGCCAGTGCCGAATCGCACAGACCGAGCGCGAGACCAAGTGCGAGACTGAGCGGGAGGAAGCGTGCCTTCATGGGTGCGTATAGGTTTGAGTTCACTTTTCTTGACCCCGCATATACAGGCTTCTCGCCGCGATTGCAACCGGGGATTCTGGGATTTGCGATTCCCGATTTGCGATTTACGCGTCTCGCTGCGTGGGGCGGGAAACGGGAAACGTGAATTCGCCGCGTTTCCCGTTTCCCGTCCGCGCAATCCGAAACCCGAAAACCGAGATCCGAGATCCGATCCGCCTTCGTCTGACTCCGGCGCGACATCGCGGCGAGGCTCGTAAATCGCACCACGCACCAGGATGTCCGAATAATTCTGACACGGGCCGGCGACAGATTCTGACGCTCTTTCTGGGATTCCTCCAATAGCAGGCCGGCCGCTGCTTGGCTTAAGAAAGAGGCTTGCCGGCTTGGCGCCAGCGCCTTCCTGAACAAGTCCACCCAATTCATGAAGGTCGCCGACCTCCAGACCTCCTGACATAGCCTCTAATTTCCAAGGGATTTCGATATTCTT
>CAIWJG010000130.1 GCA_903912925.1 uncultured Verrucomicrobia subdivision 3 bacterium | reverse complement strand
GCCCTCGGGCCACAACCCCGTTGGGGTTGGCCAACACCACCCGCTTTTCCCAGGGTAGCCTCGCGGACTCGGCAACCCTGGGCTTCGGGGCGGAATCCCTTTGGGATTCATCTCTGGAATATCCGAAAGGCATTGGGGCTAAAGCCTAATCCAAACCACCGGCCCGGTTTGGTGAGGGGTTCGGAGCGGCGGGATCAGGGGGCGGGTTGGTCTGTGTCGCGTGATGTTTTGGCGTGCAGGATGCCGTCCGCATCAAACCAGATGGGGTCGATGGCCAGGAAGCGGTGGAAGTTCTTCTCAGCATTCCACTTCTGGTGATAGACGAGCCAAAGCTTCCCATCGGGGCCTTCCACGATGCAATGATGCCCCGGGCCGAGCACCGTCCCCCCGCGATGGGCGATGGGGTTGCCAGCGTATTTCACGAATGGGCCGGTGGGTGACTTGGACGTGGCGTAGCCGATGCCGTAGTTGGGTGAGTCGGCGCCCGTGCCGGAATAGGTCAGGTAGTAAGTGCCCTTGCGCTTGAGCATGAACGGGCCCTCGGTGACCTCGCCGTTGCGCTTCTCCCATTCCTCGGTCGGGCGGATGACGACCTTCGGCTCGCCCTTCTTCGTCAGCGGGTCGGCCATCGGCTGCACGATGATCTTGAAGCCGCCAGCCAGTTGGACGTAGAAGAGGTAGAGGCGGCCGTCATCGTCCTGGAACAGGTCGGCATCAATGGACTCCGGGGCGAGGGCGCCTTTGTCGGTGAACGGGCCGAGGGGGCTGTCCGCCACGGCCACGCCGATTTGCTTGTGCAGGTGCCCGCGCGGTTCGCCTGGCATGTTGTCGGTGTAGTAGAGGTAGAACTTGCCGTCGCCGCGCTGGTTGTGAAATACCTCGGGCGCCCAGTCGCCGCCGCGCGGATCGCTGAATACGCGGGCCTTGCGTTCCCAATGCACCAGGTCGTCGGACACAAACACCTCGTAGCCGCGGGTGTCCGAGGTCGGGTAGAGGTAATACTTGCCGTCCACGCGCAGGACAAATGGGTCGGCGATCTCGATGTCGGGCAACAGGGGGTTGCGGTAGGTCCTGGGCGGGGCCTTGGGCGGCGCGGTTGCCGGCTCGGCGCAGAGGCCGGGCCGGATCAGCAGAGCGGCCAGAAGCAGGGCAGACGTCAATGTGCTCGTTGATCTCATGCGGCGCAGTCTATAGCCGCCCGCAGAGGCAATGCACGCTGCGTTTTATCCTTTCCGGGCCGCCATTATACTGCCAAAACCGCGGGATAGACGAAACCGAGCACCCCCTCACCCCAGCCCTCTCCCCTTCGGAAGGGGAGAGGGAGTAGCTGCGGCAGCTTTGGGTCGTCAAGGTGAACGCCTTCGCCGGGGTCTGCCTCAGGGTTTATCTGTGTCTATCGGTGGTTTCATCGTTTCAACTGCTGGTCTTAGGATAACCTGCCTGGCTGATTGACTCAAGTGGCCCCAAGGCATAGCGGTAACTGTGTGACAAATGCAGCCGCGAACCACAACCTGTGGGGCCTACTTGAGTCAATCAGCCAGGCAGATAGGATAATGGGGATTGCTGCGCTATTAACGCTAGCCATGCCATTACCACAGCGCAGAGAGCATACCTCCGTAGTACCTCCGTTATACGTCCGTAGTACCTCCGTCCTACCTCCGTCAGTCATACAGAGGTACTACGGAGGTACATCGGATGTACAACGGAGGTACTACGGAGGTACTAAGTATGTAGTCATGGCTGTGGGTGGGCAGCAATTCTCATTATAATGAGAGTCGG
>CAIWJG010000129.1 GCA_903912925.1 uncultured Verrucomicrobia subdivision 3 bacterium | reverse complement strand
GGAATGCAGAAGGCAGAATGCAGAATGAAGAAAGGGCCGGGCGAAGCCACCCTCATGCGACATCAATGCGACATCAAAGCCACCTCAATGCGTGTTGCTAGCCAGGCGGTCGCCACCCCCATGCGACCTCAAAGCCACCTTCATGCGACCCCAAAGCCACCTTCATGCGACCTCAAAGCCACCAAAAAGCGAATGCAGAAGGAAGAATGCAGAATGCAGAATTGATGCAGAATTGATGCAGAATTGATGGTTGGTATTGCCGAACCGGGCTGTTAAGGATACCACATTGGCTATGGAACTGAAGCGACGCGAATTCCTTAAGGGCGGCGCAGGGGCCGCCGCTGCCTGGCTGGCGCTGCCGGTGGTCGCAGGCGCGGCTCAGGCGAGCGCTAACATCCAGAAACCTTCACGCGAGGCTGCCTATAAGACCAGTTGGTATCCGTTCACCGGACATCCGGATGCCGACACTTGCTGGTCGGTGTCGGTCGGTCCCGACGGGCGCATTTACGCGGCGGCCTGCGCGGAGAGCGTTCCCGGCGGCGTGGTCAAGCTCGTCCGCTACAATGAACACACCGATGGGCTAGACTACCTCTTCTCCCTGGGCGAGATGGTCAATGACCCAGGGGACTCGGGGCGCGCGACGCAGTGCAAGATTCACTACAGCTTCGCTCCCTCAATGGCGGATGGCATCCTCTACATGGCGACGCATCTGTCGGGGCCGCCGATCGATCAGCCGGCTTACTCGCCGTGGTTGTCGTGGCATGATCCGAAGCGATGCTTCCGCGGGAGTGCGCTGGTGGCGTTCGACACCAGGCAGGACCAGGTGCTTTGGTGGGATACGATGCTCCCCAAGGAAGGCTGCCGCTGCCTGCTGCACGACGAGGAGCGGCATTTGCTCTATTCGCTCAGCTATCCACGGGATCACTTCTTCATCTACGACACGAAGAAGCGCACGCGGCGGGATTTGGGCCGCATTGGCTCCATCAATGCCCAGACCCTGTTCCTCGACAAGAAGCACCGGGTGTGGACGACCGATGACTACGGTCACCTGGTACGTTATGACCCGGAGAAGGACCGGCTGGAGCGCTCGCCGTTTGTCCTGCCGCACAATCCCGAGTTCCAGACCGGCTGGCATAGCGTCTTTTATGATGTCGCGGCGGCACCGGACAGGGAGAGCGTCTATGCGGCAACCTGGATCGCCAATTCGCGCCTGATGCGGATCTGGCCCAACGAAGGAGAATGGCCCCGGGTGGAAGACCTCGGGCCTGCCACGCAGAAGCGTGATCCGACGTTGCCCAAGGATACCTTTGTGGATCATTGCGGCGGGCTGGTGTTTGGCGGGGACGGGCAGTTGTATTACGTCGCCTCGCGCTGGCGCGACCCGGTGTATAACCCGATGCCGGCGGATGGGCCGGAACGCGAGGGGGTGGTTTGGCGGCTGAACCCGGCCACCTTGCAACGGCAGGAAGTGGCGGTGCTGCACCATCCGACGCAGCCGGCGCAATATGTGTCGCGCGGAGCGGTGGACCACAACGGCAATCTGTTCTTCGGCGATGTCGGCACCAAACCGGTCGGCATCTTCAAGGTGCATCTGCCTGCCTCGCGGAGGCGGAAGAATGCCCACCTGCCAATCCGGATGTGGGGATGAGGTTTGCCATGAGTGATAAGCAGAAAGAGAAGTATGACATGCAGTCTCCGGAGGCCAAGGCTCTCATTGACGAGATCGTGCATGGCACCTTCATGAAGGAAGGGACGATGGCCGCGTTCCCCACGTGCTTCCCGGGCGCGAGCATTCCCATTCCGGCGGATGAGAGTCACATCACGGCGCTGGATGTTTCGGACGATGGCATGATCTATGGCGGTACGAGCGGGCGGGCAACTCACCTGTTCGTAGCGATATTTCACGGGGTCACGGGGGTGGTCTTCGACCGGGGGACAGTCGAGGGGGCGAACCATTGCGCCGCGATCTGCTGCGGGAAATCGAGGTTCGTGGCGTGTGTGAATGGGCCTGGCGGCGGGCGGGTTGTGGCGGGGGGATTTGAGGGGCTGCCGTTCGACCTGATCCAGGAGTGGGGCTTCGGGCGCTCTCCCTTCAAGGAACTGGGCAAGGTCAGCGACGAGCCAATCATTCATGCGGTGGCCGATGCCCAGAAGAACTTGCTGGTCGGCATCACCCGCGGGCACTTGTTCACGGTCGAATTCGAAGGAGGGAAGATCAACACCGTGGCTGAGTTGCCTGGCAGCGGGCGGATTGCCGTGGGGTCGAAGCGCGGCATCTTCGGCCAGGACGGCTCCGCGCATCTCTGGCGCTACGACGTTGCTGCGAGCAAGCTCGAACGCAAAGCGGTCGCGCTCCCGCAAGGCGCATGGGGCAAGGCCCCGCTCACCTGGGCGAAAGACCGCCACAGCGGATTGCTCTACACGGCAGACGCCGACGGCAACCTGTTTTCCCTGGATGAAGAACGCGGTTTCAGTGGTCCCCTGGCCCGGACGCTCCTGGCGCCAGTTGGCCCGATGGCCGTGACGCACGACGGCCGCGTCTTCGGCTTCTGCGGCACGGAGATGGCCAAGATGTTCGGCTACAACCCGCGAACTCGCGAGGCAACCACCCTGGGTGTCGCCGTGTCGGTGCTGGAGCGCCGCCGTTATGGCTACGTGTTCGGCGACGCCGTGACGGGCCGCGACGGGCAGATCATCTTCGGCGAGGACGACGATCTCGGACACCTATGGCTTTACTTCCCGCGAATCCAGGCATTGTCCTAGCCGCTAACCGCATTTGCCCGCTAAACACGCTAAAAGACGCGAAATGGGTTGAAAGCTTTAGCGTCCTTTAGCGTGTTTAGCGGGCCACCCTATTACGTTCGGAAATCTCGGAATATGAAACTGCGCACTGCCATTTATGCCTCAGTCGTCGCCAGCCTGATTTGCGTCGGCGCACGTGCCGATTGGGTTAACTCACTCAAGCCGCCAGGCAAGCCGGCGGGCAAAGTAACGCTCGTCAAAGCGGGCAAACCGCAAGGCGGCATCCTGCTCCCTGACCACCCGACCCCGCAGGAAACCAACGCCGCCGCCCAACTCCAGCTATGGGTCAAGGAGATGACCGGCGCGACGCTCGATATCAAGTCCGGCAAGCCGCGCGGCCGATGCCTCCTCATTCGCACCGACACTTCCTTAGGCGACGAAGGCTACGCAATCGCCGTCAACCACAACCAGATCATCCTTTCGGGCGGCAAGACGCGTGGGGTCATCAACGCGGTCTTTGCGCTGCTCGAAGAGGACCTTGGCTGCCGCTTTTACGCCAACGACTCAATCCGCCTGCCGAAGACGAACACGCTGGTGATTGCCCCGGTCGCCCGCCGCTATATCCCGCAACTGAAGCTGCGCGATCCGTTTTACGCCTGCGCCTTCGACCCGGTTTGGTCGCTGCGCAACCGGGCCAATGCGCCTAATGCCGCCGTGCCCGAAGCGCAAGGCGGCCACATGGATTACGCGGGGATGTTCGTGCACACCGCGGGGCAAATCGTGCCGTCGGACAAGTATTTCAAGGAGCACCCCGACTACTTCTCGCAGCAAGCCGACGGCACGCGCACCACCGCCCAGCTTTGTGCTACACACCCGGAAGTGGTGAAGATCGCGATTGATTACGTGCGCCAGATGCTGCGGGACAACCCGCACACGGAGATCGTCAGCGTGTCCAAGAACGATTGCCAGGTAAGCTGCCTGTGCGACCGCTGCAAGAAGCTGCGCAGCGAGGAAGGCTCCGACATGGCCAACCAGTTGTTCCTCGTCAATCAGGTAGCGGATGCCATCGAGCAGGAGCACCCGGCGGTCGTCATTGACACGCTCGCCTACCTGGAGACGATCCAAGTGCCCAAGACCGTGCGCCCACGCAAAAACGTCGCCATCCGCCTCTGCAACGACTCGGTGGGGTCGTGGTCGCGGCCATTCACGCGGGCGCAGGAATGCGAGGTGGCCAAGCTCGTGAGCGCGTGGGGCGCGGTGCACAACCGCCTCTATATCTGGGATTACAATGTCAACTTCAGCCATTACCTGGCGCCCATGCCGAACCTGGATGTGATGGCGGCCAACATTCGCTTCTGGATGACGAATCACGCCGAGGGGGTCATGCTCCAGGGCGGCTACCAGGGACCGGCGGAGCGCGACCAGCTCAAGTGCTGGGTGACGGCCAAACTGCTCTGGAACCCCGCCTGGGACGAAAAGGCACTGACTCGCGACTTCATCCAGGGCCACTACGGCAAGGCGGCCCCGGCGCTCGAGGAATATGAAGCACTGCTGGAACGGATGAGAGCCGAACACGCATCGGAGATGGCGTCGCCCGCGGACGGCATCCGTTACCCGATGGACGCACCGTTCTTCACGAAGGAGTTCCTGACGCAGGCGACGGACCTCCTTGCGCGTGCCAGGCAGTTAGCCCGGGGCGACGACGATCTGACGCGGCGCGTGGAGCGTGCCGAGCTGCCGATTCTCTACGTGAAGTGCGTGCGCGGTCCTGAGTTTGTTGGGGACAGCTATGCGCAGGTGGTGGGCGAGTTCGAGCGCATCGCACGGCGCGAGAAGGTGCAATTCCTCCAGGAAGGCGGGCCCGACTTCGAAGCGAAGCTCGCCGAATACAAGAGCCGCATCCCGAAACGGACCGCTACACAGTAAGCCATGCCTTTTGCAGAATAGCTACTCCCATGAAACTGAATACTCTCCTCCTCCTGGTGATGGCAGTATTGCCGTCGCTGGGCTTCGCCGCCGAAAGCCCTGCCGCTGTGGGTGCCGGTCACCCTCAGGGGTTGACCCTCTACGTCTCGAAGCTCGGAGACAACGCGGACGGTCGGAGTTGGCGCACGGCCTACAAGACCCTGCAGGCCGCGCTGGACGCGATCCCGGACGACAAAGGCGGGCACCGGATTGTCGTTCGGCCTGACACCTACGCGGAGGCCAACCTCGACTCGAAGCACAAGGGCGCTGCCGGCGCTTACAACACGATCGAAGGCGACTGGGATGGGAGCCTCGGCTCGGGCGCGTCGGGGTGGGTGGTGATCGACTCGGGCGCGCCGCACGTGGTGGTGCGCACCAATCCCAAGGCGGGCACCGGCAACCCGACCTTCATGGTGCTGCCGGATGCGGATCCGGACAAGGAGACGGGCCTCAAGAGCGTGGATTGGTGGGGGCCGTGGCGATGTGACCCGGCTTACTCGGCAGTTGGCTGGGACCGCTGGGTGTTCCGCCGGCTCTACTGCACGGGCTCGGAGGGTGGCATCGGGTGGGACATGACCTGCCAGGCGGGGGTGGAGTTCTCGGCCATCGTCGAGGATTGCGTCGGCCTCGGGCGCTTTGCCGGGGCGTGCGTGATGGGACACGTGGGCCGAGCCGGCGAGCCGGTCGTGTTCCGGCGCTCTTATTTCATGTGCCTGGATGTGTGGGGAGATGCGGGGGCGGTGTATGTCCGGGCGCACAACAAGACGATGCCCGCAACGCCCGACGCGGTGTTCGAGGACTGCACGATAGTCGGTCCGGACAACGCGTTGCAGGTCGGCTATCCCGGGTTCGAGGGTTACACGCGAATCCTCTTCAAGAATAGCCGGCTGATCGTGCTCAACTTCTCGCAGCCGCAGGGCACGCCCTCCACCGGCGCGGTCTATAGCGACCTGGCGGGCAAGTTCCTGCACGTTGATTTCGAGGATTGCACCGTGATGGGCTACCGGGTCCTGGGAGCACGGAAGGATGATATGTTCTCTTACAACACCAAGGGCACCAACCGCGCTTACGTGCAGTATCGGCAGCCGGTGCCCAAAGGTTTCGAGCGCCTCCGCTTCTGGCCCGTCGAGGTGTTCAACGAACTGATGCCGCCGCGGTTTCAGTCGCCGGGCGGCGTGGCGTCGGCCCCCGCCAAGCCCCGGCTGATCAAGCTACCGATGACGTTCGGCCCGCAGGCCATGGAGAACTCGCCGGTGATCTTCAACTCGCGCCCGCTGCTGGTGCTCAATTACCGGGACGATACCAAGAACAAGACCGACGCCTATAAGCGCAGCATGTACCTTTACATCCAGGACCTGACGACCGGGCGCGAGGTGGCGCGGTTCGGGGAGGGTCATTCGTTTGCCAATGCCTTCGTGAACGGCTCCGAGTTGAATGTCTTTGCGAGCGAGGGCACCGACCGCGACTGGTTCCAGAGCCTGTATCGCTTCTCGACGACCGACCTGAAGACCTGGAAGCGGGAGCTGGCGATTCCCCAGGCGCCCGGCGAGCATCTCTTCAACGCCTCGGTTTGCCGGGATGATCAGGGATACCTCATGGCGTATGAATCGGACAAGCCGGTGGCCTTCTGCTTCAAGTTCGCCCGCTCGACGGATCTCGCCGCCTGGAAGAAGCTCGACGGTCTGGTGTACCGGGGCCTGGGCAGCGAATACAGCGCCTGCCCGGTGATCCGCTACGTGGCGCCGTATTACTATGTGATCTACCTGCACGCCGCCATTCCAGGTCACAAAGGCTGGGTTTCCTTCCTGGCCCGATCCAAGGACCTCGCCGCCTGGGAGCTAAGCTCCTTCAATCCGATCCTGGAAGCCAGCCCCGGCGAGGGCGTCAACAACTCAGACGTGGACCTGTTCGAATACGAAGGCAACACCTATCTATTCTACGCGACGGGCGACCAGCAAACCTGGGGCACCGTCCGCATGGCCATGTTCCCGGGTCCGATGAAGGAGTTCTTCCCCAGCTATTTCCCCGACGGCGCTCCCACCATAAAGGTCAGCGCCCGGTAACCCCCTGGAGCGATTGTGGTCTTCTCCGAAGGCAATCCGCCGACCCCGCACCCAACCATCCCGCGAGCCCCACCGGAGTCTCCCCGTAGTACCTCTGATCGCCGATCAGAGGTACTACGG
>CAIWJG010000128.1 GCA_903912925.1 uncultured Verrucomicrobia subdivision 3 bacterium | reverse complement strand
GCTCGGATTCCTCGGCTGGTGGCTCATCCTTGGGGCCGGTTGCCAGCGGTTCGCCGCCCGCCGGGTTGCCGTATGAAACGACGATTCTCCCAACTGGACGCGGAGTGGGGCGTGCTCGCCTTCTGCGCCTGGCAGTCGGCGGACCTGCTGACCGCCTGGCGACATTCCCCCTTTGATCGCCTCGGATGGCTGGCCCTGGTCCTCTGGCTGACGCCAACGCTCGCGGGGGCACTTCCGAAGGCCGAAGGTCGCAAGAAGGCCGAAATCCGAAGGTCGAAGGCCGAAAGAAGGCCGAAATCCGAAGTCCGAAGGCCGAAGTGGAAGAGCAGGAATGCGCAAAGTTTCTTTCCGGGCGGCGAACAATGTAGCCTATAGCAGTGCAAAGAGCGCATAGAAATGGACTTGTGATGATTCCGAGGGCGCAACTCACATTATCGGAGCGCGGACATTCTTGTCCGCCTGGGGCTTGCCAACGTGGTCGGAGCGGACAAGAATGTCCGCGCTCCAATCGTGTTCTTGCACCGTCAGCGGAAACCGTGAGTTGCGCCCTGATTCCGAACCAAAGGACTGGAAGGCGGATGCAATCCATTCATACCTGTCTTTCTTTGCGATCTTTGCGTTCTTTGCGGTTAACTCAACTCCCCAATTCAGGTTGGTCCGCGGCCCCACTCACTGTTTACCATCGGCCAATTACTAACTAGAATAAGAAACAAATGAAGAAGATCAAAATCACCTTGCACAAGGATGGCACGCAGAAAGTCGAAGTGCTCGGGGCTGTCGGCTCCGAGTGCCTCGAATTCACCGCCCAACTGGAGCAGCGTCTCGGGGCCCCTTTGGGTGAGCGCGCGCTCAAGGAGGAATACGAGCAAACGGAGCAGGAAACCGAACGGCAGCGCGAAACCGAATCCTAATCTATCCTACCCACGACTTATGAGTCATTTTCTAAGAATCAGGACGCAAATCCGCGAGCGCGAGCAACTGCTGGAGGCGCTGCGGGCACTGCATTTCCAACATCAAGCCAGCGCCACGCAAAGCAACGACCTGCTGGTGCGCGGCTACTCGGGCAACGAGGAGCACGCCGAGGTGGTGATCAACACCGGGTCGCAATATGACATCGGATTTCAGCGCAAAGCAGACAATTACGAGGTGGTAGCGGATTGGTGGGGGGTGGAGCGCAACAGCCCGATCAAACAAGCCGAATTCGTCCAGCAGATCAACCGGCAATACGCCTACAACATCATCCGCGACCAGATGCGGGTGGAGGACCGCATCCTGGAAGAGGATCAGACGCTGGAGAACGGCGACCGGATTATGGTCTATTCGGAAAGGGGATGAGAGGAGATCTCAAATCTCAAATCTCAAATCTCAAATCTTAAATCTACATATATGCCCCCGACACCCGACACGCGCCCCCCGCTCAGCCCGTTCCAGGAGAAACTGCGCATCTACTTGCGCGCGGGCTACCCGCTGCTTTACATCGTCACCGCCGAGGAAGACCGCGCGATTGAACTGATTCGCGCGATGCTCACCGACGGGGAATTGTCCAAGCGCAAGCCCTACGTCTGGTCGGTCTCGCGCGGGCTGTGCGATGCGGACATGCGAGCCATAGACCGGAAGGTAGCCGACCCCAAACGCATCCTGCCCTTCCTGCTGGAGCAGGCTGATCCCGGGGTGTTCATCCTGGAGGATTTCCATTTCTTCCTGGATGAAAAGTCGCCCACCGCGCCGCTGTTGATCCGGCAATTGCGAGATCTGGTGGCGCCGTTTAAGGCCGCGCGCAAGACGCTGATTCTCCTCTCGTCGGTTCTGAAGCTGCCGCTGGAGCTGGAAAAAGACCTCACGGTGATGGACCTGGACATGCCCAATGAAGCAGAGCTGGCCGCCGTGCTGGATGACACGGTGGAACAGGTCAAAGATAATCCTAAGGTAGAAGTCAACCTCGATGGGAGCGGGCGCGAAAAAGTGGTCAAAGCGCTGAGCGGGTTGACGCGATCCGAGGCCGAGAATGCGCTGGCCAAGGTCGTGGTCACGCGCAGCCGGCTGGACCCCGAGGACGTGGGGCTGCTGTTGGCGGAGAAGGAGCAGATCATCCGGAAGTCGGGCATGCTCGAATTCTATGCCACGCCGGAACGGTTCGGGAGCATCGGCGGGCTGGACTTGCTCAAGGGCTGGCTGCGGCAGCGGGGCAAGGCGTTCAGCGAATCGGCGCGCGCGTTTGGCCTGCCCAATCCGCACGGACTGCTGCTGGTGGGCGTGCCCGGTTGCGGCAAGAGCCTCTCGGCCAAGGCGGTCTCCGCCGAGTGGCAGATGCCGCTCCTCAAGTTCGACCTGGGCAAGGTCTTCGGCAGCCTGGTGGGACAGTCCGAGGAAAACATGCGCCGCGCCCTCAAGATGGCCGAGGCGGTTGCGCCGTGCGTCCTCTGGATTGATGAGATTGAGAAGGGGCTTTCCGGCACGCGGGGACAGACGGGCGATTCGGGGACTTCCACCCGGGTCTTCGGCACGCTGCTGACCTGGATGGAGGAAAACGAGAAGCCCGTCTTCACCATCGCCACGGCTAACGACATCGAGGGACTGCCACCCGAGCTGCTGCGCAAGGGGCGCTTCGACGATATCTTCTTCATTGATTTACCCAGTCCGCAGGAACGAGCGAACATCCTGGCCATTCACCTGACCAAGCACCACCGCGACTACCGCGAGTTCGACCTGCCGGCGCATGTCGCGACCACCGAGGGTTTCAGCGGCGCGGAGATCGAGCAAGCGGTGGTCTCGGCCCTGTACCGGGCTTTTGCCGAAGGGGAGGAAGCCAAGCTGGAAAACCGGCATCTGACCGGCGCGATTGGCGAGAGTGTGCCGCTGTCGCGGTCCATGGGCAGCCGGATTGCCTTCCTGCGCCAGGAAGCCGGCGAGAAATGGCGTCGAGCGTCGAGCCAGGGCGAGCCAACGCAAGTCAAAGACGCGGTGCTGGCCGAACCGCCCCCAGTGGCGAAGAAACCGAAACGGGTTTTTGAGGTGTGAGGTAGGGTTCAGAGTTCAGGGTTCAACGGTCACCAATGAATACATATAAACCAGGCACGCAGTTCGGCCCTTATGTCATCGAGGCTTACCTCGGCGGGGGCGGCTTTAAAAGCGTCTATCGCGCCCGGCGAGTGGACAGTGGTAAAGCGCCGGACGCCTCTGCCCCACCCGACCCCATCCCTCCCGTGGTCGCGCTGGGGTTTCCGCACTCGATCGACCAGTTCGGGATCGAGGAGCTGGAGAAGGAATTCGCCGTGGTCAGCCGGTTGGCGCATCCGAATATTGTCCGGGTATATGCCTTGGAACGGCATGAAGGGGCAACGTTCCTGGTGATGGAGTATATCGAAGGGGAGAGCCTGCGGGCGCGGATGAAGAGCAGAGGCTGCATTCTCCAGGACAAGGCCCTGCGGCTGGCGGGACTGGTGGGCGAGGCGCTGGCCTACGCGCACGAGGCGAGGGTCATCCACCGCGATGTCAAGCCCGACAATATACTGCTCGCGGCCAACGACCATCCGAAGCTGCTGGATTTTGGCTTGGGGCGGGTGCTGAGCACCACCCACCAGCAGGCCTCCACGCAGATCGGCACCGCCGATTACATGGCCCCCGAGACGATTCGCGGGGCCGCCGGCACCAACGCCGACCTCTGGGGCCTGGGCGTGACGTTCTACGAAATGCTCACGGGCATCCGCCCGTTCCTGAGCGAGAAGGGCGAGGTGAATATCGAGAATATCCTGGCCGGCAAATATGACGAAAAACCCCTCTTCGCCAAGAACCTGGACCGCGCAGTGGTCCGCGTGATTCGGAAAATGCTCCAGAAAGACCCGGAGTTGCGCTATCGGAACGCGGACGACCTGGTGCTGGACCTGGAAACCATCGCGCGCCGGGCCCGAATGGCGGACGACGACGAGGGCCGGCTGGAGGTTCTCATCCGGGCCAGCTTTCCGCTGATTTGCGTGCTTTCTTACGAGGAGGACCGCGTGCTGGTCGCAGTGCGGGCCATCGCCAAACGGCTGGGGGAGGAGCGCAAACGGCCCCGGCGGCTTTATGTCTGGAGCGCGTCGCGGGGCCTGCGGGACGACCAGGATCAACTGGCGCGGCCTGATTCGGTGGAGGACCCCACCACGGCGCTCGATCATGTGATTGAGAATCCCGAGGACGCGCTTTATGTATTTCTGGACATCCACCGGCATTACTCGCCGGTGACGACCCGGCTCATTCGGGACGCCGCGCGCGCGGTGCGGAGCACGCGCAAATCCGTGCTGTTCTTCTCGCCGTTCTTCCAGGCGCCCGAGGAGTTGCAGAAGGAGATGGCGCTGTCGGTGTTTCAATTGCCGGACCGGCCGCAACTGGAGCAGGTGCTCGCGGCTGTGGTGGCGGAGACGCAACTGGCCGGCCTGCCGGTCGAGTTAAATGATGAAGACCGGCTGGTCATGGTGCGGGCCGCGTCGGGCTTGACCGCGAACGAGGCCGCGCTGGCGTTTCGCGGGGCGGCGGTGAAGCTGAGCGGGTTGAATGCCGGCGCGGCCCGGTTGGTGGTGGAATCCAAAACGCAGATCATCCGCAAGACCGGCATTCTGGACTACTACGATCAGAGCGAATCGTTTGCGGATGTGGGCGGGCTGGGGCGACTGCGGGCGTGGTTCCAGTCGCGCGCGGCGGCGTTTTCGAGTGTGGCGCGTTACGCCGGGTTGCCGCTCCCTAAGGGTGTGCTGCTGGCAGGCGTCCCCGGGTGTGGCAAGAGCCTGAGCGCGCGGGCGCTGGCCGGGGCCTGGCGTGTGCCGCTGGTGCGATTGGACATCGGCCGCATCTTCGGGGGCTACGTGGGCCAGTCCGAGGCGAACCTGCGGCTGGCCATCCAGACGGCGGAGGCCGTCAGCCCCTGCATCCTTTGGATTGATGAAGTCGAGAAGGGTTTTGCCGGGGTGCGCGGCCAGGGCGGTGGGGGGGTCGCGGCGCGGGTCTTCGGCACCTTCCTCAACTGGCTCCAGGACAAACGCAGCCCGGTTTTCGTGGTGGCAACCGCGAATGACCTGAGCAATATCCCGCCCGAGTTTCTCCGCCAGGGCCGGTTTGATGACATCTTCTTCGTGGGGCTGCCGGCAGAAAGCGAACGCCAGAGCATCTTTGAAATCCACCTCAAGAAACGGCGACGCCAGCCGGAAGCCTTTGATTTGGCCGCGGCCAGCAAAGCCACCGAAGGCTACAGCGGCGCCGAAATTGAGCAAGTGGTGAACACCGCGCTGTTCATGGCCTTCGATGCCGGCCGGGAATTGGCTCAGGCAGACCTGCTGCAAGCCATCGCCGACACCCGCCCGCTCTCGCGCTCGCGCGCGCGCGAAATCGCGGCGCTGACAGCCTGGGCGCAGAATAATGCCAGGATGGCTAGTTGAATTGCACGATGAGCATTGAACCTCCAGTCCACCTGGATCAGTTGCCTGACTTGCCGGTGTTAGCCTTCGAGTTATTTCCGATGGAGGAGCATTTCGGTTGCGCTCTCCCGCCCATAATCGAGAACGCGAAGGGCGGCACGATTTTGGGATTGGTTCCTGGAGGCAAGTTTTTGGCGGGTGATCCGGTTTTTGAGGTTGAGTTGCCAGCGTACTACATGGCGTTGCACCCGGTGACGAACGGGCAGTATGGGCGGTTTGTGAAGGCTGCGGGGCATCGCGCGCCGGACAACAAGATATGGCAGGAAACCGGGAAAGCGGATCATCCGGTGACGGATGTGTCGTGGGATGATGCGCAGGCGTATTGTCGCTGGGCCGGGCTGAGGCTGCCTCGGGAGTTGGAGTGGGAGAAGGCGGCCCGATGGACGGATGGTCGGAAATACCCGTGGGGGAACGAGTGGGATGAGAGCAAGTGCAGGAATAGCAAGAACAAGGGGAGTGAGAAGACCTGTGGCGTGTGGGGCTATGCGCCGGGTCAAAGTCCGTGGGGGATGTATCAGATGAGCGGGAATGTGTGGGAGTGGTGTGAGGACTGGTATGAAAGTGAAGCATACGCCCGTTACAAGAAGGGGGATTTGACGGCACCGAAGACGGGAAGCTACCGGGTGTTGCGTGGCGGCTCGTGGGTCAACGTTCGTCCCGACTACTTCCAGGGCGCCCACCGCGGCAACCTCATTCCCGGCGGTCGGGTCGATTACTACGGGTTTCGTTGTGTGGGGGGTGTTGGGGCGGGTTCTTCTCCCTCGGCTGGCCGGGCTCTTAACACTTAGGCCCTTAGCCCTTAGCCCTTATGAACTTAACTCTTAAAAGAAAGCCGCGCAGCGGCCGAAATTTTTGTAACTGCTCAGGTGTGGGGCAGACCTCCGGTCTGCCGGTTCACGGAGTCTCTGACTCCGTGCCCCTGTTGCCGTCGAAACGCCGGGCCAGAGGCCCGGCCAACCGGCAGACCGGAGG
>CAIWJG010000127.1 GCA_903912925.1 uncultured Verrucomicrobia subdivision 3 bacterium | reverse complement strand
GCGGGGCGACGACGGCTTCGATCACGGTGTCGCCGGGTTCGACGACGACCTACACGGTGACGGTAACGGACGGCGTGACGGGCTGCCAGAAGAGCGGCATCGGCACGGTGACGGTCAATCCGTTGCCAACGGCGAGTGTGAACTCGGAGACGATCTGCGCGGGTGGATCGGCGACACTGACGGCGACGACCGGTGCGAGCAGTCCGAGCTATCTGTGGAGTCCGGGCGGGGCGACGACGGCCTCGATCACGGTGTCGCCGGGTTCGACGACGACCTACACGGTGACGGTGACCGACGGCGTGACAGGCTGCCAGAAGAGCGGCAGCGGCACGGTGACGGTCAATCCGCTGCCGGCGGTGAGCGTGAACACGGAGGCGATTTGCGCGGGCGGCTCGGCGACGCTGACGGCGACGACGGATGCGAGCAGTCCGAGCTATCTGTGGAGTCCGGGCGGTGCGACGACGACCTCGCTCACGGTGTCGCCGGCTTCGGCGACGACCTACACGGTGACGGTGACGGACGGCACGACAGGCTGCGCGAACAGTGGCAGCGGGACGGTGACGGTCAATCCGCTGCCGACGGCGAGCGTGAACTCGGAGACGATTTGCGCGGGTGGATCGGCGACGCTGACGGCGACGACGGATGCGAGCAGCCCGGGCTATCTGTGGAGTCCAGGCGGTGCGACGACGGCTTCGATCACGGTGTCGCCGGGTTCGACGACGACCTACACGGTGACGGTGACCGACGGCGTGACGGGCTGCCAGAAGAGCGGCAGCGGCACGGTGACAGTCAATCCGCTGCCGACGGCGAGTGTGAATTCGGAGACGATCTGCGCGGGCGGCTCGGCGACGCTGACGGCGACGACGGATGCGAGCAGTCCAAGCTATCTCTGGAGTCCGGGCGGGGCGACGACGGCCTCGATCACGGTGTCGCCGGGTTCAACGACGACCTACACGGTGACGGTGACCGACGGCGTGACGGGCTGCCAGAAGAGCGGCAGCGGGACGGTGACGGTCAATCCGCTGCCGACGGCGAGCGTGAACTCGGAGACGATCTGCGCGGGCGGCTCGGCGACGCTGACGGCGACGACGGATGCGAGCAGCCCGAGCTATCTGTGGAGTCCGGGTGGGGCGACGACGGCCTCGATCACGGTATCGCCGGCTTCGACGACGACCTACACGGTGACGGTGACCGACGGCGTGACGGGCTGCCAGAAGAGCGGCAGCGGCACGGTGACGGTCAATCCGCTGCCGGCGGTGAGCGTGAACTCGGAGACGATCTGCGCGGGTGGCTCGGCGACGCTGACGGCGACGACGAGCGCGAGCAGCCCGAGCTATCTGTGGAGTCCGGGTGGGGCGACGACGGCCTCGATCACGGTATCACCGGCTGCGACGACGACTTACACTGTGACGGTGACGGACGGCACGACGGGGTGCGCCAACAGTGGCAGCGGCACGGTGACGGTCAACCCGCTGCCGACGCTGACCACGGACACGACGAATCAGACCGTGTGCGCAGGCTCAGAGGTGACGTGGTCGGTAGCGGCCACGGGCTCGGGCCTGAGCTACCAGTGGCGACGGGACGGAACGAACCTGGTGGAAGGAGTGGACAACTTTACGGGCACCACGACGGCCACCCTGACCAGTAGCGCAGTGGGTGCGGCAGACGGCGTGGATGCCGCCCAAGGCTATGCCTGCGTTATCAAGAGCGGCACGTGCAGCGTCACCTCGACACTGGCATCCCTTACGGTCAACCCGCTGCCGGCGGTGAGCGTGAACTCGGAGACGATCTGCGCGGGCGCCCCGGTGACGCTGACGGCCACGACCGGCGCCAGCAGCCCGAGCTATCTGTGGAGTCCGGGCGGGGCAACGACGGCTTCGATCACGGTATCGCCGGCTGCGACGACGACTTACACGGTCACTGTGACGGACGGCACGACGGGGTGCGCCAACAGTGGGAGCGGTGCCGTGACGGTCAACCCGCTGCCGGCGGTGAGCGTGAATTCGGAGGCGATCTGCGTGGGCGGTTCGGCGACGCTGACGGCGACCACCAGCGCGAGCAGCCCGGGCTATCTGTGGAGTCCGGGCGGGGCGACGACGGCCTCGATTACGGTGTCGCCGGCTTCGACGACGACCTACATGGTAACGGTGACCGACAGCACAACGGGCTGCGCCAAGAGCGGCAGCGGCATCGTGACGGTCAACCCGGTGCCGACTGCGGCTGCCGGGTCGGACCAAACCGTCTGCTCGGGCAGTCCAGTGGGGATCGGCGGCAGTCCGACGGCTGACGGCGGCACGGGGCCCTACACCTATAGCTGGACTCCGATCACGGGCTTGTCCGATGCGACGGCGGCCAATCCAACGGCCACTGTCACGAGCACGACAACCTACACGGTGACGGTGACCGATCACAACGGTTGCACGGCCAATGACTCGGTGGTTTTGGCACTGGTGCCACAGCCCGAGCTTAAATCCATCACCAAGTCGGGCACGGACGTGACCCTGGTTTGGAGTTCGCTGGCGGGCCAAACTTATCACTTGAAGTACAAGACTGACCTGAACGCTGTCGGCTGGACGGATGTGGCAGGCGATGTGCTGGCCACCGGCGCAACGGCGACCAAGACAGTATCTGTTGGCGCCGCGACACACCGGTTCTATCGCATCTTCGTGGTGTGTCCCTGATCGCGGCACGGCCGGCGTTCCTTGCTCGTAATGGTTAGATCGTCGAAGGCTGGAATATTGACTTGGTGACGGTTCGGGGGTTCCGTCGCCTGGGCAGGTGGGTGGCGGCGTCTGGGTTGGTGGCGCCGCCACCCTAACAAATGGGAAACGTATTGAATGACAAGCGGTGAAGAAGATCGTGTCCGGCGAGGCTCCGGCGAGCCTCCTTGGCTGCCGCAATCGGTTGGCTGATTCAAGTGAGGCTCCATCGGTGTGTCTCAATATAAGACACTTCTACCCCGCACTGTTCAGCACCTGTCACCAACCACTCCTGCGGATACGTTGGTAGCCAGCGGTTGGGGAGAGTAACGCTATTCCATTCGGAGCCCGTGGAAACGACGCTAGCCCAGTTCCTCCTCAACCGCGCTCTTTCCGTAGGGGCAGGGTGCCCCGCTGTCCGTCGCGGAGATCGGACGAACGCAGCGATTTGTCGTGGCGCGGCGGAAAACAGAGCTCTGGCCGGTAGGGGCAAATGTCCCGAAGCGGTAGGGACAAAAGAGGCGCCCCAAAGGACGTTCGGAGAATAGGCAAAACGTGCCGCAGATGGTTAAATGCGAGTGACGTTGAAACCGGACCAGCTAGATGTCATGGACCCGGCGTCAAGCGAAAGCATAAATCAAATATGGCGAAGTAGATTAAACCAGACCTCGACTGAAACAAATAGACCTATGAAGAAACTCAACCTACTCCTACTGGCGCTCGGCCTTGCCCTGCTGTCGAGCGCTTCACTGGTGGCCGCCACGTCTACGTGGGACGGTGACACCGACACCCTGTTCAGCACGGCCTTAAACTGGGACGCGGCACCGGGCACCGGGGACGCCCTGGTGTTTCCTTCGGCCGCTAGTTACACGGTGGATTTTACGGGCGTCAACCCCAATAACGGCCCGATCACCTTCAACGCGTCGAGCGACTATCTGCTCACGCCGCCCGGGCAGACCCTCACGCTCAACGGCGACATTACGCAGAGCGGCTCGGGCGCGGTGACGAGTGACATCAGCCTGAACCTGGGCGGCGCCACGCGCAGCTTCGGCGGCGCCGGCACTGGCCTGGCCCGTTTCAACGGTGCCATCAGCGGCACGACTGCCGGGTTGAATATCACCGGCGGCAGTTATGCGCTGGCGGCGGTCAACGGCTTCGACGGCGGCGTCACTGCCAGCGGCGGCACGGTTAAGATAGTCAAGGCGGGATTCGGCGATCTCGACTACCAGGTGAACTTTGACCCGGCTGGCTCCGGGGCCGTGACCCTCAACGGCGGGCGCATCGAGTTGGTCTGTGATGACCCGCTGGGCACCATCGCTAATAGACGGATCACCACCTTCGGCGCGGTCGGCGGCACGCTGGTCTATGGCAACTTCAACCAACAAATTTCCGGCAACACGATGAACCAGAACGTCGTCAACGGGCCGGCGACGATTGTCGCCTATCCCGCGCGCCTTGGCACCACCGACCCTACGGGTAGCTCCGCGAACGACAACGCGGCGGGCACGTGTCAGCTTCAAGAGCTTCAAGGCTCAGGGCAGATCACGCTGGTGCTGCGCAACGGCGCGGCGGGCCGGTTCCAGATACAGACCGCGGCCTTTCCGGGCTCCATCGTCATTGACGGCCAGCCGGGCGGCGATGTCTCGGCCGACCAGAGTCCTAGCTCACCCAATCAAGGCACGAACATCGTCTATATGGCGCTGAATAACATCGCCAACGGCAACCTTTACCAGGTCAACGGTGGGATATTCTTCACGAATTATTGCCAGTTGTGGTTTACGCACTCGAACCAGCGCACGCTGGACTCTGACGTAACGGTTATGCCCAACTCCGGGTTTGCCGTTCAGGGCCGACCCCAGGCCGGCAGCGACCGGCCCTTCATCTTCGGAAACAGCTCGGCCAAGAAGATCACCATCCAGGACACGGGCCTGGCACAGATGGATCTCCAGGTCTCCACGTGGGTGAATCCATTCAGGTCGGTAAGGATGAATTCTTCCACGTTTATCGAAGCCGGCGGCACGTTGCGCTTCACGCGGACCTATGACCCCGGCAGCGCGCCGGTGAGGAACATCGAGGTCAACAGCGCCATTACGGCTAAGGGTACTGCGGCCAAGGATTCGGTGATGGACCTGCTGCTCGACAACGGGACCGGAACCGACGACGGCGTGACTTTCAACAGCGGTGCCAACCTCGTTGTAAACGGCACTGGCACGGGCGGGCTTCGCGTGCAGGCCAAGAGCGCTGCGGCTTTGCAGAACCTCCTCGCCACGGCGCGCCTCAACGCCCTGACCGGCAGCGGCGGCGCACTCACGCTGGCCCTGACCAACAACGACAGTTTCACGATCACTGATGGCCCAAGCAGCGCCTCGCTCGTGGCGCTGGGCGTTGACAGCCAGGGCGGCAGCAGCCCCACCTACGTCCTGGGCACGGCTTCGACACTCGCCAACTTCGCCGGTCTGGTTCTTAAAGGCGGCACGGTCTCACTGCCAGCCGCGAGCAGCGTAACCCTTGGCACGCTCGATGTTGCGGGTAATGGGACCCTCCAGATGGGCTCCTCCGGGACCTTGCACTTCGCCGCCAGCAGCGGCGTGGCTTGGACCGCGGGCAAGACCCTCACCATCTCCGGCTGGGTCGGTGGTGCTTACGGCGGCGGGGCGGACCAGATCTATGTTGGCGCCTCCGCCGGCGGCCTGACGGCCTCGCAATTGGCTCAAATCAAATGGATCAATCCGTTCGGGTCGGGCGATGTCACCGGGGCGTTCCAGTTGCCCAGCGGCGAGATTGTTCCAGCTACGGGTCAGAGCTTCATGACCAGTCCAGGGGGCGGCGGCGCGACCGATTTCCAGGTCAGTGTAACGGGTGTCGCGGGCAAGACCTATGTCGTGGACAGAACATTAAGCCTGGCTCCGACGATTATATGGACGCCGGTGAAGACCAATACAGGATCCTTCCTGTTTAGTGATCCGGGTTCGGCCGGTGCTTCCGAGCGGTTCTATCGCGTGAGACATCAGTAAGAGTATAGTTACTTGCTGGCCGTCCGGAGTCCCTAAGACCGGACGGCCGACAGCACCGTGAGAAAGCGGAGATTTGATTGAACATGCCATCTAAATGCTTAGTCCAGTTGGGAAAGCGGGCGCTTCGCCGTCGCTTTCAGAGTGTGGGATTCACCCTGATCGAATTGCTGGTGGTGATCGCCATCATTGCCATTCTGGCAGCGCTCTTGTTGCCCGCGCTGGCAACAGCCAAGGAAAAGGCCCAACGCACGCAGTGCATCAACAATCAGAAGCAGATCATGTTGGCGCACATGATGTATGTTACGGATTGGAACGATAACATGGCTTTTCCCAATAACAACGGGAGTACCGTGGCTGGGCAGACCACGCCCGGCTGGCTTTACATGCCTTTCCAGTACCAGAATGGCTCGCTCTACATCGGCCCGCAACGGGGGGCCTACTGGCCCTATCTGGGCTCAGGCAAGGAGATCCAGGTCATCGGCACCAACGTGCCTTCGAGTTGGCGCATCTTCATGTGCCCGATGGACAAGCCGAACGCAATGTACTGGAATCGCGGCATTAAGTTCACCAGTTACATCATGAACGGCGCGGTGGCCAGCTATGGTCGCCTGAAGGGGAGGGGGCACAAGCTATCGGCGTTCAAGCCGGATGCCATCCTGCTGTGGGAGGCGGACGAACGTTTTCCTGACTACTTCAACGACGGCGCCAGTTATGCGGATGAAGGGATCTCCGAACGTCACGGCAAAGGCGGCACGGTCGGCCTCTTTGGCGGCAGTGTGGAGTTCATCAAGTACAAGAAGTACTACGAGATCGAAGCCGACAAGGCGAAGAACCGCCTGTGGTGCGCTCCGGACACGGAGGACGGGCATTGATGATTGACTGCTTAGTGAATCCTCAACCAAGAACCAAATGATGAAACGATGCCTTGCCTGTGCTGTGCTGCTAACCATCCTTGTCTCTTTTCTGTCCGTCAGCCTGACCGGCTGTGGCAAAAGGACCTCCGCCAAGGCCGATGCCGTGGAACTGGAACAGGCTTTTGACCTGAAAGCTGGGGCGCCTCCCTCCGAGGACCCTACTCCAGCCGGGCTGGCTTCCCGTGCCGTTGGCGCCATCCAGGCCCGGGACTGGCCGAAGGCAGTATCTCTCCTCGGCCAGCTCCGGCGTGCTGGGGACCTGACCCCTGACCAAATGCATGCGGTGCACAACGCGCAAGGCAACGCCAATGTCCGGTTGGTGGAGCTGGCCGGCAAAGGCAATACCGAAGCCAAGGCCGCCGTGGAAAACGCCAAGCAGGCGGCCGACCAACGCTGATAGCAAGAGCCGACAGGCTATGAAACGTGGCTGTCAGGGCTTTCAACCGCAGCTTCTGGAGCGGGCCTTCACGCTGGTCGAGCTACTGGTGGCTATTGGCATCATCGCCACCCTGGGGGCGATGATGCTGCCGGCGCTGGCCAAGGCCAAGGAGAAAGCCCAGCACGCGTCGTGCATCAACAATCAGAAGCAGCTCATGATGGCCCACTTGATGTATGTCGAGGACAACAATGGCTACCTGGCTTTGCCGGACTCGAAGGATGGAAGATGAACACGTTGGGAACCGCGGTCAGGACTGGGTGCAAGTGCGATTCCGTGGCAGTCGATGGATTGCCTGGCTCATCCGCCACACCTCCAGCCCGAAATAAGAGCGGAGACACGACTTGACGACCAGCATTAAGGCAGACGCGCAGAAGACTTGGTACCCACCTGCGAGTCCGCGGGGAACAGAGGGAGGCAGTTCGTCCCAGACACCATTTGATCATACATTATGAACGACCATGCACGATTCACCTGTGACTTTACGCGTCGCGAGTTTCTCACTACCACCGCCCTGGCGGGGGCGGGCATGCTGATTGGGGCGTCGGCCATCGGCCAACCCTCCAGCGCCACCCTCAGGAAGCGGTATGCCCTCGTGGGCGTTGGCGGGCGCTCGAGCATGTACCGCGAGGCGATTTTGAAGACCTACGCGCAGCATCACGAGATGGTCGGCTTCTGCGACGTCAATCTCGGGCGGCTCAAGCTGGCCCAGGCCAAGGCGCGCGCGATGGCTGGCGTTGAGGTGCCGATTTACGAGGCGAAGGATTTTGATCGGATGGTCCGCGAGACCAAACCGAACGTGGTGATCGTCACCACCAAGGACGCCACCCACAGCCAGTATATCATCCGCGCCATGGAACTGGGCTGCGACGTGATGACCGAGAAGCCGATGACGACGGACGAGAAGAAGTGCCGCGCGATCCTTGAGACTCAGCGAAAGACGGGTCGGCACTGCCGCGTGACCTTCAATTACCGTTACTCACCGCCGCGCACCCAGGTGAAGGACCTGCTGATGAGCGGGGTGATCGGCGATATCCTGTCGGTGGACTTCCATTGGCTGCTCGACACACAGCATGGCGCGGATTACTTCCGGCGTTGGCACAGCAACAAGGTCAATTCCGGCGGCTTGATGGTCCACAAAGCGACGCATCATTTTGACCTGGTCAACTGGTGGCTTTCGGCCGTGCCCGTGTCGGTGATGGCGATAGGCAAGCGCGAGTTCTACACACCGCAGATGGCCAAACGGCTGGGGTTGCAAAGCCATCATGAGCGCTGCCGCACCTGTCCCGAGAAGGGCGCCTGCACCTTCTGTCTCGATCTGGCCGCCAACAAGGATTACAAGGAACTCTACCTTGACCAGGAGCACTACGACGGGTATTTCCGCGACCGCTGCGTATTCCGCCCGGACATTGACATCGAAGATACGATGAATGTGCAGGTCCGCTACAATACCGGGGTGACGATGGCCTACTCGCTCAACGCCTTCAACGCGTGGGAGGGTTATATCATCTGTTTCAACGGCACGAAGGGCCGGCTGGAGCACAAGGAAGAGGAGACTGTGTATGTGAACAGGGACGGTTCGGTGCCGGGCGCCTTAAAGAAGGAAGGCACTTACATCCGCATCTACCCTTTGCGAGCCCCGGCCTACGAAGTGCCGGTCTGGAGCGGCGAAGGCGACCATGGCGGTGGCGACGACGTGATGCTGGACGACCTGTTCTTGCCGGAGAAGAAGCCGGACAAGTATCTGCGCGCGGCCGACCAGCGCGGCGGGGCGTACTCGATCCTGACCGGCATCGCAGCCAACCATTCGTTTGTCAGCGGGAAGGCGGTGCAGGTTGCGGACCTCGTTTCAGGGATCCCGCTGCCGGATTACCCGGCCATGCCGCCGCACACCTTGCCGGTGCCGATGCCGCCGCGAGGCTGACCCCCGAGACCACTGCTTTGATTGGAATTCTGGGAAACCCACAATCCACAACCATACACTTGAAAAGAATCCTCCTTCTACTCACCGGAACACTCCTGGCCTCGGCGTTTGTGGCCCCGTCCCAAAGCTGGTTTTTCAATTGGGACGGGACAGCGGACATTACTTGCGCGCCGACCACTGAGGGCAATAACGCCTACTTCCAGGGCGTGGCGGCCAACAGCAGCTTCTACTGGGAGATTGTGGACAACGGCGCGGGAGGCAAAGCCTGGCGTGAGGTGGTCACCGGCGCCACAGGCTATCGTTGCTACGGTTATGGCTCGCGCCCGGAGTTGTACCGCGGGCCCTGCGACACTTTTGGCATGGAGAACTTCCGGTCCGACCATAACGCATTCACCTTTGCATTTCGCGTCAAAGCTGAGAATTGCACCTCCACCAGCAACGTGCGGTTTTGGAACTGTGAATTCGAGACCACGGTGCCGGATCCATTCTGGCCCACCTCGTACGATCCTTTTTATACCTTTCGGGTCGAGTTCAGCTTGCGAAAGGACTCAAGCAGCAGCGACATCTGGCTGACCGATTTCCGCTCGGGCCAGGATCTGGTCAAGCTGAAGGTCGGAACGACCACCAACTGGCATACCGTCTGGGGAACCTGCGAGCTGCCCCCGTATCCTTACGCGACCTCGAACTCCGTGTATCGGCTTTGGATTGACGGCGCTGAGGTTGCCTGGAATGACCGTGACAAAGGTGGCTGGTCTGATTCCGAGTTCGGTTTTACCCCGACCTCAGGCGCGAATGCGACCCTTGCGCTCGATTATCTCTGTTATACCTACGGCGCCTATCAACCGGGCGCCATTGCCATTCCTTCCGAGCGCACTCTGGCGCCGACCAACGGCATCACCGGATTAAAGGGCTATGCTGATGCGACTCCGGTTTCGCTAACCAACAAGGTTGTCGCCTTCATCGGCACGGACTCGATAAGCATGAAGTACTATTACATCTCAGAACCGGATGGCTCCGATGGAATCAAGGTGCGACATCAAACCGGTCAAAGTCCCAAGAACGCCGGAGGGTCGGCGGTCACGCTGGCCGTGGGAGATATAGTGTCCGTTAAAGGAGGTTTAAGTTCGGCCGAATGCGAGAAGCAGATTTCCGCGTACGAGATTGTGCGGGCGTCCACAGGATCGTCCCTGGCTTACCCGGGCACGGTGAGCGCCACCGACGTGGCGAAGTCTTACAACCTTGCTTTGCTGACGGATCAGCCCGCGCAGTTGCTGGTTGCGGCGGAGAATGGAACGGTCACGAGCATTATCAGCACCAACAAAATCGTTAGTTCCGGGAAAGCCTGGAGCATCAATCAATGGAAAAACATGACAGCGTTCCTGCCTGGAACCGCTTTCCACCCTGATCTTTACTACAATATTGTTTCGAATAGCACGGACACGCTGACCATTTCGCACCGCACAATTCGAACGGACTTCAATGTCTGCCCGAATATTGTGACCGATGGGGTCAAGGTTGCCGACCAGTTCCGGTTTGTGGGCGGCCAGGTCACGGGCCCCAGGCTCGACGGCAAGCGTGTCCGCACGACGGGAGCGGTGATCGCGGTGAACTCGAGTCAGGGATATTTTGATATTGATGACGGTACTGTTCCTGCCGAGATGAACACACTTCAGGACATCTGGGATACAATGAATTATGGCAGTTCCTGGACGGCTCCCGATGGCCTGCGTGTGAGCTGGGCCGGGACCATGCCGACGGTGGGCAGCCAGGTCGCCTTGGAAGGCTGTGTGGGGGCGGCTCGGAAGAAGCTTCAGGTGTCAACAACGATCAATAGCTCACCTCGCGACGAGGTGAAAATTGATAAGACTTATCCCTTGATTTTGGCGGACGGCTGGGTGCCTTTCACCGACCCGCCAGCAGCCTTCGCGGTGACCGGCGGCGGCGCCTATTGCTCGGGCGGCTCGGGCGTGGCCGTGGGTCTGAGCGGGTCCGAAACCGGCGTGAATTACCAGCTTTATCGCGACGGCACCACCGCCGTCGGCTCACCCGTGGCCGGCACTGGCAGTGCCCTGAACTTCGGCAACCAGACCGTGGCGGGCACCTACACCGTGAAGGGCACGCGGACCGGTTGCACGACCGGTTGCACGCTCGACATGAGCGGCAGCGCGGTCGTGACGGTGAATCCAGTGGCGGCGGTTGACGCGGGTCCGGACCAAGTAGTCTGCTACGATAGCCCGACCGTCACCTTGGCCGGTGCGATAGGCGGGGCGGCTACGAGCGGGACGTGGAGTGGCGGGGCGGGCACATTCACGCCGGACAACACGACGTTGAACGCGACCTACACGCCGACGGCGGGTGAGATCACGGCGGGCAGCGTGACTTTGACGCTGACAACGGACGATCCGGCCGGACCGTGCGGCGCGGTAAACGACGCGATGGTGATCACGATCAACCCGGTGGCGACGGTGAATGCGGGAGCGGACCAGACGGTGTGCGCGAGCAGCCCGGTGGTGGCCCTAGCCGGTGCGATAGGCGGGGCGGCTACGAGCGGGACGTGGAGTGGCGGGGCGGGCACATTCACGCCGGACAACACGACGTTGAACGCGACCTACACGCCGACGGCGGGTGAGATCACGGCGGGCAGAGTAACGCTGACGCTG
>CAIWJG010000126.1 GCA_903912925.1 uncultured Verrucomicrobia subdivision 3 bacterium | reverse complement strand
TGTGGTGGCGGTAGGAACGCTGGAGTGAGCCGACCAAAACCGCAGATCGCGGTTGGAACGGCCCGTTGTATGGCCTCGTATCCCGCATGCCACCCGTTCACCCACAAAATCGAGGGGCTAAGTCCGACAGGCTGCTAGAACACTGGAGCCGGCTGGGTGACGCCGCGCTGGCGGCGGAGGCGACGCAGGAGGCATTCATCCGCGGCTGGCGGCGGCTTTGGCGGCTGGGCGACGGCGCGAAGTTCGCCGACTGGACCACCTCCATAGCCCGCCACACCGATATTAGCGTAACACTCTAAAGGCTATGGTGTTACGCCGGAATACGGCAGGTTCTTCGTGGCTCCCAATCGCGCCGTTGTCCCGATGCCCACCAGCGAGGCCAACCGTTGAAGTCTGGGGCCCTTAACGCCAAAAACGCTCTAGAAAGCACTATATATGATGTTCATCGAAAGAGGTAAACCACTACGGGCCACCCGCTCACCACGCTCCCAACCACCAACCGCATCGCTCTGCGGGAGGCGCGTGTGCCGAAAACAGCGAGGTGCAGAAAGAATCTGGCTCAATTCGCCAAACTGCCGAATCGGCAAGAAGCGAAATCAATGCCGCTGAAAACCTGTTGCGGAATCTGCTGTCGGAATCTGCTTGCACAATCTTTACCTTCGGCATCTGACTCCCAACCCAACGTATAAATGCCACGGCGCCGTGGTGAGGGTGAACGGTAGCATCTGACTCCCCGGCAGGGGAGCGAATTGGTTTTGTAGGCGACATAGGTAGTTTGAGCAATTCTGCAAGGTTGCGGCACCCTTCACGCATCGTCGCGGTCAGGGCAGGTCGAGTTCGGTTTTGAATTTGCGTAAGGGGCCGCGTGCTGGGCCGAAAAGGCGGACGCGAACCTTCTCGGCTATTTTGGGCACTGGCCGGCCTTCCCCCCAGGGGTACCGCTGCGGGGCTTCGATCTCGCGAAAACGCACTTCGATGAGAGGGCCGATTTCGTAAGTCCAAATCTGACCGGTCGGATCATCCCCAGGGCACTTCGGGACAATCCCTAGGATCCCCGCTTCGCGGAAAGTGATTTCCTGGATTTCAAGCAGTTGCGCGTAGGTTACCCACGTCAGAGCCTTCCAGAGCGATTGGATCCCCTCAAGAAGCAAGGGGTTTACGATCAGAGCAGCGGCGAATCGGAACATCTGGCCGTACCAGCAGTAAGGGAGATCGCGAAGGGCGACGGTGATGAGGATCGCTTGGCCGACGCCGATTACCAACGGAAGCCGCGCCTCTTCGGCGCACGTGCGTTTAAAGGAGGCAGTTTCGTTGTCAGTGGCTTTCATAAGTCGTTGTTTTCAGGTAAGTAAAGTGCGGGATGCTGACTCCAGCAACCATCGCGTCGTTAGCTAACGGCACCAGCGCGCGGCTGGGCTCCAACGGCGTGAATGTAGTTTGGATCGGCCTTCAATGGTTCATAGAATTGAGTGCCCCTGCGCGTGATCCCTTCCCAAAGTCCGGACAAATACGAAAGACCCAACGCCCTGTCGTACAGCCCGTAGCCCGGCCCATTTCGCCGTTCGCCCCAGATTCGCCTTCCGTGGTCCGCCCTGAGCGGCCCGGAAAAACCCACCTCGGCTAGAGCCCGCATGACTTCCAAGAGGTTCAAGCTGCCGGTAGCGTGAGCGCACTCGACAAACGACCGGGGTCCCCGGCGCAAAATGTTCCTGACGTGGGCGAAGTGGATGCGGTTCCCCAACTGGCGGATCATGGCCGGGAGATCATTGGCGGGATTCGCCCCCAGCGAGCCAGAGCAGAAAGTAAAGCCATTGGCTCGGTTGGGTGAAAGGCTCGCGACCCGCTGAAGGGCTGCCGCATCAGTGATGATCCGTGGCAAACCCAGCACCGGCCACGGGGGATCGTCCGGATGGAGGGCTAACCGGACGCCGCAGGCCTCGGCCGCCGGCAGCATCGCGTCCAGGAAATACGCCAGGGTTTCCCACAAGCCCTCCGAGCCCAAGCGAGCGTACGCGTCCACCAGAGAGCGCAGTTCCTGCGGAGACCGGAGTGTCCAACCCGGCAGCCGCCGTACCGCTTCGACCCCGTCGATTCCGCGCAGGTCGGCCTCATCGTAGCCCAAACCCGTGGACCCATCTGGGAGTGGCACGGAAACTCGGGTCCTCATCCAATCTACGATTGGCATCCAATTGTAGGCGACGACCTGCGTGCCTGCTCGGGCGACGGCGGCGATCGATCGCCTGTAGGCGTCCAAGTATCCGTCGCGTTCCGCGGTTCCGAGCTTGATAGCATCATGTACTGGGATGCTCTCTATTGCGGAGAGTTTCAACCCTTGCGCTTCAACGCTCTCGCGCAGCCGGGCGATCCGGTCCTCAGGCCAAGCCTCGCCGGCCTGGAGATCATAGAGGCCAGAAACGATGCCCTCCAATCGCGGGATTTGGCGCAGGTGTTTTAGTTGAACTGGGTCGTCGGGTCCAAACCATCTTTCTGTCAGGTGCATAGGGGATAGATAGTTGTTGGCGGTTTTCGCTGTTTCAGCCCTGTACAAAATCTGCTAAGCCTCGAAATTCCTTCCAGAGCCTAGAACCAATTCGCCCTGCGAAGGGATCGCTGTCGATCATCGTCCCTTCCGCCCTGGAGTCTTTTGAGCAAGAAATCGGCGCCAAGCAATAGCCGGGCGCGCCCGTGTTGTGCCGCTGAATCTCGAGTTGGCCGGAGTGGAGGCACAGCGCGGATAGCAGGCTTCTTTCCTCCGGGTGCAGGGGCCGGCGGTAATCGGGAGAAAACCGCCGCAGTCCCAAATCGAAAGCAGCGTGAAGGCGCTCAGCCAGCAGCATGCTTTCCGCTGCCAACATGCTCGTGCGGTCTTTGCCGCCCAGGCAGTTGACGAAGATATCTACTCCGTCCAGAAGAAAAGCGAGATTGGCGATCCTGGAGGCCAACTTATAGGGGTCGCCGAGCGGCTGCTTTACCAAACCCAAGCGTTGGATCTCCCTAACCTGTTCCTCCATGCAGGCCAGTTTCGCGGCTGTGGCGCCGCATGGCTCGCCCCGCTGGTGCGCTGGTGGCATACACGATCTCTTTGGCTCGGTCATCCAGGCTCCGAGCCGCGCGAGGGCAGCACGATTATGTCGCGACAATTCATTCGAGCAGAGCACTTGTGGATCGCGAAAAAACTCCTCCTCTACCGGGACGCAAAAGTGGGCCGTCTCAGTGTGGACCGGCAGGGTCAGCAGAGCTTTTCGGTCCTTCTGGTCACAGACCCGCAGATCGAGATTACCCTGCCACAGGTCCAGCGACTTTACCAAGCTCGCCTCGAACCTTAGCCCCTCTACGTCCGGCCGCCAGGAGCCGGGACAGCGATTCGGGTCGGCGAGGGTTTGAAGGTCCAGCACCACAATCCTGAGGCACAGGGGCCTTTGTGCTTTCAGCACCTGTTCCTGCGTCGCAACGGGCAGCGAGCTAATGCGCCTCAGGGCCATGGCGGAAAGCAATTCGCGCAGGATGCGCCGGCCAAGCGCCAGGCGGGCTTTACGAGCAACAGTGGCGGGGCCGGGCCGGATACACCCGCCCCGGAAGAAGTGCAGTAGCGGTCTGCCGCTCTCGTGAAGGTACTCGGTAAACCAGCCGTTGACCAGCCGACCGAGACTCAAGGGATCGGAGTTTTCAAAGCGCCGCGAGGCTGGGCAGCAGCCGGTCCAGCGATAGTGGGAAAAGTGGGCACTTGGCGAAAACGCGGTGTCGAAGCCTTGGTTGAGCGGCACCGATCTTACTTGCCGCTGTTTCTCACGATCGGCGAAAGGGGAGTCGATCTTGCGCTCGATCGTGTTCCACTGTTGGCGATTCAAAAACAGGCCGATTTCGCGGCGAAGGCAGTCCTGCAGAAGAAGTTCTTGGACGGCCATCGAAGCTGGGCCAAGGGTGCCGGCAATCCGGGCTTCCAACGCGGCGAGGCTCTCGCGCCTGGCTGCCAGAAGTGGGGGTTGGCTGGGGGCTCGGCTTGCAGAGGCTATGCCTGCGATGTCTCGCTGAGTATCCGCCGCAAGCTCGGTCTGCAAGCGATCAAATCGGTTCGCTGGGATACCTTGAAGGCGTGCGTCTGACCTGAGCGAAGCGACAAGCCGCGCAGCCGCCGCGGAGTAAATGGCTTTAAGAACGGCGTAGTTGACCGCGGCGGTGCTACTCGTCAGTTTGGGAAATCTGAACGCCGGTTCGATGAAACATTCGAGATCGGTCGGGAAGGCGCCTGCGGGGCGGCTTATGTCGTCATGGGCCAACGGATGGTACGGAATCGCGGAGTCTTTTTGTTTGTTCTCTCGTAGTTTCGTCATGTTTCCTCCTCGTAGAATTTTGTGGTTGCGTTTTCGATCTATGATCATAATTGCGTGTTCGTATGCCGACCTGACGGCGGCTGTTTTGTTATGATGTCCTTTGTACGCTGCAAACCGCCGCAGAGCCACTTCTTTGGATTGCGCACGATTCTCCACGGTTCGCTCGGTCCTCGCGAAGGGGGCTTAGAATAGTTCAGGGCAGAAGATGATCTGCACTCACTCAGGCGTTTCCATGGTTGTCACGGCATCTTGGATTTCGTCTAACGGGAGCCGGTGCGGGATGATACTCGACGCGTCCACCATCCCCTTTTGCTGGAGGCGCAGGGATTGCTCATGGCGGCTGGATGGACCGAGAAGGAGGCATCCACTCGAGTCTCCTCCCAATGCAGGTCGGACGGGGAAACCGTGATGGTTCCAGCAGTAGTAACGCCAAATTCATTGATTCGAGTGCCAGGCCGACAAAGGTCGAAGGCGAGCTGCTCAGCCGTCAGCCGACCGGACTCTTCGAAAACCGCGTCGTGGCCTTCCGGGAGGATGCCGTAGGCCGCCTGTTTCGCCTCGACCTTCGCCGAGTTCACCAAGTGGGTCGCGCCGCGCCGAGCAGCAAGCTGCAGGTGCCAATCATCGATGCTCGCAACAATTACCACGCCGGCCCCAGCCCGGGCCGCGACCATTGTGGCGAGCATGCCTATGCTCCCGGCGCCAATGATGACCAGGTCCTCGCCGAGGCGCAGTTGCGAGTACTCAATCAGGCCCTTTGAACAACCAGCCAGCAGCTTGATCAAAGCCGCCGACTCGTAAGTCTCGTTGGCCGGTTTCCTGATAAGCGCTACCTCGGGCACCAGGACGAAATCGGCGAAGGCCCCATCCAGGACCCTGAGCATGCGGTCCCCGCCGACTTCGGCCCCGTTCCGGCAGTATTACGCCGGGCCTGGCCGACGGTCGGGGCAGATTCCGCGGCTTGCCTGCCGCCGGGCTGCAGACAGCTGGGTCGCTAGTCTTGGAGCCCCAGAGGTTCTCCTCGACAACCCTAGATGTGGGGTGGGCAGGAACTCGGCCCTCTATGCTGGGGCGAGGCGCGGAGGTTGGCAGTTAGAGACAAGTGGTACCATAACGTCGGGTCTTGTTGGGTAGCTGGTAGTGCGGGAGCCCGGAATGCTTTTCGGTTTTCTTGAGCTGCGCCGGGCTGCAATGCTGGGCTGCAACGTTGTTCGGCCGCGGAGGCAGGACTGTGAATTTGCTCTCGCCTAAAAGACGGCGGTTTGCGCACGACCTCGGCCTGAAGTTGGGCTGTGATGGCGTCGGGACGCTGGGGGGGGGGCGGGGCGAAAGACATCGCGTGTGGCGGATCGAGGGCCGCGCAACGGTCGCGCGATGCATGTGTCGCCCAAGGTATGTTGACGGGGTAGCTTCTGGTCCTTATCCTCGGGGCATTATGCTCGAACTGGAACTCGACTTCAGTAGCTTGTACACGCCGGAGCTTCTGCGCGTGCATTTCCTTAATCATGAGAAACGGAGGGCAACCGCTGTGCGCAGTGGGCCCAGCAAACGCAGCAAGCAGCAGGGGAATGCGAATTCTCAGTTTTTTTCCTGGGCGCCGGGGACGAAGGCGCTCGCGATTGCCCTACTGGACTTCACGTTGGCAGTTGTTCCCGAAGGGGCCAAGTGGACGGCGTTCGACCGGGAGGGACCTTTCTGGAGAGAGTTTTCGCCCGAGCGGCGAAGCAAGCTCGCGGCGGCAGCCCGAGGGTGCCTCCGCTCAACAACGAAGGGACAAGGAACCCGCTGGGTGGAGGCAGGGTGGGGGAGGGACGACGTTGGAAAGTCCTGGTCAACCCGCGTGTTCGGAGGAGGTCGTAAGCGCAACAAAAACTCCAGTTTCACCATCGATTCCGCCTTCCTACAACAAAAACACATCCGGTTCTTTATCTGGTCGGCGGCGAACCCCAACCACGACCCCGCTGAGATCACCGCCGACGAGATAGCTTGCATCCTGAGGACGCTGATAGACGGGTGGAAAGGCCATCAAGAACGAACGCATCCGACCGATAGATACGAAGACCACTTGCCGCCTGGCCCTAAGGAGTTGGTGGGGCGCGAAGCGGACCTGGAGTTCCTGGACCAATCGTTGGCGGACCCGAAAATAAGGATTGTGGTGTTGCATGGGGTTGCCGGAATTGGGAAGACTGCTGTCGTGAGCGCGTGGAAAGCGCGGCTGGCCCAGAGAAATTGGCGCCCGATAAGCGTCTTTTCAGCAAGTGATGTTAAAGCCCCCGAGGCTCTTGCAGCGAAGCTGAGGAGCAGCGAAGATGGCGTGTCAAAATACCTCCAAAGCCGACTTGAGGAGCCCGTTCGCCGGGCGTTGAAAGAGTGGTCTGGGAGCAAGGTTGTGCCTCCGGACCTGATAGCTGCCATGACGGCGGCGCTCAACAAAATAATCGGTGGAGCTTCGATTTGGGACGAAGACCGTTTTAGGGTGGCAATTACGAAGAAGAACCGCAAGCTCATCAACGGGTACCTGAGCAGCGGAAACACCCGGGAACTCAATAGGCACCTTCTGGAGACGGCTTTCAAGAAAGAACTGGCGAAAGAAAAGCTCCGCCCCCTGACCGGCTATCTTGGGATCTCGTTCGAAGACTCCTCCGATGCCGCCCGATTGCGGGCGCCAGACGATTTCGTGGCTGACATATCTAGATATTTCAAGCGACCAGAGGCTGCGCAACCCAGATACAGCTCCCTCATGCTGCTAAGAGGGCGCTTCACCGATCGCTTCGTTCTCGTCGTTGACTCCCTTGATCGTGCTCAGCTCGCGCCTCCCGGAGAGAAACCAGGACCGGTAGGGGTCCCCGAGCTTTCACAATGGCTCCGGGCGCTCGCGGGGAGTGGGAGCACTAGCGCCTGCAGCCTGTGCATTGTAACGAGCCGACACCCCGTGCCCGAGTTGGAGGACTACGAGGAAAGCGCCCCCCAACGAGAGATTCAGAGTCTTGACGAGGAGGATGGAGCCAAGATACTTCACAATCGTGGTGCCAACAAAGAAGGTCGCGCTAAAATCCCTTCCGACGACAGGCTTCTGAGAGAGGCAAGTGTGAAGCTGGAGGGGCACCCTGCGGCTCTGAACATGTATGGCTTGATGTTAGCAAAAGAATGGGGTGGCGATATCAAGAAACTCGGTGACGTTCAAACTGATAGAGATTCTCTGAAGGAATGGGGACCCCATTTGGTTTCCTCATTGGCTTGCTCAAAGTCCTGGCACGATTTACTGATGACAAGGGCGGAAGAGCCGAAGAGAGGCCGAATCATGGTTGGCATCATGCGCTTACTCAGTCTATTCGATTCCTCTGTAGATCAGGAGAAGTTGGACGCCCTGAGGCGGCCCCTGCCTGCTGGCTTCTTTAAGGACGTGAACGGGGTAGCGATTAGCGAAGTCGAGGGCGAGGATTGGGAACCCGCTATGCAGGAGCTTGAAGACCGCGCGCTCATCTGGCGCAAGACAGAGAATGCCACTCGGCTAACCTGCCTTGATCGGTATCAGGCGATGTTCTACCACGAGCAACTGGATCACGACGACTCGCTTAGGGAAGCGTGGCGGGAGGCGCAAGGAAGGTTGGCGGTATTCTGCGTGGGGGAAGCGGAGCGGAATCCGTTCCCCAAACGCAAACGTCAGCGGCTGTTCCAAGCGGCAGCCCATTATTGCCACGCGGGAAATTATCAAGCGGCGTTCCGCGTGTTCTCTGTCCGTCAGCAGCTAGGCGCCGGAAACGGCCACAAGATACCCGGCGATTGGAACGACGACCGTGCGCTCCTTTCAAGATTCTATAAGCGGACCTACAGCGAATTGCAGCCCGGCCTCGAGCCAGATCAGGAAGCCGCCATCTACTACGAAACAGGTGTTGTTTTCCGCCGCCTTGGGCGGCTCGATCCGCCTGGTGGTGCGTGTGACGTCTTTGAGAAAAGTTACCGGGAGTCTCTCAAAGCCGGCAACGTTGCGTGCGCCACAAAAAGCGCCATTCAGAGTTGCGAGATCGCCTTCCTCTCGGGTAGCGTGCAAACCGTTCAGTCGTGGGCTGCCCGAGTCCGGGAGATGGACGGCAAGATTGTCGATCAGGAGCTTCGCGTTGCATGGCGAACGGCATTGGCACATGCTTTGCAACAGATGGAGCTACGGGCCGAGGCAGAGACGTTGTTCGGTGAGGCGGTTAAGATTACTAGCGACTTCCAGGGGGAACAGGCCGACCTCTCTGGATCTAATGCATTCCGGCATTTGAATTTCCTCCTGGACCCCAGCGAGAGAGCTGCTTGGCGTAAGTTCTTGGGCGTGTCCAGGCGGGACGGGACCAGCGACGACTGGCGCCAGCTGAGCAAGGACTGCGAGCAGACCTGCGTCCGGGCGAGCGCGATGCTCGCGCCGCAGAACCCGCCTCGAGCAAACGCGCCCGAAGCGCTCCTGCCGCTCCTATGCCGCGGAAGGGCGGGGCTTCATCGGGCAATCCTCAAGTCTCCACCGAGCGGCCATCTCAAAGCCATCCAGCGGGCGAAAGCAGACCTCGAAGCTTACGTGCAGGCGGTGCAGTCCGAGTTTGCCAGTGAGCACTTGCCTAGAGGGTTAGTTTGTCTCGCATGGGCGACTTGCTTGGAGGAAAACGGCGGCGGGTTCGGCCCCGGAGGGAAGAAAACGAAAGACCTTCTCGATCAGGCTTACGACTCTGCAGAGCGTTGCGAAAGCGTCTTTTTTCTGGCAGAGAATCACCTGTTCAGGGCGCGTTTGCTCCAGCGCGAAGATTACTTGGCCAAGGCGCAAGAGATCATCGAGGCTAAGGGTTTGTTCCGCCGCCAGGAGGAGCTGGACGATGCTAAGAGGGCATCGGAGGCCTGGAGAACGCGCAAGCCATGAGCAGAGGTAGAGCGAGGCGTAAGCCGGCGGCTTGGTTGTGCAGTCTCTCGCAGGGCTTTGCGCCCTCCGCCGAGATAGGGGCTGTGGCGAAGCGCGATTACCCCGCACTTTTAAATGTTCCCCGACACCGCCCTCAGAGAATTGGTGCTGTAGCCGCCATGTTCTTGCTCACGTAGATTGAGTGGCCGCAAGCACATACAAGCCTGAAATGGCCCGAGGCCGGGGACCGCGGGCGCATTCGCGAGTTC
>CAIWJG010000125.1 GCA_903912925.1 uncultured Verrucomicrobia subdivision 3 bacterium | reverse complement strand
GGGCTCCCATCTGAACCTGTAGGAGACGACGTCAGGAGTCTCTAATCAGCCAGCTATTCTCATTATGGAGGAGATGGGAACGCCGGGTGAGGGCACCCGGCCTACAAGCGGGCGGTTTTGCGGGGGATGTAGGCCGGGTGCCCTCACCCGGCGGGGGGTGACAGGGCCATAATGAGAATTGCTGCTAATCAGCACGTTCCGAGCAAGCGCAGGTTCCGGCAGCAGGCCAGGAGATCAGAGACTCCTAACGTCGTCTCCTACAATGACGTAAGAAGGCTTTGTCATTGGCCCTGGCGACGGGCATGGTTTTCCTGACATTGGAATTGAAATGTAGCGCGCTTCGTTCATCCTCTCCTGGCTTGTTTTATGACCTATAAACATTATTGCGCGGTGAGTTTGGCCGCTTCGTTGTTGGTTCCGACTCTTTGTCTGGCGGCGGATTGGCCGCAGTACCGGGGACCGCGCGGGGATGGTATTTCGACGGAGAATCTGAGCATCAAGCCCTTTCCCCCTTCGGGGCCCAAGGTGCTTTGGAAGGTGCCGCTGCGCAACGGTTTCAGCTCCTTCGCGGTCAGCGGCAACCGGGCCTATACCCAGGTCAACCGGGACCTGGACGGCAGCGCCCGGGAAGTCGTCGTGGCGCTCGATGCCGCCAACGGGCAGGAAGTCTGGTTTGCCGCTGTCGGCAGCGGCAAATATGACGGTGGCGGCGATAGCGGTGCCGAGGACAACAAAGGCGGCGATGGTCCCCGCTCAACCCCGACCGTGAACGGCGACAAGGTTTACGTCTTCAATCAGCACTTGCTGCTGTATTGCCTGGACGCGAGCACCGGCAAGACCAACTGGACCAAGGACCTGGTGAAGGAATATGCCGGGCGCAACATCGGTTGGAAGAGCGCGGCCTCCGTGGTCACCGACGGAGACCTGGCGTTTGTCAGCGGCGGCGGCCCGGGGGAGTCGCTGCTGGCCCTGAATAAGACCAGCGGCCAGGTGGTCTGGAAAGCCCACGACGAGAAGACCACTCATGCCACCCCGGTGGTGGCGACCATTCAAGGCGTGCGCCAGGTCATCTTCTTTATGCAAAGCGGGTTGGTGTCCGTGAAGGCGCAGGACGGGCAGCTACTGTGGAAGTTCCCGTTCCGCTACAGCGTGTCCACCGCCAGCTCGCCGGTGGTGGACGGGGACGTGGTGTATTGCTCGGCGGGTTACGGGGTTGGCGGCGGGGCCTGCAAGATCTCCAGGACAGGCGACCACCTCACGGCGACGGAGCTCTACAAGATAAGCGGGGACAAGAAGATCGCCAACCACTGGAGCACCCCGGTGGTCCTCAACGGCTATCTCTACGGTATGTTCAGCTTCAAGGACTTCGGCAAAGGCCCGCTTAAATGCGTGGAATTGGCTACCGGCCAAATCAAGTGGGAACAACCCGGGTTCGGCCCGGGCAATGTGGTGGCGGTCAACGGGCAGATCGTGGCTCTGTCGGACAAGGGCGTGCTGGTTGTGGTCAAGGCCACGCCAGAGGCTTACACGGAAATCACCCGCGCCCAGGTCATCACCGGCAAATGCTGGTCCACGCCGGCGCTGAGTGATGGCCGCCTCTACGTGCGCAGCACCAAAGAGGGTGCCTGTATTGATTTACGCTGACTACGGGCCAAGGGGGCGCTGACCGGCGGGGGCCGAAGGATACTCCGGCATTACGTCCGTGCGTCGTGCGTGCGCCCTTCCGCTGCTCCGGTCTGCCGGTTCACGGAGTCTCTGACTCCGTATCCATCGGGTCAGCAATTCTCATTATGGGTCTGCCACCCCGCGCCGGGTGAGGGCACCCGGCCTACATCCCGCGCAAAACCGCCCACTTGTAGGCC
>CAIWJG010000124.1 GCA_903912925.1 uncultured Verrucomicrobia subdivision 3 bacterium | reverse complement strand
CTATCGTCAAAACCGGTCTGGTTAGAGGCCGACCATGCCAAAGGCAACAAAATCGGTCAGCAAAAAGCCCCGAAAAAACGAAGATTCCGGTTGCCGAGGGTCTCCCTTTTTGAAAACGGGGAGTTTTCTCTCAGACACTAAATAGGTTCATAACTTGCGGTAAAGGTACCAGGCGGAGAGCGGGGTGAGGCGTTGGAGCGAGGCGACGGGCTGGGTGCCGGAAAGGCCGCCAAAAAGGAGGATTTCCGTGCCCGACCAGACCACGCCGGGGACGCTGCGGGCGACCGGGCTGCCGGTGCTGCCCAGCGTCCGCCACAGGCCGGTGACGGGATCGTAGGCCGCGCTGGTGGCGAGCGGCGCGGAGGCGTTGGCGCCCGCCACGATCATCAGCTCGGAGCCGGTCCAGAGCGCGGCGTGATCGTAGCGCGCGGCGGGCGCGTTCGTGGTCGAGAGCGTCTGCCAGGCATTGGCCGACGGGTTGTAGGCCGCGCCGTCGCCCAGGGGAACGCCGCCGGCCTGGCCGCCCCAGACCAGCATCCGGGAGCCGGTCCAGACTGCGGTATGATCGGCCCGCGCGGCGGGGGCGTTCGTGCTGTTCAACGCGGACCAGACCAGGGGGACGTTGTTCGAGCAGGTGAGCACCGCGCCGGTGCCCAGCTCGCCGAACGCGCCTTCCCCGCCCCAGACCACCAGCCGGTCGGTGGCCCAGACGGCGACGACGTTCATGCGGGCCTCGGGCGCGTTGGTGACGGTGAGGGTCGTCCACACGTTGGCGACCGGGTCGTAGAGGGCGCCGTCATTGAGCAGGTTGGTGGCGTTGACGCCGCCCCAGATCAGCATCCGGCTGCCGGTCCAGACGGCGACATGGCCGCTGCGGCCGGGAGGCGCGTTGGTGGTGGAAATGGCCGTCCAGGTCTGCGTATCCGGGGCAAAGCGGGCCCCCGTGCCGAGAAAGCTGGCCGAGGCGCAGTTGCCGCCCCAGACAATCATCTCCGTGCCGCTCCAGACCGTGGTGTGGCCGCCGCGCGCGGTTGGGGCGTTCACGGTGGAAATGAGCCCCCAGGTGTCCGCGTCCGGGGAGTAGCTGCCGCCAGACCCCGAGTAGGAGGCCGGCCCGAAATTGCCCCCCCAGACGAGCAGGGCCTGGCCGGTCCAGACGGCCGAATGGCCGTAGCGCGCCAGCGGGGCGTTGCTCGAGGAGCCGGTCACCCAGGCCGCCGCCGGGCTGGTCATCGCCAGCCGGTAGCCGCCGGAAATCAGCGTCGGGTCCTCCGCCAAACTGGAGGCCAGCATGACGCCCGACGGGAGCGGGGCGGAAACGGCGGGCAGATTGGTCAGGCCCGAGCCGTCGCCCGAGAAGCGGGCGGTGATGGTGCCCGCGGCGAAGTTCCCGCTGCTGTCCCGCTGGACCAGGGTGCCGGCCAGGCTGGTATTGGTGGCGGCGTTGGCGCGGGTCGCGCCCGTGGCGAGCGTGGCGGCGGTAAGGCCGCCCACCTTGGCGACGACGGTGGTCCCCTGCCCTCCCGTCACATCGCCGGCCAGGGCACCGCTGAAGTTTACGGCGCCGGCGGGCGCCTCCAGCGAGGTGCGGGCCACCAGCGCATAGCCGACCGAGGTGACGCGCCAATCCGGGGCGAGCCGCTGCGAACCGTTGACTCCGTCGTTGACCCAGGTCCGGAGATAGACCGCCAGGTTGGTGAACACCGTCGGTGGGATTTCCTGCGTCATGTTTGACACCGTCACATCGCCCAGGCCAACCGAGAAGACGCCGGCGGCGACGGAGACGGAGATGCCGGCGCCGGTTGGCTCGGAGCCGTTCACGCTGGTGTTATTGTGGCTCCAGAGCGTGCCCACGCTGGCGCCATTGCTGACGACGAGGGCAAACTTGAACGTGGCCAGGCCGGTGAAGCTGGTGCCGTTGATGGCGAGCCGGCCCTGGTTGTTCAGGATGCCCGGCACCTGCGCGCCGGCCCCCCAGCCCACCAAGCCGAGCGCGAGCCACAGGAGCAGGAGGGGCACCAGTGGAAATGCAGAATGCAGAATGCAGAAGGCAGAAGGCATGTTTGCGCTGGCCATAGGAACAGGCCGACAAAAATGTCGGCGCTCCCCCCAACTGCGCGACCCTACCACCCGGTCGCTCTCGGGCCCCACCAATGATTCATGGACAGACTTCAACGCGTTTGATACCGCAGCTTCCGTGCCATTATCAGAATCCGCCCGGAACCGCACCCGCGCGACCTTGAGGAAACCCAGTATTCGCAGGTCCATTTGCACCAATGCCGCGCAAAACCGACCCGGGACCAGCGCCGGGTCGGCCTGACGGCATTTGGGGTGACAGAAAGGCACACTCCCGGGAGCTGGAATGTGATATGTGCTTGATGTACAGTGTGTTAGACGCGAATGACACGTTGTCCCACAGGGACACATTGTCGTATGGGTCGGAAAGGGAGGGGATGAGAGGGAATGCAGAATGAAGACCGCAGGCTGAACGGGAGCCATTCCCCTTTCCGCATTCTTCTTTCATCCTTCTGCATTCACCCCCAGAACCGTCCTGCCCGCAGCCCACACCCGGTGCCTGATACCTCCGTAGTACCTCCGTAGTACCTCCGATATACCTCCGTAGTACCTCTGTAGGCGTTACAGAGGTATGACGGAAGTACTACGGAGGTACATCGGAGGTACTACGGAGGTATGCCCGATGCACTATGGGGCGGGCACTGCTATCGTCAATCCTGAAAACAGCAGTTGAAACCACGAAATACACGAAATGACCGGCTGATAACAGCGCTGGGGCGTTCACCCGCTGGGTGAATCCCAAAAACGGCAGTTAACGCAAAGACGCCAAGAGGCAAAGGCGCCAGGGACAGAATTGGGGATTGGCAATTCCCGAACCGCGATATCCGATTGGCGGGCGGTCTTAAATCGGCCAGCACCGCTCGGCGAGCTTCAAATTGCGCTTGGTACCGCCAGGTCCGGCTTGGCACGCCGACGGGGAGCCAAGCGGGATAGCGGGGTGCCCGGGGCCGTGGGGCAAGGGGAGGGGGGAGGAAATGCAGAAGGAAGAATGTAGAATGCAGAATGAAGACCGCAGGCTGAACGGGAGCCATTCCCCTTTCTGCATTCCCTGGCCCGTGAAGTCTGCCCTCCACTTCACTGGGCTTCCTTCTTCCTTCTGCATTCCCCCCTAAGAGCGTGTCGGAGAACGCGGCGGAATCGAGGCCGGCGACGTTGACGGTGACGAGGGGGCCGGAACGCTTGCTGGCGCGGTGGACGGCTTCAGCCACCAATTCCTTGCCCACGCCGGTTTCGCCAAGAATGAGCACGGGCTCGGGCGAGGGGGCAATGGCTTCGACCTAGCGGAACATGCCGAGCATGGCGGGGGAGCGGGTGACCAAGCGGGCGAAGAGTTGCGGCTGGCGGACTTCCGAGGTGACGAGCCGGCGGCGCAGAAAGGGTGAATGCAGAATGCAGAATGTAGAATGCAGAATGCAGAATGAAAACAGCAGGCTGAACGGGAGCTATTCCCCTTTCTGCATTCTTCCTTATATCGCAGGCGGCGGACTTGGCCAGCAGAAAGAATCGCGCCGGGTTTCAGCGGGCGCAGCTTAGATTTTTCGGAGCGCGGACATTCTTGTCCGCCGGTGGACTTGCGGGTCTGCCCGCACGCAAAGGCGGACAAGCATGTCCGCGCTCCAGTCGCCCGTGCCAACCCCGTTGGAAAAATCTAAGCGGCGCACGGTTTCAGCCTCCTGAGCCGCTGCCCGAGGGAAAATCCGAAATCCGCATGGACGTAGCCTCGAACGTGAGTTCGATCTAACCTTCAGTGCCGAAAGAAGCTCGAAATCCGAAATCCGAAGCCACCGGCTGCCGGTAGCCATTGGGCGCTCGGGTTTGGACTGTGCGCGCTGCGCCCGGAGATCGTCGTGCGCAGCTTAGATTTTTCCAAGACCACTACACAGGGAATGGGAGTGATGGGAATAATGGGACTAATGGGGTCAGTCCAGCCCGAAGCGGACAAGAATGTCCGCGCTCCGAAAACTCTAAGATGCGCCCGCAGATCGTCCGGGGGGGCGTCTTTTGCTGTGCTTCGGGGCTTTCGCAGGCTATCTTCCCATTTTTTGCGCGCATGAATGTTACCGGACCGGCTCTATTGACCGCCAACGACATCGCCCTGGCTTATGGCCACCAGCGATTGCTCGAAGCCGTTACGCTCATGGTCGCCCCGGGAGAGAAGGTCGGGCTGCTGGGCAGAAACGGCTGCGGCAAGACCAGCCTGCTGCGCATCCTGGCCGGCCATCAACCCGCGGATGCGGGGGACGTAGCCCGGCGGCGCGGCTTGCGCATCGGTTACCTGCCGCAGGAGTTCGAGCTGGATGGCAGCCTCACGGTGCGACAGAACATCGAGGCGGGCGCGGCTGACCTGATGGAGTGGTTGCGCCGCTATGAATCCGGTCACGGCACAGATCGGGAACTGGCGGTGCTGCTCAACCACATCGACATCGCGGACGGCTGGAAACTGCAGGCCCGCATCAATGCGACGGCCGACCACCTGGCTGCGCCGCCGCTGGATACGCTGGTCGGCCCGCTCTCCGGCGGTGAGAAGCGCCGCGTGGCCCTCTGCCGCGCTCTGGCGGCCCAGCCGGATTTGCTGCTCCTGGACGAGCCCACCAACCACCTGGACGCCGAGTCCATTCTATGGCTGGAGGAGTTCCTGCACGAGTTTCCCGGCGCCGTCATCTTTGTCACCCACGACCGCTACTTCCTGGATGTGATCGCCAGCCGGATCATCGAGCTGGCCGATGGCCGGTGCTTTTCGCATCCGGGGAACTACACCGCCTACCTGGAATCCAAGGCCATCCGAGAGCAGATCGCGGAAGAGTCGGAGCGGCGCCGCCAGCGCTTCCTGCGCGAGGAACTGGATTGGGTGCGCGCGGGCGTCCGGGCACAACGATCCAAGCCGCGGCATCGCCTCGAATCTTTTTACCAGGTCAAAGGCCTGGAGGCCCCGCCCGAGGAGCGGGAGATGGACTTGCTCATTCCGCCGCCGCCGGCCCTGGGGAACCACGCCATCCAGTTGGCCCAGGCAGGGGCAAAGGTCGGTGAAGGCGACCGTCAGCGCTGGCTTTTTCGCGGGCTGACCCTGGCGCTCAACCCCGCCCAATGCACGGGTATCGTTGGCCGCAACGGCGTGGGCAAGACCACGCTGCTGCGCATCTGCCTGGGGGAGCGTCCGCTCGATGAAGGCACCATCAAGATCGGGACGCGGGTGGTCTTCAATTACATTGACCAGGCCCGCATGCAACTGAACGGCACCGGCACTGTGCTGGAGGAGATATCGGACGGGAACGAAACTGTCCTCTTCGGCGAACAACGCTTGAGCGCGCGCTCCTACCTGCGCCGGTTCCTCTTCTCGGATGAGCGCGTGAACGAGCCGGTGGCCCAACTCTCCGGCGGCGAGCGCGCCCGGCTGATGCTGGCCAAAGTGCTGCGGCGGGGCGGCAATGTGCTCGTGCTGGATGAACCGACCAACGATCTGGATTTGCCCAGTCTGCGGATGCTGGAGGAAGCGCTGGCAGACTTCGACGGCACCGTGCTGGTCGTCAGCCACGATCGCTATTTCCTGGACCGCATCTGCGATCAGGTCGTTGCCTTCGAGGAGGGCGGCCTGTTCGTGCAACCGGGAAATTATTCTTACTACCTCGAAAAGAAGAAGGAGCGGGATGCGCTCAACCAGGCGGCCTGGGCGAGCGTCATCAAAACCGCCGCCCGAAAGCCGGAACCCGTCAGCCCGCCCGAACCGACCCGCCCAGGCAAACTGAGCTTCAAGGAGCAGCGTGAGCTGAACGGCATAGAAGCCGCCATCCTGGCGGCCGAGATCCGCGTGCAGGATTTGGAAACGACCCTGAACGATCCCGAGTTCCACGCCACCCGCTCCCGGGAAGCACGGGGCCTGGTCGCAGCCCTGGAAGCCGCGAAGGCCGAAGTGACGCGACTATACGACCGCTGGCAGGAACTGGCGGCGCGCATACCAGAACCACGCAGTTGAACCAGGAAAAGGCAGTTACCCGAGGCATTTACGATTTACGATTTACGAGGGTGGCCAGGGTTCGGATTTCGAGCTTCTTTTGGCACTGAAGGCTAGATCGAACTCACGTTCGATGCTACGACCATTCGGATTTCGGCCCTCCTTCGGTTTTCGGTTTTCGGATTTCGGATTTACCATCGGGCCGGCCGCCCTCACCCGGCGTTCCCACCTGCGGCCACCGCCCTCGGGCGCATTCGCGAGTTCCTGGTTCGGTGTCCCGGCTTTAGCCGGCGAGGGCCAGGATTGGCAAGCCAACGGGCAGGGCGGTGGCGCGCCAGACCGGCTAAAGCCGG
>CAIWJG010000123.1 GCA_903912925.1 uncultured Verrucomicrobia subdivision 3 bacterium | reverse complement strand
GGCCATAATGAGAATTGCTGTTCAAAAGACCTCATTACGCTCCGGTGACACCCCAAAAAATAATAAGACCTTGTTCCGCAGCCAAATCGTGCTAGCCTGTGCCCATAAATTCGCAAGCGTTGCCCTGAGCAATTTGTCGAGTTTCAACGACACTGAATGATTATAGTTCAGCAGCCAGACCCGCTGGCCTGGTTCGGCGGCATGACCGATCATTGCTATGATTACGCCGAGGCGGCCCGGGGTGCGGGTCGGCCGATAGTGGGGATCATGTGCGAGTTCACGCCGCGCGAGATCATCCTGGCGGCGGGTGCTGTGCCGGTATGCCTGTGCGGCGGATCGGCCGCCACCATCCCGGCGGCTGAACAGTATCTGCCGGCCAATCTCTGTCCGCTCATCAAGTCCACCTTCGGCTACCACATCACGGGGAAGAACCCCTTCCTGAATTGGGCGGACGTGGTCGTGGCCGAGACGACCTGTGATGGCAAGAAGAAGATGTTCGAGCTGCTGGGCGCCTCCAAACCAATGTACGTCCTCGAACTGCCCCAGAAGACCGACGAGCCCGATGCGCTTGAACATTGGGTGCTCGAATTGCGCAAGTTCCAGCAGTTCCTGGCCGGTCGCTACGGAGTCAATATCACCGACCAGGCGTTGCGCCAGGCCATCGAACTGATGAACCGTGAGCGCGGGCTGCGCCGCCAGTTGGCGGACCTGATGATCGCCGACCCTCCGCCCCTCACCGGCCGGCAGTTGTTGGACTTCAAGAGCATCATCTCCGGCATCGAGGCCGACCTGCAAGCGTATGAACGTGCACTTCAAACTTATGCGTCGGCAACCGCCGAAGCCCAAATCGCAAATCGTAAATCGCAAATCGTAAACCACCCCACCCCCATCCGCGTCCTGCTGACCGGCGTCCCGCTGGTACACGGCGCCGAGCGGGTGCTGGAGTTGATCGAAAACTGCGGAGCCGTGGTGGTCTGCATGGAGAATTGCACCGGCCTCAAGCCCATTCTGGAAGATGTGGACCTGAGCAGCGAGCCCGACCCGATCCGCGCCATCGCCCAGAAGTACTACCACCTCCCCTGCTCGGTCATGACGCCCAACCCGCGCCGCTTCGATACCCTGCGCGCGCTGGCGGCGAAGTTTCGGCCCCACTGCATCATCGAGCTGGTTTGGCAGGCCTGCCTCACTTACGACATCGAATCCTGGAAGGTGCGCCAGCTCGCCGAGCAGGAATTGCACCTGCCCTACCTGAAAATCACCACCGATTACTCTCCATCGGACTCCGCCCGCATCACTAGTCGCGTCGAGGCGCTCGTCGAGACCGTGCGCGCAAGGGGAATCTGTGATGCCAGGCCCGCAACGCCATGCCCCCGCTCGCAGCCATCCTCATGATTACCATCCCAACCCTCGTAGCACCCGACGTCAGTCGGGTCTAACCTTTCCCTCAGCAGATTATGATTTGCGCCGGCATAGATGCAGGGTCGCGGGCGACCAAAGTGGTGCTGTTCGATTCCGAACAGTCCCGCGTCCTTGGCTCCGGCCTCGCTGAGCAAGGCGTGGAACAGCAGCGCCTGGCCACCGACTTGTTCGAGCGCACTTGCGGCGAGGCCCAACTGGACCGGGCGGCCGTCAACGCCATTGTCGCCACCGGCTACGGCCGCAACGCCATACGATTTGCCGACACGACCATTACCGAGATCACCTGCCACGCCCAGGGCGTCCATCATCTGGTGCCCGCGGCCCGCACCATCATCGAAATCGGCGGGCAGGATAGCAAATTCATCACCCTCGAAGACGGCGGCCGCGTGCGGGATTTCGCCATGAACGACCGCTGCGCCGCGGGCAGCGGCCGCTTCCTGGAAGTCGTCGCCGCCCGGCTGGGCGTGGACCTCTCGACGCTGGGCGAACTCAGCCGTCACAGCCGCCAGGCCGCCCTCATCAGCAGCATGTGCGTCGTCTTCGCCGAAACCGAGATCATCGGCCTCCTCGCCGAAGGCATCGCACCGGCGGACATCGCCGCCGGCGTGCAGAATGCCATTGCCCTGCGCGTCGCGACGCTGGCTGGCAGAACGGTCACGCCGCCCATCTGTTTCACCGGCGGCGTTGCCCTGCAATCCGGCATGATCCGCGCCCTCGAGACGGCCCTATCTTGCCCCGTCCAAGTCTCGCGGCTCCCGCAATACACCGGCGCCCTCGGCGCCGCCATCCTCGCCAGCCGCCAGCCCCGCGCCCGGCCGCTGCTCTAGCTGAACACTTCGGCCCCGCCTCACGCCTAAAGCTCAAGCAGCTTCGCGCAGGTCGCGCTGGCCTTTCGGGTTTTTGTCGCGCGTCGCGCCAGCCAACCGATGCCAACAACCCAGCTTGAGGTACAATCGAGCCCCTCCCGCGGCTTAGGCGCGGCCTCCGGCTGTCTTGCTTGCTTTCCCCTGGCTCGGAGCTGGCTGGTTCGGCCATTCTGCATTCTGCATTCTTCCTTCTGCATTCGCTTTCCGTGGTCTCCAGGCTTTGTTGGCGCTTTGTGGGAGCCTTGTAGGCGCATGGGGGTGGCTTGAAGGTGGCTTGAAGGTGGCTTGAAGGTGGCTTGAAGGTGGCTTGAAGGTGGCTTGAAGGTGGCTTGAAGGTGGCTTGAGGGTG
>CAIWJG010000122.1 GCA_903912925.1 uncultured Verrucomicrobia subdivision 3 bacterium | reverse complement strand
CCGGCTTTAGCCGGTCTGGCGCGCCACCGCCCTGCCCGTTGGCTTGCCAATCCTGGCCCTCGCCGGCTAAAGCCGGGACTCCGAACCAACAACTCGCGGATACCCCATATCCGTGTAATCCATGTTATCCGTGGTTGACATCGGTTGCGGCTCTGCCGCGCTGTGCCTTTGCCGCTTGGCGTCTTGGCGTTAACTGCCGTTTTTAGGGGGAACAACCTGAACCCCCTCGACTTCGCCTCCGTGAGATGCGATTTTGCGGGCGTGGCATCGGAAAGATATGAACGGCTGCGCGGACTGCTCAGCTCCTACGGCTCCTGCCTCGTCGCCTACTCCGGCGGCGTGGATTCGGCCTTCCTGGCCTATGTCGCGCACGAGGTGTTAGGCGATAAGGCGCTGGCGGCGATTGCCGATTCACCCAGCCTGCCCCGCCGGGAATTTGAGCAGGCTCTGGCCCTGGGACGCCAGTTCCGATTCCCCGTGCGGGTCCTGCGCACCCGGGAGTTCGAGAATGCCAGCTACCTGGCCAACCCGGACAACCGCTGTTACTTCTGCAAGCACGAGCTCTTCACCGAGCTGGCCCCGCTGGCCAAGGCGGAGGGGTTCGCGGTCATTGCCTACGGCGAAAACGCTAGCGACATTGGCGATTACCGGCCCGGCGCCCAGGCTGCCGCGCAGTTTCAGGTGCGCGCCCCCCTTAAAGAGGCTGGCCTGACCAAGGCCGATATCCGCGCCCTCTCCGCCGAGCTTGGCCTGCCCACGGCCGACAAACCCCAGATGGCCTGCCTCAGCTCGCGGGTGCCCTATGGCGAAGTCGTCAGCCCGGAGAAGCTCAAGATGATCGAGCAGGCCGAGAACCTCCTGCGCGACCTCGGTTTCTACGATGTCCGCGTCCGCCACCACGAGCTACGAAAGGTAGTCCCGCCATCGACTATTAACCCTCCACTAACCGCTACGCTGCACTTGGCCCGCATCGAGGTCGGCCCCGCGGAGATGCGCAAGTTCCTGGAGAACGGGACTTCGATCCAAGTAGCCGAAGCGCTTCGGCAGATCGGCTACGCGCACGTCACCCTCGACCTCCAGGGCTATCGCCGCGGCAGCACCAATGAGGTGATTAAACCTCCTACCTCGTCAATCGGGGGTTGATTTCCGGCAGGGGCGGGCTTTGCCCGTGTCGGACGCCGTGTTCCCCGCTCGCGCTGAGGGGCAGCCCTGCAGACCGGTGCTCTGGTCGAGACCGCCTTACCTGAATTCCTGAAAGTCTTCAGGCAAACTGGTTCGGCGCCAGAGCCCGCGGGAGACGCTCGATTCCTGGATTTCAACCTCGCGCACCTTCCCCGTGGCATCCAGGCTGTATTGGGCCAGCCAAGTGCTGGCGGTCAGGGTAAACAAGTTCCAGTAACGGCGCTGATAATGCCAAACCTGGCACACTCCTTTTTGGTCGATCCGGAGGGGGTGGCCCAGGTTCCTCAGCAACTCCTCCCGGCTCGCCAGTTTTGGGGCATTGTCAAGCTTCGAGGGATGCGTCGCGCAGCCGGGGGTAGCCGCCAGGCCCAACGCGGCGGCGGCACACCACATCAGCCCCAGCCGGCGGCAAAAGCTCGCCCCCCTCGCGCTGGCGCTTTGACCAGGGGGCAGCAAGTCCCCCCTCGGGTTACTCAACCTGTTTGTGACCCAATAAACAAGCGGAATGCCTGCCGCCCAGCGGCCAGGCATTCCGCGTCTAATCCGCGCCGGAGAAGGGAATTCTCCGCGCCTACTTCCCACAAGAGCTGATCACGTCGTCAGTGGACGTGGTCTGCGGAGTGCTGAACGTTTGCTTTAGCTCCTTACGCTCGACCGTTTCCTTCTTTCCATCCGGGTAGGTAGTCACCGACACGGTCTTTGTGGCGAGGGTTGGGGAGCAACCCATCAATATCGCGGTTGCCGTTGCCGCTAGAATAATCCTGATGTTTTTCATAATCGCAGTGGCTCCTTTCTACTTCTGGTCGAACTCGTGCAAGATTGCCTTCGTGCTGTCGGTGTTGGAGATCTCGGTATATTGTGAGACCGACTTCTCCTCCGTAATGGTCCTGGCTCCATCCGGCGCAATTCTGACGGTCATCGCATGGGTGACGGTAGTTTGCTTGCATCCGCAGAGCAACGCGCTCGCGGCAAGCACTGGTAGTAGCATTCCGATCTTCATTGGTTCCTTGTTTTGCGGTCGGTCGCTTGCGGATTGTTCCCCCGAAGTGCCGCATGGCACAGGGAACCCGCCCAAGCCCGAATCCGCTTTGTCGGGCTGATTTCTAGGGCTTCCCGCCCCCCCGGGCAAGGAGAAAATAGCAGGAATTGTAGCTGGGGCGTGCCTTGAACCGGGCTCCGCCACAGTGCGCCTGAAGAATTCAGGGCAGGCGCTGCTCCAAATTGTCACTTGGAATAGCGCAACTTTCAGCTAAGCTGCTTGTTGAAGAAAGAAGCAATTCCGCTATATGCCGCAATTTTCGTACAAGGCCCGTCGCCGAACCGGTGAAGTCGTCGAGGGCATGCTAGAGGTCGCCGACCGTTCGGCGGCCCTGATGCAAATTGAGCGCCTGGGACTTTTCCCGGTGGCGGTGAATGCGGCCAAAGGCGGGGCAATCGCGGCGGCGGTCGAGCGGTCCTCCGGCCAGAAGCGAAACTGGCGCGACTTACTGCCCCCCACGTTACGGGCGGCGATGGCCCAGAAGCGCAAGCCGAAGCTGCAGGAGCTGGCCACGTTCACGCAGCAGTTGGCCAACCTGCTCAGTTCCGGTATGCCCTTGACGGTCGCGCTCAACAGCATGACGCACCTGGAGTCCAAAGGCATCTCGGCCGACGTCAGCAAAGAGCTCAAGCAGGACGTGATGGAGGGACGGAGCCTGTCCGATTCGATGGCCAAGCAGCCGCGGATCTTCTCCGATTTGTATGTGAACATGGTGCGGGCGGGCGAATCGAGCGGCGCGCTGGTCGAGGTGCTGCGGCGTATGGCGGATCATTTCGAGCGGTTTGCCCAGGTGCAGTCGAAGTTCGCCTCCGCGATGGTTTACCCGGCCTTCGTCACGGTGGTGGGGATATGCATCATGTTCTTCTTCATGTCCTACATGCTCCCGAAGTTCATGTCCATCTTCCAGGGGATGAACGTGCCGCTGCCGCTCATGACGCAAATACTGGTCAGCATCAGCCATGTCTTTGCCGCTTACTGGTGGCTGATGCTCGCGGTGGTGATCGCCGCGGTGATTTTGTTCAAACGATTCCAGGCGACGGATCAGGGCCGCCGCAAGATCGACCATTGGCGCATGAACGCGCCGCTCTTCGGCAAGGTGATCAAGCTGAATATCTTCGGCCAGTTTGCGCGCACCCTCTCGACCCTCCTGGAGAACGGGGTGCCCGTGCTGACCGCCCTCAAGATCACCGAGCAGATCATCCCCAATAGCATTGTGAAGGAGGCCATCGCCAAGACCCGCGAAGAGGTGACGGACGGCAAGACCATCGCCCAGCCGCTGGCGCGGTGCAAAATCTTCCCCCAGCTCATGGTGGACCTGGTGAAGATCGGCGAGGACACCGGCGACGTGCCGGGCGCGCTGAAGAACGTGGCGGACACTTACGAGAACGAGCTGGCCATCGCCTTGCGGGTGATGACCAACATGATCGAGCCGACGCTGATTATCGTCATGGCGGCGGGCGTCGGCTTCCTCCTGCTGAGCGTGCTGTCCGCCATGTTCGCCATCACGGCCAATATCGCGCGGTGAGTTCATGAGGGCACAAGCTGCAGTCCGAGGGCCGATGGCGCGTGGTGCGTGGAGCGTAGCGCGTGAAGCGCCGCCGGAACACGCCCCACGCCCCACGCACCGCGTACCGGCGTCCCCTCGCCCGGCACGCGCTACCCGCCTCCGCGGCTTCACACTGATCGAGATCATGATCGTGGTGGCCATCATGGGCATCGTCATGGCCATGAGCGTGCCGATCGTTTACAAAACTTGGCGCAAGGCTCCGATGCGCCAGGCGGTGAAGGATATCGTGGAAGTCTGCAGTCATGCCCGCGCCCGGGCAATCATGCAGGGCCATGTTACCGAGGTGATCTTTCATCCCCGGCAAAACCGCCTGGAGTTGGCCGGCGCCGGCAGCCCGTCGCCCTCGGCCAGCGCACCGGCGGGCGAGTTGCCGCTGGACGCTCCGGCAGCCCCCGGGTCCGGCTTGTCGGCGCAGCTTTCCAGAGAGGTCATCATCGAGACGATGGATGTCAATATGTCGGGGGTGGAGTTCAACGACGCGGAGTCCGTGCGGGTCCGATTTTACCCGAACGGCGTCTCGGATGAGATGAAGATGATTCTCTTCGACGGCCGGGATCGGATGGGCATTGAGCTGGAGATAACCACGGGGCTGGCAGGCGTCGTGCGTGACCCGCTCCGCGAGTGGGCCCGACGATGAGTGGCTGCCTGCCACATGACGAATGCCGGGCGCCGGGCCGCGCGTCGGAGCAGACCTCAGGCCGCGCATCCCGTCGCTCCCAAACCGCTTTCAGCCTCCTGGAGGTCATGATCGCCAGCGGCATCTTCTTCATGACCGTCTTTGCGATTCTGGCGATGGTTTCCAGCGTGCTGCGCAACGCGCGCAGCTTGCGGCGGGTCGAGCTGGATGCCGGCATGGTGGCGGCGCAAGCCTGTAACACCAACAAGTTAACCGAGGGCACCGACTCCGGCGACTTTGGCAACCTCTACCCGGGTTACTCCTGGCAGACGGATACCTACGAAGTCGAGACCAACGGCCTCTGGAAGGTGGACATCGTGGTACACCGGCACGGCATTTCGCAACCGGTGGACCTGATGAGTATCTACCTGTATCGGCCGGAGTCGCAATCCGGGTTCGGCCGCTCCACCTTCCGCTGATGAAGCCGCGACGCGCAACGCTCCGCTCCGCCTTTACGCTGGTGGAGATCATGATCGCGATCGGCCTCCTCTCGCTGGTCCTGGCGGCAATCTATTCGAGCTGGACCGCGATCTTGCGCTCGTCCAAGACGGGCCTCGACGCCGCGGCTTCGGCGCAACGGGCGCGCATTACGATCCGCGTGTTGGAAGACTCGCTTGGCTCGGCGCAATCTTTCGCCGCCAACCTGCCGTATTATTACTTTGCGGCTGAGAACGGCGATTCGCCGGTGTTAAGCTTCGTCGCCCGTTTGTCCAAGTCTTTCCCGCGCAGCGGCAAGTTCGGCGACCTGGACGTGCGCCGCGTCACCTACTCCATCGAGGCGGGGCCGGACGGCTCCCGTCAACTTGTCCTCCGGCAGAATCCCCTGGTGATGGATCCGGATAAGGATGAGAAGGACTACCCGATCGTGCTGGCGAAGAACGTGAAGGGGTTGGACATGCAGTTTTGGGACTCGAACAAGAACCCGCCCGAGTGGGTGGACACGTGGGAGGGGCCCAAGACCAATCAACTGCCCAAGATGATTATGCTCACCTTGAAGCTGGCGGATAATCCCCACTCCAGCCGAATCACGGAAGAGATCACGCGCATTATCAGCATACCGTCGATGACCGTGCAACCAGTCTGGCAGACGCCCCGGGGGGGCGGCCAGCCCGGCACACCGGGCGGGGGTAACCCTGGAAATCCGGGCGTGCTGCCCAATCCCGGCGGAATGAACCCCAGACTGCGATGAAGCTTCCTCTCGGCTCATCCCGCTGCCCCGCTGCGGCGATCACGCAGCGCGCGGCCCGCTTCGCGGCCCGCGTCCGTGGCTTTGCGCACCACGCACGACGGCTTCCGTCCGGCCTTCGAACTTCGGGTTTCGGGTTTCGGGTTTCAGGTTTGGCTCCTCGCGCCACTCGCTCCTCCCAGCAGGGCATCGCCCTGCTGATCGTGATGATCTCGATCATCGTCCTGACCATTCTGGCGTCGGGGTTTGCCTACTCCATGAAAGTGGAGACCAAGCTGGCCCGCAATGCCAACAGCGAAGCGGAACTGGAATGGCTGGGCCGGTCCGGGGTCGAGTATGCCCGCTGGGTTCTCGCCAATTCGCTTGCCAATCCCATGGAGCCCTACGATTCGCTCGACCAGCCGTGGGCCACCGGCTCGGGCTTCCTGGGTCCCACCAACAATCCGATCGCCTCCGTGCAGAACCCTCTCACCATCGGACACGGCACGGTGAACTGGAAGATCACCGACCTGGAGAGCAAGTTCAACATCAACTCCCCGGAACCCATTCTGCAACAGGTCCTGCCCCAGGCCCTCACACTCATGGGCGTTGCCCCGGGTGAGGCCACGCCCATCGTCAACTCCATCCTCGACTGGATCGACCCCGACGACCAGACGCACGTCGAGGGGGCGGAGACTCCTTACTACGAGGGATTGACTCCGCCCTATGCGTCGAAGAACGGGCCGATTGACGACATCTCCGAGCTGCTGCTGATTAAGGGCGTCACCCCGGAAATCTACTACGGGGGGATCGCGACCAACGTTCAGCCAAATTACTACAGCCAGAACCGCGACCAGTATGGCCGATCCGTAAGCGCCGCGCCGTCGGTTACCGCCGGCCTGACCAACTTGTTTACGCCGCTCTCTAGTGGCAAGATCAACATCAACACGGCTTCGGAGGAAGTTCTCCAATTGATCCCGGGCGTTGATGCCATGATGGCCGAGGCCATTGTTGGCGGCCGCCAAGGTGCGCCGGACCCGATGGCTCCTGGTATGCTTGGACCGTATCGGAATGTCGGGGATGTGGTGCGCATGCCCAATATCCCCCGGATGTTAGTGGGGCAGCTCTCGCAATTCTGCGATGTGCGGAGCAAGACCTTCAGGGTGGACATCACCGCCACGCTCAACAGCAGCTACACCCGCTATTTTACAGCTATCCTGGGCCGCAACGGCCCGCGCGACGTCCAGGTGCTGAGCTTCTATTGGAGCGACCCGGCGACTCCGGGGCATTGAGGGACCCGAACATCGAACATCCAATGACCGCTCAGCAAGTGGCCAATGGATGTTCGATGTTGGGTGTTGGGTGTTGGATGTTCAGGCCCCTGTTCCTCAATGCCGCGCAACATCCAGGCATACCATCCGGGTGAGATCTCGGGCGATCAACCGGCCCCCCGCCAGCGCCAGCGGCGCCCACGACTCGCGGCCTTTCAACACCTGCGCCTGCGCGAGCAGTGAGTATTTTTCCGGCGTCGCCTCGATGAGACGCAGGAGGCCTCCGTCGTTCACGGCAAAAAGCAGGCCGTCGGCCAGGATAAAGGGTCCCAAGCCAAATTGCTGGCCGGCGGCGCTGGCCCACACCGGCTTTCCCTCCACGGTCAGGCAAACGAACTTGCCGTCGGCACGCACACCGTAAAGATGGTTGTCCCAAAGTATCGGCGTGTGCTGCGTGGCGCCAAAGACCTCCGGCTCCAGCTTGAAGTGGGTCTGCGGCACGAGGCGGTCGCCTTCCTTGCGAAGCTTCAGCATCAGGCTGCCGGCGTTGTAACCGCCGCTCAGAAAGATCCGCCCGTCGCTCAAAATCAGCGGCGACGGCACGGTGGCGATGCTGATTTTCCACGCGGTGGTCTCCCAGAGGATTGAGCCGTCCTTCGCCGATACGCCCACCACTCCATTGTTGGCGCAATACACATACATGCGCTGGCCCTCGAACTCCATCGGCATCACGGAGGAATGGGTCATCTTCCAGCCGTGTGGATTGGGGGTTTGCCAGAGGGCAGCGCCGGTCTGGGCGTCGCACGCGAGCAGCAGCGTCGCTTTGCCGCCGGGCGCCAGGATGACCGCGCCGTTGTCGATCAGCGGGCACTGCCCGGCGTACCAGGGGGGCACGGTCGCCCCGTATTCGCGGACCAGGTCCAGTCCCCAGCGCAGTTCGCCCGTCGTCGGGTCCAGGCAGACGACGTGGCATTTGGGACCGATCGCCACGAGCAGCTTGTCCGTGAGCGCCGGCACGGTGCGCGACATGCCATGGTTGCGCTTCACCGGGACGGGATAGGCGAAGCGCCAGATCTCCCGCCCGTCCGCCAGCGACAGGCAGCGGAGGGCGTCCTGCTTCTTGTCGCGGTCGTAGTCCATGAGATAGACGCGCCCGTTGAGGACTGCGGGGCCGGCGTAGCCTTCGCCCACGTCAACCGCCCACAGCTCGCGCGGTTCCGCAGGCTGCCAGGCGCGCGCGAGGCTCACCTTATCGGTGCTGATGCCATCACGGTTTGGCCCCCGGAATTGCGGCCATGCGCCGGGAAGATCTGCCGGCTGGCCGTCGGATCGAATGACCTTGCCGGCGAGGACGGGGTTGGCCTTGCCGCCCAGTTCGCTGCCCGGGGCCTGGTCGGTCCCCGGCACGCGCTGCACGAGCGGTTTGTCTGACCCGCGCCCAAGCCAGAGCGCCAGCACCACTGCCGCCAGGAGCCCAAGCGCTGCCGGAATCAGGATCGTAGTATTTGCCAGGCCTAACTTCTTCATCAGTTCGGCTACCTTGTACTGGAATTCGGGTGCCTGGTCGAGCTTCTCCATGCTCCGGCGTAAAAACCGGGCTAGTCAGTCAGGGGTGACCGAAAAGCCTGGGGGATTTTGAATTGCCACAATAGCAGGAGTTAATTTCCGAACCGTGGCACCCGACTTGTGCGCAGCTCACATCTTTCTGGAGCGCGGACATTCTTGTCCAATGCCGCTAGGAATTGAGGCTCGGTCTCACGCGTGCCAAAGACGTTTTGGGCGGCAGCGTCAGTTCGGCGGCCCAGTTCCCCCTCACCCCGGCCCTCTCCCCAGGGGAGAGGGAGCCACGCTGGCCGCGCTACGAGCCTGCGGGCGCGCACGCTCTGCAAGCGTCGGGCTTGGCCTCTCCCTCTCCTTTGGGGAGAGGGCTGGGGTGAGGGGGAACTGAGCTCACGGCGTTTCCACGGTGCCAGGAGTTCTGAGCATGATACCCTCCGCAGCACCTTGGCTGCTACGGAGTTTTGCAATCGCCTCGTAGGATTACGGGATGGCAGCGATGGTTGCGGTGCGAGCCGAAGCCGAATTGCAGAGCAGATTTCTAACACAATCCTGTTTACAGCTTTGCCCGGAGTGTTAATATCTCGCCCACAAAACGGAAGCATGACATGAAAAAGATTGAGGCCATCATTAAACCTTTCAAACTCGAAGACGTCAAAGAAGCTCTATCGGCTCTGGGCGTCGAAGGCATGACTGTTTCGGAGGTCAAGGGCTTTGGCCGGCAGAAGGGCCACACCGAGATTTACCGCGGCAGTGAATACACGGTTGATTTCCTGCCCAAGATAAAGGTCGAAATCGTCCTCGCGGACAGCCAGGTCACGGCGGCTGTGGATGCGATCGTGAAGGCGGCCAAGACCGGCAAGATTGGCGATGGGAAGGTCTTCGTCAGCAACATCGAGAACGCGGTTCGGATCCGAACCGAAGAGACCGGCGAGCAGGCGGTTTGAGCGCACGCGGGCTGCGGCTCACCCCGAAAGGGGCCTCCAAAGCCTGATTTTATTGGGGTAAGCCGGCCTGTGAATAACTCGTTAATAAGAGTTAATATGTTGTCCTCGCAAACGAGAGCTACATTGCATAAAACCATCGCCATTAGCAGCAAGTTTGCCCGGTCAGATCGGGCCCCGGAGGCGTAGGGCAGCGAGTCAGGTTGGTTTAGTATTATAAGTCGTTCATTCACAGCAGTTTGCGTCAGTGTTCTGTTTGATCAGAAGGGCCGCCACGATAGGAAGTGCAGGATTTTACGGTTGGGTGTTAATGCGGTGCGAAGCACGTTCATCGAGGGCAGGGGTTAAAATGCGGCAAACTGGCTAAGTGAATAAAATGCCCGGAAATCGGGCTTTTGGTGAAAAAGACATGCAAGTTACCGCAGAGAAGATTTGGGTGGCAGCACAGGAACAGTTACGTTCCATGCTGAGTGGCGACACCTACGACCTCTGGTTCGCCCCGGTGCGCGCCAGCGCGCAGGACAACAACAGCATCATCCTGGAAGTCGCCAATGACTTCTGTGAAGTGTGGTTGAAAGACAACTACATGCCGCTGCTGCAAGAGGTGATTGCGCTCGCGTCGGGGCGGCAACTGCAGGTGAAATTCAAAGTCGGTTCCGGGAGCAACCAGGTCCAGCCGGCGGCCCAACCGCTCCCAGCCAGGAAGAAGTCGGCTGAGCCAGCCCCCGAACGAGCCTTGGTTAATCAGGAGCCGGGCTTCAACCCGAAGAACACGTTCGACACCTTCGTAGTCGGCAACAACAATAACTTCTCGTACGCCGCCGCGCTGGCGGTGGCGCAGTCGCCCGGCAAGTCGTATAATCCGCTGTTCCTCTACGGTGGCGTCGGCCTGGGCAAAACGCATCTCCTGCACGCCATCGGGCACCATGTCTCAGCCAACAAGAAGGGCGCGCGGGTGGCCTACCTGTCCTCCGAAAAGTTCACCAACGAATACATCGACGGCATCCAGAACAACCAGCTCGCCCGCTTTCGCAAGAAATACCGGCAGACCGATGTGCTGCTCATTGACGATATCCAGTTCCTGGCCGGCAAAGAGCGAATTCAGGAGGAGTTCTTTCACACGTTCAATGCGCTGCACGAGGCGCACAAGCAAATCGTGCTGACCTGCGACCGTCCGGCCAGCGAGATTCAGAACCTCGAGCATCGGCTGATGTCGCGCTTTGAGTGGGGGCTGGTGACGGATCTGCAGCCGCCCGATGTCGAGGTGCGCCTGGCGATTCTGAAGAAGAAGGCCCAGATCATGGGCGCGGAACTTCCCGAGGAAATCCTCAACTTCCTCGCCAACCGGATTCGCACCAACATCCGGCGCCTGGAAGGCGCGTTGATTCGCGTGGCATCCTACGCCGCGCTGACCGGCCAGAAGCTGGGCCTCGAAATGGTGGAGGGCCTGCTGCGGGAGATTCTCAACGAGGAAGGCCGCTACACGGTCAACATCGAGGCCATTCAGAAGAAAGTCGCCGAGCATTACGACATTCGCCTGGCAGACATGACCAGCCGACGCCGGCCCGAGAATATCGCCTTTCCGCGCCAGATTGCCATGTTCCTCTCGCGCCAGATGACCGAGACTTCGTTGAGCGCTATCGGCGACGCCTTCGGTGGCCGCGACCACGGTACCGTGCTGCACGCCTGCCGCCTGGTCAAAGACCGCATGGAAGTGGATGCCAGCGTTCGCCAGATCGTCAGCTACCTGGAGAAACAGCTCTCGCGCTGACCCGTCCCGGGGGGATGCCATCACCCCGCCCGACGTGGTGAAACTCGAACGGCCCGGGCCTTGTCCGCCGCAAGCTGCAACCCGCCAAACCCAGCACCTCTCATGAGCAAACCCGCTATCGAAGTCAGCGGTCTGACGAAGGCATTTCGGACCTACAAGAAAGAGCCGGGCTTTGCGGGTGCAGTCCGGGGGTTGTTCCGCCGCCGCTACGAGCAGACCGTGGCGGTCAAGGACGTCAGCTTCGCCATACAACCCGGGGAGCTGGTCGGCTTCCTCGGTCCCAACGGGGCGGGCAAGACCACCACGCTGAAAATGTTGGCGGGTCTGCTGTATCCCACCAGCGGCTCCGCCCGCGTGCTCGGTTATACTCCGTGGGAACGGGATGATGGCTACCGCCGCCAATTCGCCCTGCTGCTCGGCCAGAAGAACCAGCTTTGGTGGGACCTCCCGGCGCGCGAATCGCTGGAGTTAAACGCCAGGATCTACGGCATCTCGCCCGCCGCGCTGGCGCGCACGGTCGCCGAGATGAGCGAGTTGCTCGCCGTGCGCGACAAGCTTGACGTCAGCGTGCGCGAGCTTTCGCTGGGCGAGCGCACGAAGATGGAGCTGATCGCGTCGCTGCTCCACCAGCCGAAAGTCCTGTTCCTGGATGAGCCGACCATCGGCCTGGACGTGGTCTCCCAGAAGACCGTGCGCGAGTTCCTGCGCGAGCACAACGCGAAGCAGAAGACCACCATCCTGCTCACCAGCCATTACATGACCGACATCAAGGAGCTGTGTGATCGCGTCATCATCATTGATCGCGGCACCATCTTCTTCGATGGCCACCTCAGCGACGTGGTGGACCGCTTTGCCGATTCCAAGCTCATCACCATTCAATGCGAGGACGCGGCCAATTGCTCCAGCGAGCAACTGGGCCGGTATGGCGAGGTCGTGTTGCAGACCCCGGTCAGCATCCAGCTCAAAGTGAAGCGCGACCGCGTCATTCCTGTCTGCAAAGCCCTCCTGGACGAGCTGCCCGTCAGCGACATTGACATCCAGGAAGTCCCCATCGAAGAAGTCATTCGCCGGATCTTCGCCCGATGATGTATGATAGGCGGATGCGACAACTTGGTAAGAGCGGTTTGAAGGTTTCGCCCATCGGCCTTGGCTGCATGGGCATGTCGGAGTTTTACGGCCTGCGCGACGAGACGGAAGCAATCGCCACGATTCACCGCGCGCTGGAGCTGGGGGTTAACTTCTTGGATACGGCGGACATGTATGGTCTGGGTGCCAACGAGTCGCTGGTCGGCAAAGCCATCCGGGACCGGCGCAGCCAGGTCGTACTGGCCACCAAGTTCGGCAACGTCCGCGACGCCACCGGCAAGTTCCTCGGCGTCAATGGCCGGCCCGAATACGTCCGCTCAGCCTGCGACGCCAGCCTGAAACGGCTCGGCTTGGACATGATTGACCTCTACTACCAGCACCGGGTTGACCCGCAGGTGCCCATCGAGGAAACCGTCGGCGCAATGCGCGACCTGGTCACCGCCGGCAAGGTGCGCTTTCTCGGGCTATCGGAAGCCGCGCCCCAAACCATCCGCCGCGCCGTCAAGGTTCATCCGATTGCCGCGTTGCAGACCGAATACTCGCTCTGGTCGCGCGATGTCGAAAGCGAGATTCTCCCCCTATGCCGGGAACTGGGCATCGGTTTCGTGGCCTACAGCCCGTTGGGACGCGGTTTCCTGGCCGGCAAGATTCGGAAGCTGGAAGACCTGGTCGAGGACGATTGGCGCCGGAATTCGCCTCGGTTCCAAGCGGACAACCTCAAGCGCAACCTCGAACTAATGGGCCGGGTCGAAAGAACGGCCAAAGCGAAGCGCTGCACCCCCGCGCAGCTCGCGCTGGCCTGGATACTCGCCCAGGGCGAGGACATCGTCCCGATACCGGGCACCAAGCGCCGGCTATACCTCGAAGAGAATCTGGGCGCGCTGGCCATTCACCTGACGCCCGGCAACCTGAAGAGCCTCAACGAAGCGGCCCACCCGGGCGCAGCAGCCGGCGACCGCTATCCCGCCCAGGCCATGCAGGCGGTGAATCGGTAGTTACGCGGCTACAGCTTTGATTCTTTCATTTGCAGGGCGACAGGCACCTCCAGGAGCGTTAAGACAACCACACAGAGCATTGGTGCAATAGCCGAACCAGATAGCTTGGTGGCGACCTCAAACAGATAAACAAAGAGGGCCCCGGAAACCTGTCCCATGAGGAGAATCATGCCCAGGGACGTGCCTTCCGGAATGGGATAAGCCACCTCAGAGCCATACTGGAACAATACCGGCGCCACACCCATAGTGGAAAACCCTGCCAGGCCGGCACAGAAGGTGATCGGAATGAAATCCTGCAAATAAGTAAAGCCGAGTAAAAGGGGGACAAGCAGGACGATGGCTGCGACAAACATGGGCACTCGGGCGTGGAGCTTGTCTGAAATGATCGGCAATACGACCGCGCCTGCCACCCCGGCCACCACAAACACAGCCCCGACCATGCCCGCCTGCACAGAGGAGATTCCCCGAGGGGTCAAAATAGGTTCCAGCAGGGTTAGTATGGTGTTGAAGGTGCCGATCGAGATGAAGCTGAAGATGAGCACCAGCACGAAGGGCTTTCTTAGAAAGAGTGCTTTGATTGAAGCGAAGGCAAAGTCTTCCTTGGAGGCAACGGGACCCGGCGGGGGAACCAGCGGCTTCTCTCTGGTAAACACAATGGCTATGAGTGCTGCAACCACGGCCACCAGGCTAAACACCCAAAGCACGGCTGGTATCCCGCCGCGCTCTGCCAGCAGAGGGGATAGCACCATCGCCAAGGCAAAGCCCACGTATTGAGCCATAGTCAACAGGCCGGCGGCGGTAGCGCGTTCCGCTGCCGGAAACCAGTTGGCCGGCACTTTGGTAGTGATATTCAGGAGAAAAGGCTGCCCGATGGCGATCAGGAATTGGGACGCCAATACCAGGGTGAAATCATGGATGAAATAAGCCCGCGCCAGACCAAAGACAGCAGTCAGCAAAGCCCCAATGGTCAGGGAAGCCCGAAACCCAAACCGGTCTATAACCCACGAGGCCGGGAGGGCAAACAAGATGTACATGATCATATAGCTCATGGAGAAGAGGGCTATATTCATATCGCTGACCTTGAAGAACCCCGCCGCCTGGCTGGATATGGGGGCCAGGCTCAGCCACATCATTTCCGTGGCCGTAATGATGGGAACAATGGCCGCCAGAATAACCCATCGGTAGGCGCTAACACCTGGCTTGTCCATGCTGGCTATTGGCTATTGGCTGTTGGATGTTGGGCTTAGCCAGCCGGCTTCACCGCCACCAGCACCTTCCCCATCGGCCCTTGGGCCAGGCGCTCGAACGCCTGGGGCAATTGATCGAACGGGAAGACCTTATCCACCTGCGGGCGGACCCCGGCGCGCGCCAGCAGCTTCAGGATCTCCTGCCAGGCCACGTGGCTCTCAGCGTTGGTCCCGGCGTTGGCGGCGACTCCGCCCAGGCGGTTGCGGCGGAAGAACAGGGTGGCAGTGTTGAAGTTGGGGACCGGCCCGGCCAGGCGTCCGACCAGGCTGACCCGGCCCAGATCGCCCAGGGTGCTGATGACCTGCGGCAGGAGCTTGCCGCCGATGTTGTCTATCGCCAGATCCACGCGCCGCGGCTCCAGGGCGCTCTTGAGGGCCAAGCCCCACTTAGGGTCTTCGGGATTGAACGTGGCGGCTGCGCCGAGCTGCTCCAGACGGCGGCTCTTCTCCGCGCTGCGCGAGAGCGCCACCACTTTATACCCCATGGCCGCCGCGAGTTGCACGGCGGCGACACCCACCCCACCCGATGCCCCCGTCACCAGCACCACGGCTGACGGCGGCAGCGGCCCCCACATCGTCAGCGCCTGGTAAGCGGTCAGATAGACCAATGTCGCCCCGGCGGCCTCGGGCTCGGACCAGCCGGCGGGAATCTCCACCAGGTTTTGCGTCGGCACGGCCACGCGCTGGGCGAACGTCCCCGGCTGGTTGATGCCCGCCTCGCAGAGCAGAATGGCGCGCCGCTCTCCCAGGCCCACATCTGCCGCCGCACTGCCACGCGCCACCACTTTCCCCACCCCGTCGCGCCCGAGGATATGAGGCAGCCGGGGTTTCGCGGGATACTGGTTCTCGGCCAGGTAGGCATCCGCCGGATTCAGCGCCGCGTAATGCACCTCCAGGATGACTTCGTCCGGTTGGGGAATAGGATCGGGCGCATCGGCCAACCGGAGACCGCCGATGCCCTTGTAATCGTCCATGAGCCAAGCTTGCATCCCTCCAGATGACAGCCGGAGGCCCCCGCTTGTCAACCGGCAAGATACTGGGTCCCTCTCAATGGCCGTTACGAGGCCTATCTAACCGCGGGCACCTGGTACCTGGCGGTACAAGCCGGCGGCAACTCCAACGTGCGTTATCGTCTGCGCCTCTTCATGGGGATCGTCAATGACCTGGCTTTGAACCTAAATTCGGCGGTTGATTTAACCGCAAAGAACGCAAAGATCGCAAAAAAGGCTAGTTATGAATGGATTGCGCAGGTCTTCCATTCACCCGGCAGGTGAGTCACTCACTAGGCTCGGAATCATCACAAGTTCCTTTCTAT
>CAIWJG010000121.1 GCA_903912925.1 uncultured Verrucomicrobia subdivision 3 bacterium | reverse complement strand
TGTGGTGGCGGTAGGAACGCTGGAGTGAGCCGACCAAAACCGCAGATCGCGGTTGGAACGGCCCGTTGTATGGCCTCGTATCCCGCATGCCACCCGTTCACCCACAAAATCGAGGGGCTAAGTCCGACAGGCTGCTAGAACTGGTTTCGGCACACGGCGCAATACCATCCGCCACCCGGCGCGTTGGTTAGATGGAGTCGCACGGTCTTCTTATCCCGATCCCGGCAAACCTGGCAGTAAGGCCCCAAGAGGTTGGTGCCATCCTCGGTTGGGGTGCGCAGCCAGTAAGCGCCCTTTTCGAAAAGCATCTGGTTGCCCAGATCGCAATCCCCTTGAGACTGCTTGAGCTTCTCTTTCAACGACAGGTTCTCCTCCTGCAGCCTCAGAGCAGCTTCCCTTAGTTCGAGAATCTTTTCTCGGGCCTCAATGGTGAGCCCGTTCTTGAGCAGATCAAGGATGTCCTGGTAATTCGGAATAGCCATGCGAAAGCAATCTCAACGTGCGCAGACCCGCAACCCGAACTTCTCCGGCGCAGTCGCAAATGAAAGGCCCCCTTTCTCCGCTGTGACGCCAACGTATGGGTCGTTGGTGATCAGAATGTTGCCGTCCAGGTCGAGGTAATCACATAGTTCCGCGAGGTGCGCGGCGGCGCTAATAAGAATACTGCTCTCGATCATGCAGCCGAGCATGGTTTTGAGGCCCGCCTTACGCGCCGCCTGGAGGGCTTCCAAGCCAGCGCTGACGCCACCCGTCTTGACCAGTTTCACGTTCACGCCGTGGAAACATTCCACCGCCTGGGCTGCGTCCGCCGCCAAATGATAGGATTCGTCGCCGAAGATCGGCAGCGGCGAGCGCTGTTTGAGCCAGACCCAGTCCTTGACGGAAGCGGTTGCGGGCATGGGCTGCTCCACAAACTCCACGTGCCCGTCTTTGGCCAGCCACTCGGCCATCTCCAGCGCCTGCTCTTTGGTCTTCCAACCTTCGTTGGCGTCCACCCGCAGGGTCTTGGCCGGTGCCACTTCCCGTAGCGCCTGCAAGTTCGCCTTGTCGTCAGCCACGCCCAGTTTCACTTTGAGCACCGGGTAAGGTTCCGCTTCCAGGACCTTCTTGCGAATCATGTCCGGTTTATCGATGCCGATCGTGAAGGACGTAACGTGGTGGTTCTCCCGAAAGCCCAGCCCCAGAAACTCGTGAACCGGCTTGTTCGCCCGCTTGGCAGCGCCATCGAGCAGGGCAAGATTGAGGGCGCATTTGGCGGACATGTCGTGCGGCGAGACGGTGTCAAGGTAGGTCATACTGCCCTCGACGTCGTTGAACGAGAGCCCGCGCGCGTCCACTTTCTCCAAGAAGGCCTGCACGGTATCCACCGATTCCTTGTACCGGGAATTCGGCGCGGCTTCGCCCAGGCCGACCGTTCCATCCGCACCGGTCAACTCGACGACCACGGCCTTGCAGAGGGTAGTGCCAGCGCCCCGGGCAAGAGTCCAGATGTGGGCAAGCTGAAGGTCCAGACGCCTATAATTAAGTTTCACCGCTGAAACGAAAGCCTAAACCGGGCATGGAAGCAACATCGTTGTTCAACGCGGGACCATAATTCCTATAATTCCCATTGCATTTGCAGCCGTTCAAGGCACCTTGGGGAAAGAATGGCTCCTGACCAGGAATCTAGACCTACAAGTGAAGCGCCTTTGCTGTCTGAGGCGCCGCAATCCGCCCGAGGCGGCAGGCGCGGAGGGCGTGGGCGCAGAGGTGGCCGGCGGCGAGCCCCTCGAGCCTCCGGCCAGGAACCGCTCTCACCGCCTGAAGCAGCGGTTGAGCCGCCCCAATCTGTTCCGGAAGCTACCGCTATCCCGGGCGAACAGGTGGCTGCCCCACCACTGATGCGCGAACAGCTAGAGACTGCCCCGCCGCCTATGCGGGAGGATCGAGACATTCCTCGGCCGCCCGTGCGCGAGGATCGAGAGATTCCCCGGTCGCCCATGCGCGAGCCGCGACCCCAGACGCCAATGGCCGTTCAGCAGGCCATCGAAGAGGTCAACCAAATCATCGATACGCTCCGAGGCACGTTGGACGACATGGAGGCCGTGCTCGAGACCCTCGAACTGGCTGAGCGGCAGAAGATCGCCGACGAACAGGAGATCGATACCCTTCGCCGCGGCTTGCGCCAGTTGCACCGGCCCAGAGAAGGCGGGCAGCCCTCACCGCGGCACTGAGATCCGGCATCCGAATTGGTCCGGCCGCCCCCCATCCACCAAGCGCTCCTCGCCGCGGCCCGGAGACTCCGCACGGAGACAAGCCGGTTGACGTTTAGTCCGCCGGTCACCCATGTCTATAACCCGCTCGTCTATGCCTGGGCTCCTCACGAGACCTATCTGAAGAACTTCGGCGCCACGCGTAAACGAGTCGTGTTCCTCGGCATGAACCCCGGCCCGTTCGGCATGGTGCAGACGGGCGTGCCGTTCGGGGAAGTCACCAGTGTACGCGACTGGCTGGGAATCGATGGCCCCGTCGGCAAACCCAAGAGCGAGCATCCGCAGCGGCCCGTCACAGGATTCGCGTGCGCCCGCTCGGAGGTCAGCGGCCGGAGACTGTGGGGCCTATTCGCGGAACGGTTCGGGACGCCGCGGCGTTTCTTCGCAGGGCATATCGTGATGAACTATTGCCCCCTGGCCTTTCTCGAGAGCAGCGGACGCAATCGTACACCAGACAAGCTGGCAGCATCTGAGAAGGAGGCCGTGTTTACCGCTTGCGACCGGCACCTGCGAGCCGTGGTCGCGGCCCTCAGGCCCGAATGGGTGGTTGGCGTCGGCGGCTTTGCTGCGCGCCGCGCCGCAGAAGTGTTTCAGGGAAGCACGGTAAGAATCAGGCAGATACTGCATCCGAGTCCCGCAAGCCCGGCCGCGAACCGCAATTGGAAAGGCCTGGCCGAGCGCCAACTTCAGGCACTGGGCATCTGGGACTAAGCAGCCTACTGCGCTTCGTCCAGAACGATGCCATCCTCCCCTAAGAGGAGTTTCGGGTTATGGGTCTGGTCTTTGAAGGTAACCACATAGACCGTCCGCTCACCCCAGGATTCCTTGCTGATATAGGCAACCTCGGCTGCCGGTGCGCGCTTGAGAACCGCCTCCTTCACGCTGGGCGGCACATCGGCAGGCTTGACTCGCGTGCCCGGCCTGGCCCTTACTGCGACCGTTAGATCAGGATTAAGCACGCTGCCATCAGGTGCGACGTAAATGGTAGGGAAGATCTCGCTGTCCCGGAAATAGACTTTATAAACGACGCGGCCCGAGCTGGTGTCCCTGACGGCATCAACCACCTCTTCCGGACCGACCTGGGCCAGCACCGAGAGTTGCACGATGGGCGGCAGCGCGCCGAACTTCGCACCCGGCGAGGTCAGCGGTTTGCGATAGGGGGTTTGTTGCGCAGCGGTCTTGTTTTGGTTCTGCGTTGCGCACCCGGCCAGCAACACCGTCAACGACACTACCAGGAGAACAGGCGATTTCATAAAGCGTGATGCAATGTACCCGGCATCCCGTAGATGGCAAGCGCTCTCGCGGTGTAATGTGAAACATGAAACGTGAAGGAAAGGCGAATGACAGGGCACGCGGCGGCGCGGAGGGGCGGCGCGGCGGAGATCCGAAAACCGAAATCCGAAATCCGAAAGTGAAACGGCAACCGTGAAACGTGAGCTGTGAACTGGGGGCGTGCCCTGTCATTCGCCTTTCCTTCACGTTTCACGTTTCACTTCTACCTCACGACAAACCAAGTGCCCTGGCGCGCGGGGACGGTCACGGGCAGGTCGATGTAATACTCGCGATCCAGCTTGAAGGTCGTGACCGCGCCATCGCGCTCGCTCACGGAGGCGGTGTCGGTCTTGCCGGTGTAGTAAAGGGGGATGCGCAAGGTCCGGCTGACCTCCTGTTCCAGCGGATTATAGACCATCAGCAGCCCTTTCTCCTGCCCGGCGGGATTGACGTGCAGGATGTAATCCAGGTCGCGCCCGTCGGCGCGGCGGAGGTGGAGGAGATCAGCGTTCAGGACTTCGCGATGCTGCTTGTAGAATTCCACCCAGCGCTTCACGACGGCTTTGGTCTCGTCCGTGTCATAGAGCCGCGGGCCGCGATAACAGGCGATGACGCCCGCGCCAAAGAGATTAGCCAGACGCTGCTCGTAGTGGGGCAGATGATCCTTCAAGGGCTCGATGGTGGCCGCTGCGCCGCCGCCTTGATACTCGGTGAGTGGCACAAACATCCAGCCCATGCTCGGGGTCTTTTCCCAGGTGCCGTCAAAGATGTTCTGGCGCTCGATGATCTCCTGGTAGGCGCGCGGGAGCGACCAGTTCACCTCCCGGTAGCCCATGCCGGTCTTGGTGCCCCCGTTGAGGAAATACCAGTCGGGGATGTTGAGATAGACGCCATTGGCGCAGCACCACTTATAGAGACCGGTGATGGCCTTCCACTGCACCCATTGGGAATCCTCGAAGCCGCGGTGGAACGGGTGGTTTGTCGCAGCGCAAGTGTCGCCCGGGTAGGATCCGTCGTGTTCGAGGACCCCCAGCCCGGCGTTCTCCATGAAGCTCTTCAACTGGTCGATGTATTCGCGCCCCCACTTGGCTCCGAGGCACGGCGCAACGCCGAACGCCGTAGGACCAACAGTGTTGTCCGCTGGAGTGCCGGCGGCCCGGCTGGAACAGAGCGAATATCCGCCCAGCACAATGCCCTTGGACTTGCCGTAGTCGGCCAGCTCCTTCAATTGCGCCTGGTACTTCTGGTCGCGGCTCTCGAAGTCGAAGCCGCTGCCAAAGGTGAGGATCACCATCTCGAACCCCACTTCGGCGCATTGATCAATCGCCAGCTTCACCGCGTCCGGGCGCGCGCTGCGCACGTGCATCAACACCGGGTTCTCTGTGATCCACGGCGCGATGGTCCGGTACATGCGGCGCTGGGCCAGCCCTTTGCGCTCGCGCTCCGTGCTGTCGTGTGCAAGCTCGAACGCTCGCATGCTCTCGAAGCTGCCGCCCGGGGCGATCTCCTGGTCCGGCCCTTGCGGAAGGCGGCACTCCAGCAGGCAGGGCGTGTTCCGGTTGTAGTTGACCTGCGAGGAGTATTCCGGATCGACTCCCCAGCGCACGCCCCGATTGCCACCCTTGCTGCCCATGCCGCCGAAGGCGTAGTCCGTCTCCACGTAAAGGCTCGGCAACTCCCAGCGCGGATTGTCGTCCACATACGACTCATATTCCACGGCGGCGAGGATTTCGCTCACGAAGGAGTTCAGCAGCACCGCATGCGGGGTGCCGTTGCGGACGACGATCCACTTCGAGACCAGCGGCAAGCCATCATACAACTCGTAGTGCACCTCCACCGCCAAGCCCTCGCGCGACTGCCCGGCGCCGCCTGAGCCGGTCGGCGGACGAAACTCCAGTGTCAGCGAGACGCCCGGCGGCGGCCACGGCGCATCCTTGGGCATCCACTCGAGGCGCTTCTTCCAGGCAAACCGCGCCTCCGTCTGTCCCGTCTTCAGGCTGGCGAACTGGAACGCATTGGTGTTTGCCTCCAGGGTCTCAAGCCACGCCGGCTTGAGGAAGCTCTGCAAGGGCTGGCCGCGCAGGCCGCCGACTTCGTAGCGAACCCCGTCCAGCACCACGCTTGCCTCCGGCCGCACAGCGCGGATGATGGATTCCCCCGTCATCAGGTTCTCGAACGCCACCGTGGCCGCGTTCGGCACCAGACGAATGACGCGGCGCACCAGGCCGTTGTCCAACACCACCTCGCGGCCATCCGCGCTTCGGGCAACCTGCGCCTGGTAAGGCGAGGGATCCAGCAGCCAATCAACGCGAGCCGCTGCACGCGTGGTGAAAGGATCGGCCAGGCCAAGCACGAGCAGGAAGATACTGAGCGCTTTCATGCCCATGAAATAACGCTTGTTCACACCGGATGCAACCCGTTCTATTTGATTGGAACAAGTCGCCACTATTGACACTCCCGGCGTGCGTGAGTAAGGGTCTCCCGTGTCGCACAAACTGTTGGCAATTGAAGCGAATCATGATGATTGGAATCAGGTGGAGAGCGGCGTTTCTGATCGGGTTCATTAAGACGGTCAGCCGAAGCCAGGCAAGCACGACCTTGGTAATCGGTTGCTTGGTTGCCGCCTCATGCCCCGCCTTTGCCCAATTCTCGATCGCGCGACCAAACTATGGCGTGCCGGAATTCGCTGAGACGGGCGGCACCTTCCGAGTGGAAGTGAAGGCGAGTGCCGGCCTGACCGATACGCTGTGGAGTGCGGTTCTCGCCAATGACCTTCGGTCATGGACGGGAGTCGTTGAGCATGTGGATTACGGCAGCTATGTGGACAACGACACTCTTGTCGGGTACGCGTTGCGGGTGCGCGTTCCAGCGGACATCTCGCCGGAAGTGTTTAAGCTCGTTATCTCGCATCCTGCCGGCGGTGCAGCCACCAACCGGAATGCAGTCTCCATTGTTCCCGGCCTGGAAACGCACTTCTACATTCTGCATTACGCCGATCCGCAGGCGCAGGCCTACGAACCCAATAACGCCGACACGGGCATGTATGGCACGCATGGATCTATCCAGGAGATGTACTGGCACGCCCCGGCGATGAGACTGATCAATCCGCGCTTTATGTTCGATACGGGCGATGAACTGGATAACGCTTATGGCATCTCGGTCGCCCGCTATCAGGAGTATGTTGATGCGATGTGCCAGATGTGTGTTCCTGTGCTGGCCACCCGCGGCAACAACGACAGCGAGATTACTGTTGCCAACTGGCGGACCACCATCGGCATCGAGACCTATTCCCTCACCATGGGATCTTTCTATGTCTGCCAGAAGGACTACAATGCAAACGACTACACGGCATGGTTCACGAATGACTACGCGGCGTCGTTCACGAATCCTGCCATCAAGTACCGGTTGTTCGGGCAGCATTTCATTGTGGGCGGGGCGGGCTGGATGCCGCCGGCGGGACAGTCCCCCGGTTTGATGCTGGTCGGACATGGACACGTGAACTCAACCCTGCTGTCCAGTCCATATTACATCATCGAGACCCAGCAGGCCTGTAATAAGGGCGCGGTGGGCTTCTTTGAGTTTGCCCGAGGCAGCACAAACTGGACCTGCACCTCCCTGACCAATGTTCAGGCCGCACAGTTTCAAGTGATGAGCGCCGGCGCCGTGGCGCGGATCGCCAATACCTTTGCCTATACCAACAACGGTTCGTGTTTCACCAATACGGCCACGATCGTCAACCAGATCCCCAATGACTTCTGGGACGGGCGCGTTCGCTTCCTGATGAAGTATTCGGCAGCAGGTTACAGCGTGTCCAACGGGGTGAAACTGGCCGATTACGCCTACAACGGCAATTCCAACATGGCCGTGGTGATCAAGGTCAACATCGCGAAGAGTGCCACGACGGCGGTTGGAATTCAGCCTTGGCTAACGCTGGCTGTTAGCGGGCCGGTGTACGGGCAGTCGAGCCCGGCGGATGGGGTTTACACGACCAGCTTAGGGACAAGTTTCACGGTGGCAGTGACGAACTCGCCCGTGATCATAGGCGGCGCGACGCAGTATGTCTGCGAAGGGTGGACGGGATCGGGAAGTGTCCCGGCCAGCGGGACGGGGACTAACACGGGCGAGCTGACGCTGACAGCCGATTCGATCATCGCCTGGCGCTGGGCCACGAACTACTGTCTGGCTACGGCAGCCAGCAACGGTCAGGTGGATGTGACAAACGGCTGGTTGAGCGCGGGATCGAACATTACGGTCACGGCGTTGCCTGACTTGTACTACCACTTCGCCTACTGGACGGGTGATGTGCCGTCGAGCCAGACCAACAGCAACCCCCTGCCGCTCACGATGGATCGGCCAAGCACCATCGCGGCCACTTGCTCGGCCAATCAAACGACCAACGGCACACCCCTCTGGTGGCTGGCAAAATACGCTTTGGCCACGAACGACGCCGGTGCGCTCTATGACGAGGGTGACGGGGTGCCCGCCTGGATGGAATACATGGCCGACACGGACCCGACGAACGCGGCATCGTATTTCCGCATGACCGGGGTCACCAATCTGCCGCCGTGGACGATCTATTTCGATTCCAGTTCCGATCGCGCCTACACCCTGAGCTGGTGCAGCAATCTCGTGGACGGCATCTGGACCAATGTCCCTGGTCAGGAATCACGCAAGGGCGTTGGCGGGCTGGACCAAATGCAAGACACCAATACCAGTCCAGGCCGGTTCTACCGCCTGAAAGCTGATTTGCCATGACGCTTACACAAGGGGAGTTGGACCTGCGTCTCCAACCTGCTGAATGAGCAACCCCAAACCCAGCCGCAAGCTCAGAAGGAGTTGCGGTTGTGTCAAGCGTGAGAACTGATACTTGCATGAAATTGGGAAAATGGATTCAGACCCGGTTGGGCTGCGGTGCTGTTGCCGCCCTACTGTATTTCAGTCTTCTGCCTGCGGGCACTTGGGCTGCAGGACTGGTCACTGCCGGGGAAATGAAAGAGAAGGACTACTGGACGCGGGCCCATTTGCTTAATCGAGATGCCAACCCGCCATTTTCCTTCAGTTACAACGGCGAAGCATCCCGGGCGCTGCTGTCCAAGTGGTCGAGGCGCGCCCGGCACAAGCGACTGGATGCCTTGCGCACAGAGCATACCGTCACCTGGGCTGATGCCAAAACCGGTCTGGAGATTCGCTGCGTGTCC
>CAIWJG010000120.1 GCA_903912925.1 uncultured Verrucomicrobia subdivision 3 bacterium | reverse complement strand
TCAATGAGCACCTTGGGGTGGACCTTTTCCTGAATGTAGAGCGGCGGGGCGTGGACGACGAGGTCGCTCCAGTCCTGCTCATCCTTCCCGCGCCAGACGAGCTGGGGATCGAGGTCAGTATTGCGGGGATACTTCACCGTGCGAGGCGCCTCCTGTTCCTTCTGGATGACCGACTGGTGCTCGGCGGTGGGGATGTTCTTCCGCTTGGCCTCGTCGTGCTTTAGGGTTTCGACCGATTTGGGGGTGGGGGGCTTTTTGGCCATGTTGGGGGAAAGTATGAATTATGAAGTATGAAGGATGAATTATGAATTATGAAAGGCGGGCTTTGGTCTTCTTGGAAATGGTGGTAAAGATTGCCAGTAGCTCGTTGGTTTCCTGCAAGAGGGCGGCCATTTTGCGGGCGGAAACCGTGCCGCTGTCCACGAGGAGTTCGAGCCAGTAGGCGGTTTCTTCGAGCTCCTTGAGGCAATCACCAAGCTTGGAGACGAACTCTGGACCGGAGCGGGCACGATATGCCTCGCGATAGTTCGCCCCCACCGATGTGCCGGAACGTAGAACCTGACGACCGAGCACGCGTGCGACATCCGTCTTCGGCAGGGCGCCGAACATCCGAATAACGCGCAAGGCAAATTGTTTCGTGCGGCCTCGTAACTCAGGTGGCTCTTTCATGCTTCGTTCTTCATAATTCATCCCTCGTTTTCGCCTGGTGCGGTAGGGGACAGCATCTTCTTTAACATGAAAGCCGATTTCCGGCGGGGGCGGCACGAGGGCTGTTGAGCACGTTGGCGGCCATGATGGCGCCGTGCTCGGTGAAGGCACGGGGCAGAACCGGGGAGAATTTGAGTCGCGCAAGGTGGTCGCAATTTGCGACCACCTCCGCTTTTTCCTCCGCGGTAAGCTGGAAAGAGAAATCCGGTGGGAACCGATCGGCATTTCTTTTTACCTGCTCGTTCAGCCGTTTGGTGGTGACACCATAGGTGGCGGCCAAATCCGCATCCAAAATGACCCTCTCGCCGCGCACGGTGAGAATCGCCGTGCCGATGTCCGGCAGGGGGCGGAGGCAGGTCTTGCGTTTCATGTGGTAGCCTGGGCGATCATCTTATTGAACTCGCTTTCGACCTTGGCCTTGAAATCGGTCTCGATCTGGTAAATCTCAGTGAACTCAGCAAAGGCCCAGCGACCGTATTGCTTCAGGTTGTTCACGCCGGGCACCCAATAGGTTTCCATGGTGGATTTCTTCTCTTTCGCGTCCTCGCGGCGGTAACCTTTGATCTCGACGACCAGGTGGAGGAGATCGGGACTGCCATCCGATTGTGGCGGATGGCCATCGTCCACCAGCACGATGAAGTCGGGCAGATACTTCCGAATCTCCGAGCCGTAGCGATACGGCACTTCGAGGCCGAGGTTGTGATTCTTGACGTAGGCTCGGACCTTGGGGTGCGACTCCGCGACGCGGCAGAACTCGCCCTCCCAATCGCTGTCGAGCACGATCCAGTTAATGTGACAGCGGTCCGCTCTGGTTTCCCATCGCAACGTCTTTGACGTGTTGAAGCGGACGTAAGCTGTGGAGCCGGTGGGATTGTAGGGGTCGAGCAGAGCTTTGATGGGGCGCTGGTCTTCCAATGCGCGGGTGATGCCGGCGGTGATGCGGCTGCAGGCCATGTCGGCCAGTTCCTGATACATGAGCTGGGCGGGATAGGTGCCGCCCTTGCAGACGAGGCAGGTGTCGAGCCATCGCTTGGTGATGCGCTTGAGCTGGCCGAAGAGATGGAGCTTCGGCTCCTCGCCGGGGTCGCGCCATTTGGTGTAAAGCAGGCGCTTGGTGACCTCGAACAGGACGGTGGACTGGCGCATGTCGCCGAGGTGTTCCAAGTTCATGTCCACGCCTTCCCCGATGATGCCGGAGTTGCGTGTGACGGAGGGACCGACGAGGTCGGGGCTGAGTTCGAGAATTGAATCGTCGTTGAAACTGGCGGTGAGGCGATCTTCCGGCAACTCAACGCGGTAGCCTTCGACGCGGGGGAAGCGGATTTCGAGTGCGTCGCGCTCCGGTCGCATCGCTTTGACCTGAACGGTCTCGCGGGGCGGCTGCGGCGGGGCGATGACCGGCTTGGCCGTGAAGTCGAAGGGAATGCCGAAGACATCGGCGTATTCGACATTGAAGAGACCTTTGTCCGGGCCGTCTTCGTTCAGTTCGTAGGACTGGCGGCGGAGGGCGCGTCCGATGACCTGCTCGCACAGGAGCTGGGTGCCAAAGGCGCGGATTCCGAGGACGTGAGTTACGTTCTGCGCATCCCAGCCTTCCGTGAGCATGGAGACAGAGACGACGCAGCGGATGGAGCCGCCGAGCTGGTCGGGCTTGCCGACGGTGTTCATGACTTCGCGGAGCAATGTCACGTCATCGAGTTCTTTGCCCTTTCGAAGTTCATCAGCAAGTTTGCCGCCGCGCTCGCTGATTTCGCGGCGGAAACGGTCAATCTCATCGGCGGCCATAGTGCGGAAGTTGTCGTCGAGGGCATCGCCGGATTCGAGTTGCACGCTGTCTATGAGTAGGGTGTTGGGACGCGGGAGCGGGTTGCCCGTGACTTCATCGAAATTGCGGAAGAGGGCGAGGCGACCATTCACCAGCCTCGGCAGACCGTTTTGATCTTTCTGGAAGAACCCCGAGACATAGTCGTAAACGAGCTTCGAGATGGCGGTGTTCTGGCAGACGATGATGAAACAGGGCGGCACACGAACGCCCTTTTTGTCCTCCCACAACTTGAAGGTTTTCTCGTAGTGACCGTAGAGCGACTGGAGTGCAGTCTGCAAAAGGGTGGGAAGGTTGAGGGGGTCCAGGTTGCCTGCGATGACACGGCCCGCTCTTGGCAGTCTGGGGGTTGCCTTCTTGAGGTTCTCCCAGAGATCGCGATACTTGGGCATTTCCTCACCTGGAATGTTTTCCGCCACCGGGACGCGCGGCAATTTCACAATGCCGCATTCGATGGCATCCATTAGAGAGAAGTCGCTCACCGTCCACGGAAACAAGGTGCCCTCGACATAACCAGAGCCGCTTAGGAAGAACGGAGTGGCGGAGAGGTCAATGACGCGGGCGAGGCCCAGCTTGCGGTTCACTGCTTCGAGACCGGAAATCCAGAGGCGCGCTGCTTCGTTGTTCTTCTCTGCCTCTTTGCGCTCGTCACCCTTTAGGTCTTCGTCTTCGTCCGGGGTGGGCTTTTCGCGGTAGCAGTGGTGGGCCTCGTCATTTAGCACGAGGATGTTTTTCATGCCCATGAGATCAGGCATGACGCGCTGAATCATTTGGCCTTCCGTCTCGGCTGTGTCCAGCTCGTCGCCGGTGCGCCCTTGGAGCAGTGAGCGGCCGCCGGCAGAGAGTTCGATGCGCTCGCGCAGCTTGAAGGCGTGGTAATTGGTGATGACGATTTTGGCCTTCTTGAGATCATCCAGCAGGTCGCCCGGCACCAATTCGCGGTCCTTGTAATAACTGTCGGGGTCGTGGGGCTGGAGGACGCGCAAACGATCCTTGATGGTCAACCCGGGAGAGACGACGAGAAAGCCGCGGCTGAAAATCTTGCTGCTGGAGCGGCGGACGGCGTTGATCGTTTGCCAGGCGATGAGCATGGCCATGACGGTGGTTTTGCCCGCGCCGGTGGCCAGCTTGAGGGCGAAGCGCATGAGCTCAGGATTGGCGTCCTTGTTCGCGTTCGCCAGGTGGTCGAGCAAACGCTTGCCGGACTTGGACTGGGGGGCGACCTCGGTTAGCCAGATGGCGGTTTCGACGGCTTCCACCTGACAGAAGAAAGGGCGGATGCTGCTGAACTTGTGGTGCCGCCAGTGCTGGAGCAGCCGCGCTGTTTCGGGTGTGACCTGCCATTGGCCGGCATTGGGCAAGGCCCGCCATAAATCCACATTCTGGCGCACCTCATTGATGATTGAGGTGGGATCGTATTGCTGCTTCTTGGTGGAGAGGCCCTTCCCCTCGTCAAAGACGATCTCTTCCTGCTGCGCGGGTGTCTTGCGCTTCTTCGGCTTGGGAATAGGTGTGATAAACTCGGCGCGCCGCCGTTTCTCCAGGACGCGCTGAGTTGGCTGCCCGGAGGGGTCCAGCTCCCAGTGCCGGCGCGGGCACTCGTAGGGCGAGTTCAGGATGGGGTGATCGAAGAAGGGATTGGACATGGGGTCTAAGGGGAAAGGAGGAAACAGAAAGCAGAAAGCAGAAATGGGAACGGGTGCGACGAGGCGACGGGGGGGCGGCAGCCCGGAGGGGGCCCCTGCCGACCGATTGGTAGCTGTGCATTCGTGCCGCCCATGACAAAGAGTCGCGCAATGATGCGCCGAAGCGGGAGGAGGGGAAAGGGGAAAGTGCGCGGGGTCAGCAATTCTCATTATGCGATGGCGATGGCAGCCCAAATCCGAAACCCGAAATCCGAAACCCGAAGGAAATCCGAGATCCGAAGGCCGATTCTGCCAGCTCACCCTTTAACGCAGAGGCGCAGAGATTCGCAGAGAGTTCTTTTTCTCTGCGTTTCTCCGCGTTCCTCTGCGTCTCTGCGTTTAGCCCGATTTGGTCTTGGCTGCGGCTTGGCCGCGCTGCGTCTCGGCGTTAAGCCCGGTTCCCGAATCCGAAACCCG
>CAIWJG010000119.1 GCA_903912925.1 uncultured Verrucomicrobia subdivision 3 bacterium | reverse complement strand
GCGAACGCAACCGGGGACGAGCCGTCCCCGCCCCTGCCGCGCACGCTTGGGCGACCTGAACAGTTACGCCCGATCTTTAACCACCGCTTGTTCATGGCCGCAGGCTAAGCTACCCACAGCGCCACCGCCAAGTGTAATCCCGTCCGGCCAGAACGGCTGCCTATGCTTCAGTGTCGGTCAGTCGGCAAACAGGAAGCGGAGGTCGTCGAGGGTGAGGCTTTGGGCAAACTTTTCCTCGCCGAGCACGTCGGACATCAGCGCCCCCTTTTGCTTTTGCAGCGCGCGAATCTTCTGCTCGATGCTTTCGCGCATCAACAAGCGGTAGGCCATTACGTGGCGGGTCTGGCCGATGCGGTGCGTGCGGTCAATGGCCTGGTTCTCCACCGCCGGATTCCACCACGGATCGAATAGCACCACATAGGATGCGGCGGTGAGGTTGAGACCGAAGCCGCCGGCCTTGAGGGAAATCAGGAATACGGCGCCGCCTTCAGCGGATTGAAACTCCTTCACCAGGTCGCCGCGATTCTCGGTGCTGCCGGCGAGATAGAAGTGCGGCCACTCGCGTTCCTTCACGGTCTCGCGCAGCCGGTCGAGCATGGTGACGAACTGCGAGAAGACCAGCACCTTGTGGCCTTCCTCCATGAGCGGTTCCAGCAGGTCGAGCAGGGCGTTGACTTTGGCGCTTTCGACCTCGCCCAGCTCCGCGTTCACGAGCACGGGATGACAGCAAATCTGCCGCAGCCGGAGCAGTGAGGTGAGGACGTTGAAGCGTTGTTCGTTGAGCTGCTCGCGCGTCTGGACTCCAAGCAGCAAGCACTGGGCGCGCTTCAATTCGGCCCGGTAGAGCGCGAGCTGTTCGCCTTCCATCTCGCAGAACAAATCCTCCTCCACGCGGTCGGGCAAGTCCTTGGCGACCTGGCCTTTGGTGCGGCGCAGCAGGAAGGGGCGGACGCGCGCGGCCAGCCGGCGGCGGGCCAGGGGGTCGTCCTGCGCGTTGAAGCGGCGGAGGAATTCCGTGCGATTGCCTAGAACACCGGGCATGGCAAAGCCGAAGATGCTCCAAAGATCGAGCAGGCGATTCTCGATCGGCGTGCCGGTCAGGGCGAGGCGGTAATCGGCTTTCAACGCGCGGGCCGCCTGGGCGGTTTGCGAGTCCGGATTCTTGATGTATTGCGCCTCGTCCAGGATTGCAGCCTGCCAGGAAACCTGCGCGATGGCCGGCGAGAGCGATCGGAGCTGCGCGTAGTTGAGTACAATAATGTCGGCCTCCTCCCGCGCGGTCGTCAGCGCGTCGGCGGCTTCACCGGTCCAACGGCGCACGCGTAGGCCGGGATAGAAGCGTTCGGCCTCGGCGACCCAGTTATCGGTCACGGACTTAGGGCAAACGACGAGGCTGGGCTGGACTTTGCCATTCGCCTCGGCGCGCAACCACGCGATCCACACGAGGGCTTGCAGGGTTTTGCCCAGGCCCATGTCGTCGGCCAGCACGCCGCCGAAGCGATTCGTGGTGAGGTAAGCGAGGAAGTGGTAGCCCTCGACTTGATAAGGGCGGAGCTCGGCGCGGATCGCTTCCGGGACCGGCGGTGCGACGCGGGTCTTCAATTCACTTACCCGGCGGTGGATCTGCTCGACGCGTGCCGGCGCGAGGAATTTCTTGGCGGCGTTATCGGCGAGTTGCAAGGCGTGGAAGCGCTGGGGCTCGGCGGTAAAATCGCGCGGGGCGAGGCCCAGCCGGGCGAGCTGTTCATCGTCCTCGGGCGTGAGATTGAACTGCAAGCGCCGCCAGCCTTTCTTGCCCAGGCGCACAAAGCTGCCGCGCGCGTTGAGGAGCAGCTTGGTTTCCTCCGGCGTAAGCGCCAGGTCGGCCACGTTGAGAATGACCTTGAGATCGAACCAGTCGATGCCCGCCTCCTGCACATCGAGGGACACGGTGCCGCTAATGGGCGCATCGCGGAGTGTGGCGAGTTCCCGGTCGAGCTCGACGGTGATTTCCGGCGGGAGGCTTTGCAGCCACGCGACGAAGACCTCGGGCGTCTTCTTGGTCAGCCGCAGCATCCAGCCGCCGCCGTAGTTTGCCCATCTGCCGCCCAGCGCCTCCAGCACGCGGGGAAAGTGTGCCTGCGCCGAGCGGTCGTAAACGGGGATGCACCCTTTCACCGGCTTGGGAGTTTTTGTTCGATCCCACCCCGCGCTGGGCGTCTGCCAGCCGTTCAGGCCGAACTCTTCTTTCTCCAAGCCTGCCGCCCGGGTGGTGGCGCGCAGGATAATGGATTCCGAGTTGCTGCCGGGATAATTCGGCTTGAGCGCACAGCTCAGGGTGACGGCGACGGGAATGATCCTGGTGCGGCCGGCGAGATGCTCGGGCAGCGGCAGGTTCAGCGCGTGAAGAAACCGGATGCCACCGGCAGTCTCCATCGCGAGCGCAGGGATGACTTTATGCGTGTCATGTTCGAGGGCGTTCCGGGGCGGGCCGGCGTAAATAGCCGAGTCAGTAATGTACAGCGTGGGGTGTCCGCTTAGGACGAAACGAATGGGCGGCGGCTCCTGACCGTCGGCGGTGGTGAGGCGGAGTTCGTAATCCTCTCCGCCCTTGGACGGCGGCTGCAACTGGAGGCGGAGCGGTTCGGCTGGGCGCGCGAGCGGTTCCCCGTTTGCATTCACGAAGCGCTCGGGCGGCAGCGCGAGGCGGACCAGCCGGTTCAGTGGCAGGCGGGAGGCGTCCGATTTGTAGCGGATGCTCCACCAACAGTCGTAGCTCCAGGGCTTGTAAAGGGCGCCCCACAAGGGCGTCGCGTCCGGCGTGAGGGTCAACGTGCCGTGCTCGATATTCTCGGCGAAGCGTTTGGCCTGCGCCTGCTTCAAATCGGAAAACGGCGCGTCGGGCTGGGTGCGCCATTGCAGACGGGCTTCATCGGCAAGAAACGCCAGCCGCAGGTCAAGGGTATCCGCGGCGGTAGGTACGCTGGTTTCGTTGCTCTCAAACCAGGCTTTCCAATGGGCGATCTCTTTCTCTCGCTCCCACTGCTTGATGGCGGCATCCAGCGTGGCGAAATCCGTGACGGCTGCCATGTAAACGGGCAGGGAAACCTTCCGGCGACGCAACTCCGCCGCCAGGTAGAGCCAGAGTTCGTAGTCGTCCTCGGGTTTCTTCGGCCACAGATCGAGGCCCGTCCAGCTATAACTGAAATGCTGGGGAAATAACGGGTTGAGGTCGCTCTCCGTCAGCAGGCGGGAGCCGACACTGGCGTAAAGAATCTGCACCTTTCGGATGAAGCTGGCTTCGGGGTAGTCCAGCGGGCGGCCAAGTTTTTCCACCAACCGATCGTAAAGCGGCGAGGAAGGAGGTTGCGGTACCAATAACTTGGGGATGCGCACAGGTTTCCGCTTGGCGGGTTTGTTGGTGGCGGCCGACGCCGTGGCGGGCGTTGCCGGGAATTCTTTGGCCCACAGCGCCTGCAATTCGAGCATCGCGGCGACGGTGTGCTTGCAATCATAACGCATCGGGCACGAGCATTCCGACGCCCAGGTCCGTTCCGAATAGTTAAGCGTGACGGTATAATCCTGGCTGCCGCGCACGACGGCGGTGTAAGTCTGATCAAGGGCGACGCAAGTGACCTTGAGTACATGGCCGGTGGCGTGGTAATACTGGCCACGTTCGCGGATCTGCACCGGTATCAGTTTCAAGAACCGTTCCGCCGCGCGCATTAATCTGTCTCGCTCTCTCATTTGTCTCGGTAAACATGAAGCCGGATGCGGCTGCGGGCAAGCATGGGTTTATTCACGGCAAGCATTGGCCACCGAGCTTTTCAGGCGGTGCGAGCTGCAAGTGTTATCTCCTGGGACGCAGCAATTCTCATTATGGACGAGATGGGGACGCCGGGTGAGGGCACCCGGCCTACAAGCGGGCGGTTTTGCGGGGGATGTAGGCCGGGTGCCCTCACCCGGCGGG
>CAIWJG010000118.1 GCA_903912925.1 uncultured Verrucomicrobia subdivision 3 bacterium | reverse complement strand
CACGGAGTCAGAGACTCCGTGAACCGGCAGACCGGAGGTCTGCCCCACACCTGAACAGTTACTTACTATCAAGCGCGCGCACATGAAAAAGCTATATCTCCCGCCGGTTTTGGTTTTGCTGTTGCTGGCCGGCACGAACGCCCCGCTCCCAGCCCAGCCGGGCGGTAATCTGTTGGTCCGCGACACGGTTGCCCGGGTGATCACGCGTCTTCAGCGCGAAATGCCGACGAATGAGTTGCAGAAACTCACCCCGGCACAGGCCGAGAAATTCCTCACGCCGCAGGAGCGCGAGGTCCTGGCGACCAAACACCTGAGCTTCCGGGTGAACCGGCCGGTGCGTGTGACGGTGCTGCGCGATGCGCGTCTGGGCGCGCAACCATTTTGGTTGCGCGCACGAGGTTTTGAGCCAACGACCACCACGCTCAAGCACGGCAAGGTGGTGTATGACGCTTGGCAGAAGGATTTTGCTGCGGGGCCGGTGGGGTTGGGAATCCATGCGTTGAGCTGGGACTGCGACCACTACCTGGTGACGCTCGCGCCTGTAGTGCCCGGCGACAATATCAAAGTGAGCGACCTCTACCCGGGGCAACTGCGGTTGACAACTTTCAAGGCGGGCGCGGAGCCTTACGTCGATCAGTCGGTTGTCCTGGCCTCCGTGCCGCCCGAATTGGAGGGCCAGATCCTGATCCGCACCGATACTGACCTCGAAATGGACGCTCAGCTCGTGAACGTGTTCCGCGTGACGCAATATCCAGCGTCGCAGCAGCCCGATCAAGTTGTGCTGACCTGGAGCGAGGATCCGCGCACTTCCCAGACCATCCAATGGCGCACCAGCACCCAGGTCAAACACGGTTACGTCCGATATCAGGAAAAGCCCGGCAATAACCCCGTCAATCCACCAAAGTCAGCGCGTGCCACCGCCACCACGCTGGCAACGCCCACTTTGCTGAACGACCCGGTGATCCGCCGGCACACGGCGGTGCTGCGCGGGTTGGCGCCGGGAACGACCTACGTCTATTCGGTGGGGGACGGCCGCGAAGCCGGTTGGACGGCACCGGCGGAGTTCGCGACCGCCCCGGCCAGGGCGCGACCATTCACGTTCATGTACCTGGGCGACGCGCAAAATGGTTTTGATCGCTGGGGTGAGCTCGTTCACAACGCTTTTCGCACCCACCCTGAAGCCGCCTTCTACCTCATGTCTGGCGACCTGGTGAGCCGAGGGACCGACCGCGGCGAATGGGACAGCCTGTTCTACCATGCCCAAGGGATCTACGACCGCCGCGCGCTGGTGCCCGCGATCGGTAATCATGAGTGCCAAGGGCGCAGGCCAGAGCTTTACCTGAAGGAATTCACGCTGCCCAAAAACGGACCCAAAGGGATCGAACCTGGGCGCGCCTACGCCTTCGAATATGGCCAAGCGCTCTTCGTCATTCTCGACGGCAATCTGGATCCGGCCTCACAGACCGCCTGGCTGGAGCATAAGCTGTCGCAGACCCAGGCCCTGTGGAAGTTCGTGATGTTCCACCAACCCGCTTATTCCTCCGGTGGCAACCAGGAGAATGTGGAGTTGCGCGCCGCCTGGACACCCCTGTTCGACAAATATCACGTGGACATGGTCCTCCAGGGGCACGACCACGCCTACCTTCGCACTTATCCACTGCGAGCCGGCCAACGCATGCCCGGTCCCAAGGAAGGAACCGTCTATGTCATCTCAGTTTCCGGCACGAAGGGTTACGCGCAGGGAAAGCACGACTACACGGAGTTCGGCATGACCAACGTCCTCACGTTCCAAGTGCTCGCCATCCAGACTAACCCCAATCGGCTGCAGTATCGCGCCTACGACAGCGACGCAAGACTTCGCGACGAACTCGTGATTGACAAGTAAAGTCGCTGCCTTGGCAGACGTGCTGCTGCCGGCACGATCGGCCGCCAGAATCAAGGCGTAATCGATCGCCGGTCTCAACAACAACACGGCGCGCAGCTTCTCGTTTCATCTTGCGGGTGCCGGGGGGCCTATTATTCTGGGATGCATGCAGTCCACGCGCGAGTTTTCCGCTTGCACGGGAAGGTTCGTGAAGGCGGGGCGGGACACGAAACCTCCCGGCAGGTACTCTCGACTCGTAGTCGGCACCGCTGCCATCATCCACATACTGCCAAGACCGCAGGATAGACGACACGGAGCAACCCCTCACCCCAGCCCTCTCCCCTTCGGAAGGGGAGAGGGAGCAGCCTCGGCAGCTTTTGGGAGTAGCAGCGGACGTCAGTCCGCTCAAACATCCTCCCCAGTAATGTGCCCAGGACGATTATTCGCCCGGTGGGTCCGGATTATGATCGCCGGCCTGCTCGGCATCCACGTTGCCGTAGTGGCTCCTTCCGCCCTTGCGGCAAACACCGATTTGGTCCTGATTCTGGATCAGGAGGGCGGCGGGCGGCCGGCGCACTACGCCTTTCTATCTGGGCTGCGGCAAGCCTTGGCAAGAAATCCGGGCGGCAAGTATGAACTGAGTACGGAACATCTGGATACCGACCTCTACGACAAGCCGGGTTACCGAAAGACCTTCACAACCCAGTTGAACACGAAGTATCGCGGGCGCAAGCTTGCGGCCATCATAGCCCTGGACCCCAATTCGCTCGACTACATGCTTGAAGTCCGGCCCGCATTGTGGCCGCAAGTGCCGATTATCTTCACCGGCCTCGACGAAGAGGCCGCCAGGCGTTTGGCCGGGCAGACGAATCTTACCGGGGTAACGATCGACATTGACCCCGGGAGCACGCTGGAGGCGGCCATTCGCCTGTGCCCGGACGCGCGGCGGATCGCATTGGTCTCCAGTGACCAGGGTTCTCTGTTCGTTTACAAGGAACTGCAGGCCCAGGCAGAGCGTTTCGCGTCCACTGGGTTCGAATGCATCCCATTGAGAGGCCTGACCTTGGCGGAAACCAAGCATCGTGTGGCCATGCTGCCGGTGCAAACGATCGTTCTGTACCATTCGGTTCGGATGGAGGAGGGATACCAGGTGCTCACGCAAAGGGACGCCCTGGCAGAACTTAGCTCGGTTTCACGGTCGCCCATTTTTAGTTGCGAAGACATTTTCATCGGCTTCGGCACCGTGGGCGGTGCCTGCGTCGTTTACTCCGGTTTAGGGGCGGAAGTGGCCCAGCGCGCGGTGTTGGCGATCCGGGCGGGAAGCGCGCAATCCGTTCCGGTGATTAAAAGCGCTCAACACCGGCTGATCTTTGATTGGCGAGAAATGCAGCGGTGGGGGCTCGACGACAGTCGTGTGCCGCCCGCGAGCGAGGTGCGTTTCCGTCCGCCGACTTTGTGGGAAGCGCATCGAGATGCAGTGCTGATTGCGCTGGCCGCGCTGGTGCTCCAAACCGGGCTCGTTATTGCCCTGCTGGTGCAACGATTTCGCGCGCTGCAAACCCGGCGCGCTTTGCGAGAGAACCGCGAGCAACTCGCCCACGCGGGCCGGATTTCGGCTGTGGGTCAACTGGCCTCGGCTTTGACCCATGAGCTGAACCAGCCGTTGGGGGCGATCCGGCGGAATGTGGAAGCCGCGGAGCTGTTCCTGCAGCGCGATCCGCCAGACTACGCGGAGGTGCGTGCCATCATGGCGGATATCTTCAAAGACAATCTGCGCGCCGGCGAGGTCATTGACCGAATGCGGGGCTTGATCAAACGGCGCAGCCCGGAATCGAATCCGTTGGCGATGGACGAGATAGCAAAGGAAGCGCTTAGGTTCGTTCGTGCCGCCGCCGTCGTTCACAAAGTAGGCTGTGAGCTCGAAATACCTTCGGATCTGCCGATGGTACAGGGAGACCGTGTCCATGTGCAGCAGGTATTGCTCAACCTGATGCTCAACGCCATGGACGCGATGAAAGACACACCGCCGCATGACCGCCGACTGCTGGTGAGCGCTCGGCTGGCGGAGCGGGGAGCAGTCGAGGTGGCCGTGAGTGATTCGGGGCCGGGTATCCCCGGCGACAAACTGCCGCGCCTCTTCGAACCCTTTTTTACGACGAAGCCGAGCGGGCTGGGGCTGGGGCTGGCGACTTCCCGGACCATCGTCGAGGCGCTTGGGGGGCGGATTTGGGCGGAAAATCGTCCTTGCGGCGGTGCCTGCTTCCGGTTCACCCTGCCGATATTCCGGCGTAGCGCCACTCGATGACTGCCGCCAAGCCTATTGTACATGTCGTTGACGACGACCCCTCTTTCCTGGTCGCCGTGACACGGCTGCTGCGCGCCTCCGGGTATTTGGTGCGGACGTTCAGCTCGGCCGAGGAGTTTCTCAAAGAATCAACGGGAGTGAGCCCGGGATGCGTCCTGCTCGACTTGCAAATGCCCGGTCTCAACGGGTTGGAGCTGCAGGAAGCCATCGCGAAATGGGAGCATCCGTTGCCGATCGTCTTCCTGACGGGTTATGGCGAGGTGCCCACCGCGGTGCAAGCCATACGCCACGGGGCCGAGGACTTTCTGGTCAAGCGCTGTTCGAAAGAGGAGTTGTTCAATGCCATCGATCGGGCGCTGGACCGCGATGCCCGGGAGCGGACGCAGCGGGCGCGCAGGCACGAAATCCGCCGGCTCTTCAATACCCTCACGCCGCGGGAGCGTGAGGTGTTAGGCCATGTGGTCCGCGGAGAGTTGAACAAACAGATCGCAGCCGATCTCACCCTCAACGAGCGCACCGTGAAGCTGCACCGCACCGCGATCACCACCAAGTTGCGGGTCAAATCCGTGGCCGAAGTGATGCAATTATTGCATGAGGCCGGCCTGATCAAGGACGGCCAACTCCTCCGCTAACCTTTGCTCGGGAGGACCTGCTCTGGCTATGCTAAAGGGCAATCGTTGGTTCTTCCGGATTAATCGGCGCTCAGTTGCCGCCCCGTCGTGCTTCCCTAAAGGGCTGTAGCGGATTTGCCTCGTCGTGTGCTACAAGCCTCGGCAGATGTACTGCACTAACTACTTGGGGTAATGACTTCCGCGGGACCTATAATCTACCTCGTGGACGACGATCCTTCCTGCCTTTCCGTTATGTTGCGGTTCCTGCGCGCTGCTGGTTATGCTGCGGAAGCTTTCAGCTCGCCAACCGAGTTTCTTAAAATACTGCCTTCGGTCGGCCCTGGCTGCCTGATTCTCGATTTGCAGATGCCGGGCTTGACTGGTTTCGACGTTCAGGATGCCGTGGCGAAACAGGCGAACCCGCTGCCCATCATCTTTCTTTCGGGCCAGGGTGAGGTTCAGGACGCCGTGCGGGCGATGCGGTATGGCGCTGAGGATTTTCTGGGCAAGCATGAATCGAACGCGGAGTTGTTGAAGGCCATCGAACGGGCCCTGGCGCGGAACGCCCGAGAGCGGACCCGACGGCAGAGCTGACGTGAAGTCCGCCCCCGGTTCGCCTTGCCCAGGCAGCCGGAGCGCGAGGATTTGGCCCATAATGTCCGCGTGCAATTGAGCCAACTTAAAGACGCGCGTCTGTTCAAGGACGCCCCGACCTTTTCCTAACCGGCTCGGCAGACCTTTGAAGGACCCTTCCCTAAAGGGCAGTAGTCGGCTCCTCCAGTTTCATGCGAAGCTGACCCCTTACAATTACAATTAGCTACACCATAAATAATGAAAAGCATGAAAAGACTTGCATACAACCTTGTCCTGGCCTCCGGCCTGCTCCTGGCAGGTTCAGCGCAATCCAAGATCATCACCGTTAACAACGAAGACAATACCAACTTCAACCCCGGGGTAACGAACCTGGTGACGGCCATTGCCAACCTCGCGGACGGCGACACCATTCAATTCAATATCCCTGGCGCAGGGGTCCATTACCTGCTGACTCCCGTCAACGGCTATCCGCTGATCACAAATCAAAACCTCACTATTGATGGCTACAGTCAGCCCGGGGCGGTCCCCAATTCCAATCCGATTCATGCCGCCAACAACGCCCAGCTCAAGATCGTTCTGAGTTCAACCAACGGGAATGGACTGGCGGTCGTGGCCAAGGCTCAAGCCGCTGCGGGATACGCCGGCTTTGCCCACCCCGGGTTTAATGGAAACGACTACGCCATCCTCGCCGTCTTCCGTGGCACCAATAACTGGTTCAAGGGGCTCGCGTTCCAAGGCATGGCCACGGCGACCGTCGGAGGCACCCCTGGTCCCTTATACGGAATCGCCTTCATGGCCGATCAGCCTGATCTGCAGCCTTGGCCTTTTGCCAACGCGGGACACTGGCACGTGAGTGGCTGCTGGTCTGGCCTGGACCCGGCCACCGGGCAGCCGGTTTACTTGGCCAACGGCCAGCTCGCGGCGCCGGAGTATGCCATGGGCATGCAACGCAACCGTGCCGTTAACACGGCTCTCGTTAATTACGCACAGGATGGCACCATCGGTGTGGCCGTCGCCTCGGCCGATCCGCGCGCCGAATTCAATGTTTTCCTCGGAATCACGGCCGCTAATCTCACGGGCCTGAACTACCGGATTTGCGGTAATTTCTTTAACGTCTTGCCCGATGGCATGCACAACTTCGACGTCGCTTACCTGCCCAATGCCCTGACTCTAATGAGCTCAGATAGTGGCGTGTTCATTCTCGCTCGGCAAGGTGACAATATCCAGGTTGGCACCGATGGCGATGGTGTCAACGATGACCAGGAGGGTAACGTGTTTGGTGGTGTGAGTGCGAATCCTTCCCATAATCCCGCCGGTGTGCCGAACTATCATTACTTCGACGCCTTCTACAACCCCGGCACCGGCACAAACATTGTCTTTGCGGGCAATTACTTCGGCGTCGCGGTGGATGGTGTGACTCGCTTCACCAACGCTTGCACGCTGTTTACCAGTTTCAACAACACGGGCACCGTCCGTTTCGGCTCGGACTTCGACGGTGTCAGCGATGCCTTGGAAGCCAACCTGCTTTTCAATAACTATCCATTCGAGACGCAATTCCCCGCACCTGCAGGTACCACCCCGGAGACCGTTTTCGATGGCACCGGCACGGAGAATTTCGGCGGCATGGTTGCCGGCGTGCGGATGTCTTTCCGTGGCAACGTTACGGTCGGCAACGACCTGCTTCCCTATAAGTACGCCAACGGTAGTTTCTCGCTCCTGACGCCCTTCACCAATTACTCGGCGCCTTTCATGTCGACAGCCGCGGGCATCATTCCGGGCCTGTCCGTCAGCAGCACGACCGGCGATATCATCGGCACGTGTGCCTCCACTAACGGTGGCGCGTACTCCAACATCTTCGTTGACGTTTACGTGCTCGACCCGGAAAGCTGGGTCAACGGCGCGCTCTTCTTTGAGCAGGATTTGGGTCTGGACTTCACTTCTACGAACGGCTTCCCGCAGGGCAAGACCTACCTCGGCACGTTCGTGGATAACGGGCCGCTGGATCGTGACCCAGCCGTCGGCAGCTTCAATTTCAAGGCCTCGGCACTCGGGTTGGCGCCCGGCACGCAGATCACCGTTACGGCCAATTACTCCGCCGATCCCATCGGCACCCACAATGGTCGGGTGCATACCTCGAACTTCTCCGTTCCCGTAATCCTGCAACAGCCCATCAAGATCACCTCAGTCACGCGCAGCGGGTCGAACGTGACCATCACTTGGACCGGCGGCACGGCTCCGTTCTCGCTCCAGAAGCGGAGCACAATCAAGGGTGCTTGGGGCAACGTGCAAACGGGCATAGCCACTTCCAGCACGACCGTCTCGGATTCGGGCGACCAGGCTTTCTACCAAGTGCTGGGGAATTAGAACTAGAACTGCATAGCTGGTTTATGGAAGGCCCGCCGGCAACGGCGGGCCTTTTCCCCTCGACGGTCCCGCCGTAGTTCTGTCCGCCCAAAATGCACCAAGCTGGCCCGTGAATCCAGTGGCGGAGGCGGTGACTAAAGTTTAAACAACGCAGTGAGACAAGGCGGTTTGCCCTGATCGCCGGTCTCCCACGCAAAGATAATTACTATGCCTGTAAGCAAACTAAACCAGGAAAAGCGGGCGTTTCCCTCTCAAGGTCTCGAAGGCTTCACCCTCATCGAATTGCTGGTTGTGATTGCTATCATCGCCATATTGGCGGCCCTGCTCCTGCCGGCGCTGGCCAAGGCGAAGGAAAAAGCTCTGCGGGTGCAATGCATGAGCGATCAAAAGCAGATGCTCCTGGGGCACCTCATGTATGTGCAGGACAGCAATGACAGACTCGCACCTCCGAATTGTGGTGGGACAGGTGGGGCGATGCTTCCGTACAATCCCCCGGGCTGGCTCTATAAGCCGGGTGAAATGCTTCCCGGAATTCCTGGGCCCGGCCAAACCAATGGCCCCAGCAAAGGACTCTATTATCCTTACCTGATGAACTGGAAGATGTACTGGTGTCCGGCTCACAAGACCAACACGGCTGCCTGGGTAGCGAGCTTCATTAAGTTTAACAGCTACGTAATGAACGGGGCGGTGATCAACGGATCCGGAGCTTTTGACTGGAGCGCTGGCGTGGAGGGGCGTACCTACAAGTCCACCGACATGAAGCCCATGGACATGTTGTTCTGGGAGCCCGACGAAACTGTGAGTAATAACTTCAATGACGCCAGCAGTTCACCGGGTGAAGGGCTCTCCAAGCGGCACGGCGACGGAGCCGTCATGGGTATCATGGACGGACATGTGGAGTTCATAAGATGGAAGAAATACTACGATCTGCTGGCCGATCCCAACAAGAACAGCCTCTGGTGCTTCCCGGGCTCGGCCAATGGGCGATGAACTGGCCGGCGGCTTTGTTGCCGGGTCTGGCGGCGGGGGTTTTGGCTTGGAGTGGTTGCGGTGACGAAAGTGGTTGACCCGTCTTGGCGGAGACAGAAGAATAGCGACCTGAACGCAATTGGCGCCATGAAGAAACAGATGGCAACATCGACAACGGCCCGCCTGCTAGCCATTAGATTCACCACCTACGCCCAAACCAGCGTCTCCATGACCGGGGCGCGGCGGTCATACCGTTTACCTTGATGGTGCCGTCCCGGCTGAGGACCCTTTGATGGACCATTCCTCTACGAGCAACGACACCGATCAAGCGCGAGCCGGCTTCACCCTCACCGAATTGCTGCTGGTCCTGGTTGTGGTCGCTGTGTTGGCAACCGTGCTGCTGCCGGCACGATCGGCCTCCAGAATCAAGGCGCAGTCCATTGCCTGTCTCAACAACCAGCGCCAGCTCGGCTTGGGGTGGGTAATGTACCCGCATGACCAGAATGGCAAGCTCGCCAGCTCCTTCGACTGGGTGCTGGGCAAGCTGAACTACCGGGCGAACAACCCGGACAACACAAACATCAACTTTCTGCTCGACGCCAAACTAGGGCCATACGTGAAGGAACCAGCCGCTTACAAATGCCCGGCGGACCAGAGCACGGCCGTGGAAGGGTCTCAAGTCTTCCCGCGGTCCAGGACCACGTCAATGAACCAGATGATCCGGCCGGCGGCCGAGCGGAGAGGCTGGACGCCTTCGCCGCCCTGGAGGACCTATATGAACCTCTCAGACATCGTTTATCCTTCCCCGGCGAATCTGTGGGTGTTGATCGACGAGAATCCCGACAGTGTGAACGATGGGGCGTTTGCGGTGGTTATGGATCGGCAGAAGTGGGGAGCCTGCTGGCAGGATGGTCCCACCACGTTACACGGAGGCAGCGCTTCGTTCAGCTTTGCCGACGGCCATGCGGACATCAGGCAGTGGAAGGACCCCCAGACCTTGACGATGAAAGTCACGTATCGGGAAGAATTTCCGTATAGCCTCCTTCAGCCCCACAACCTGGACGTGCAGTGGCTCCAGGACCGGACCACGGCCTGGCAATGAACTTAACGGCTGCTCTACCTCAGCCGCTCATGCCCTTCGGATTTCGGACCTCGGACTTCGGATTTGGCAACCGCAGCCCGCCGCAAACGCGAAGGAACCACTATTCCCTGTCCACTCAGCACGCGACTTGCTAGCTTGCCGGGGAATGGACCCAAGACAACTGGTCAGCGGATTGATCCTCTACCTGGGCCTGCTGGTGTTGCTGACCTTTCACGAATTCGGCCATGCCTGGATGGCCTGGAAGTTGGGCGATGATACGGCTCACTCCCAGGGCCGCGTCTCGCTCAACCCGCTGGTTCACATTGACCTGGTCGGGACGGTGGTCGTGCCTTTGCTGATGGTCTTCCTGGCGCCGGGGGGCTTCTTCGCCGGTTGGGCTAAGCCGGTGCCGGTCAACTCGGACAACTTCCGCAACCCACGCTCCGACGACATCATGGTGACGCTGGCCGGGCCGGGGATGAACCTGCTGCTCGCCATCGCGATCATGGGTTTGGCTCGCGTGGGGTACATGGTTCATTCCTCCGGCATGGTGGAGGTCTGCCTGAACACCTCACGATTGAGCCTGCTGCTGTGCTTCTTCAACCTGCTGCCGATTCCCCCGCTGGATGGCTCGCAGGTAGTGCGCGCCATGATGGGGATGAGTTACGAAACCTACCACCAGATCGCCCGCTACGGGCTGTTCATTCTGATCCTGATGCTCCAGGTCCCGCTGGTGCAGCAAATCCTCGATACCTGCACCACGACCTCCTGGTTGGCTGTTGCGGGCTGGTTCGGCATTCCTCTGGCCTGACCACGCTTTCGCCCTCAAAGTCCTTTCCCCCGCGCCGGGCTTTTGGTATCCCCTGCATGATCTCTGAACCAAACCAGCTATGAGAACACTCTTACTCGGTATCGATAGTGGCACGCAATCAACCAAGGTCCTCGTTGTGGACGCCCGCGATGGGAAAGTCCTCGCCTCGGCAGCGCAGGAGTATGACCTGATTCCCGACCTGCCCCCCGGCGCCAAAGAGCAGCATCCTCACACGTGGCGCGACGCCACCGCCAGCGCCATCCGCCGCGCGCTGCGCCAGGCCAGAGCCGTTGCCGCCGAGGTCAAAGCCATCGGCGTGAGCGGACAGCAGCACGGCTTTGTGCCGCTCGACAAGGACGGCGAGGTCATCCGCCCGGCCAAGCTCTGGTGTGACACCTCCACCGCCGCCGAGTGCGAAGAGATTACCGAGGAGGTGGGCGGGTTGAAGCAGACTATCCGCGCGCTCGGCAATGCGGTCCTGCCCGGGTTCACCGCGTCCAAGATTCTCTGGCTCAAGAAGCATGAGCCCAAGAACTATCAGCGCCTGGCAACTGTGCTCCTGCCACACGACTACCTGAATTTCTGGCTCACGGGCCAGAAGACCATGGAGTACGGTGACGCCAGCGGCACCGCGCTGCTCGACGTGCGTAAACGCAAATGGTCGGAGGCGGTGCTGGCGGCAATTGACCCCGATCTCGCCGGCAAACTGCCGCCCCTGATGGGCAGCGACCGGCCCGCCGGCACCCTGCAACCTTCCACGGCCAAACAGCTCGACTTGAACCCGGGTGTGCTGGTCAGCGCCGGCGGCGGGGACAACATGATGGGTGCCATCGGCACCGGCAACACACGCGCCGGCGTTATCACCGCCAGCTTCGGCACCAGCGGCACCATCTACGCCTGCGCGGAGAAGCCGGTCGTTGATCCGCGCGGCGAAATTGCGGCCTTCTGCGATTCCACCAACCGCTGGCTGCCGCTGCTCTGCACCATGAATGTCACCGTCGCCACTGAGATGGTGCGTGAGGATTTCGGTTGGTCGCACGAACGATTCGCCACCGAGGCCGCCAAAGTCCCGGCAGGCTCGCGGGGCCTGCTGCTGCTGCCGTATTTCGAGGGTGAGCGCACGCCGAACGTGCCGGACGGCACGGGTGTCTGGTTTGGCGTGAACCAGAAGACTTTCGAGGCCGGCCACTTCGCCCGCGCCGCGATGGAAGGCGTGACGCTGGGCATGAACTATGGCTTGCGCCGTCTCGCGGAACTGGGCGTCAAACCCACCCAAATCCGCGCCACGGGTGGCGGGGCCAAGTCGAAGGTCTGGCGCCAGATCATGTCGGATGTGTTCGACGCGGAGGTCGTCACTTTGAAGGTGAGCGAAGGCGCGGCCTATGGCGCGGCCTTGCAGGCGCTCTGGTGCTGGCGCCTGCAAAAGGGAGAGAAAGTCTCAATCGGCGACGTGACCGACCAGTTCGTGGCGCTCAACGCCGGCGAAACGGCTGAGCCCGATTCCAGGAATGCTGCGGTGTATCGTGATCTGCAGGGCATCCAGGACGAAATGTCCCTCTCCCTGCGCGACACGTTTAAACAACACCGGCAGTTTCTGCTTCGCTAATGCTTTCCTGGTCCGTATTAGCCGGAGCTATACCCTTCGGAGGAATTTTGCCATGTCGCGTTTCAAAAAGATACTGGTCGGCCTGCTGCTTCTGATCCTGGTGCTGGCGGTTGCCTTCGTCGCGGTTGTCGGACCGTGGCCAGTTTACAAGGACAGCGAATACAAGGCGCGGTATTATCCACAGGCCGCGGCTGCCATTGACGCGGCAGTGGCGAAGACGCATTTGTCCCCGGAACCCAAGACACTCCAGGCCGGCTGGGCATCAGTAGATATGACCCCCAAGGTGGGGACGCCGATGGCGGGCTACGGCGGGCGGCCCAACGAAAAACGCTCCACCGGCATGCAGGATCCCCTGTACGTGAAAGCGGTGGTCCTGTTCGACGGAGATGACTACCTGGCACTGGTCGGCGCCGACATGCTGCAAACACTTCCGAATCTCACGTCGGCGGTGGAGAAACGGCTGGCCGCGAAGTCGCCGCTCACTGCCAACCAGGTGCTGTATCAGACCAGCCACAGCCATTGCGGTCCCGGCGGACTGGCTCCGGGCCTGGCGGCCAATATCTCCTATGGCAAATATGACCCGGCGGTGGTCGAGTTTCTGGCAGAGCGGTTTTCACAAGCGATCCTCGAGGCCTATAACAGCATGGGGCCGGCGCGTATCGCACATGGTGCGGTAGATGTTCCCGAGTATATCCGCAACCGAACCCGCCAGGCCCCGGTGGATTCCACCTTGAACTGGCTGATCCTCGACCGGGGCGGCGGGAAGCGCTGCTACGTCATGCGCTATTCCGCGCATCCCACGGTCTTTGGCCAGCGCATGCTGGAGTTTACCAGTGAATATCCGGGACAGTTTCAGCGGGCGGTGGAGAATGAAACGGGGGCGATGGCGGTCTATCTCGGTGGTGCGGTGGGCTCGATGGGGCCCAAGACTCCGGAGGGTCCCGGTTCAGCGGAGCGGGCCGAGGCAATGGGGAAAGGATTAGCCAGGAAACTGCTTTCCGCGATTGGCCAGCCCGTATTCAAGGATCACGTGGACATTGTCTCCGAGGTGTCGAACTTTGACATGCCGCCGTTCCAGATGCGGCCCGCGAGCCCGAATTACCGCGTCTCCCCCGTCTTCGCCAAGCTGTTCGGCGTGCCGCCGGTGGGCCGCATGCAGGTGGCCCGCGTGGGCGACGTCCTGTTCGTCGGCATGCCCTACGACTTCAGCGGCGAGACCAGCGTCAAGTGGCAGGCGTGGGCCAAGCGCAAGGGGCTGGAGCTCTGGGTGACCAGCCATTCGGGTGCCTACCTCGGATACCTCTCCCCCGACGAATACTACAACGTCCGCGATGAACATGGCGGAATGAATTATGAGACGGGGCTGATGGGCTGGTTCGGCCCGAATACTGAGGCGTATATGACCGACCTGTTCCAGCACGCCGCAGAGAAGCTCACGCCCACCGCAAACTGACCTAAGAAGGGTCACCCATTTCCCGCTGGTCCTCTACGCAGCCGCTAAAGCCCTGCAGGGTCTTGAGCTTGCGGTTGAGAGTAGCAGCCAGACGCAAACTTACGCGGATGGGTTCCGCCGTGTTGCGCAAATGGATCTGCATCTGCCGGTTGGGCAGTTTCTCGATACGTTCCATGCACGCGAGGTTCACAATCGCGCGGCGGTGAACCCGAATGAACTGCTCGTCCGGCAGTTCCTTTACCCATTGCCGCAGAGACTTTCGCAGTAAGGCCCCCTTCTTGTTCCCTTGCCAGTAAACCCAGGAGTATTCGCCGTAAGCGACAATTCGCTCGATCTCACTCAGCTTGACCAACCGCTTCTCCATCAGGGTCTTGACCAGGAAGGAACCGCCCGGCGGGGAGCTCGCCGCCGCCCCCGCGGGTTGCGTCGCCAGCCGCTGGCGCACCCGCGCCAGCGCTTTTTGCAGCCGCTCCGGGCTGACGGGCTTCAGCAAATAATCCACCGCCTCGCAGTCAAACGCTTGCAAGGCGTACTCCTCCGCGCTGGTGACAAATATTACCGAGGCATCCGCTTTGAGGTCCGGCAGCAGATCGAAACCGGACGCATCCGGCAGGCTCACATCCAGAAACACGACCTCCGGCTCATGTTGCTTTACCAGCGCACGCGCCTGGGCAACTGTCCCCGCTTCTCCCACAATGAGAACGTCGTTGGCAGTTGCGAGCAGGTCGCGCATCAGACTCCGCACCAGCGGGTCGTCGTCAACCAGGATGCCTCTTAACTTGCCCGTCTCCTCTGGCAGGGCCCCGGTGCTCATGGTTGCCATTGCCGCCGGGGCTTCCGGCGATGGCTCGGCCATTCCCTTGGATCCATCCGCGGGACCCAGCGCCCCTGGTTGGGCTGCTTGCTTCGAGAGGGATGACCTGGGTAGCTCCAGGAAGAAGGTTGTCCCCTGGCTCTCGCTGCTCAGGAATCGGACGCTCCCTCCATGTTGCTCAATACAGCTTTTGACAATCGAAAGCCCTAGGCCGTGGCCGGGCCGATCGCCGGTATTCGAGGCCCGGAAGAACGGTTGGAAAACACTGGTCTGCTCGGCGGCCGGTATCCCGATGCCCTGGTCGCCGACCTCAATCAGGCAGCTCTTGGCGTTGGCACTCAGGCGGACCAGCACCGGCCCATCCGAGTACTTCAGCGCATTGGATAAAAGGTTGTCCAGCGCCTGCCGCAGCCGGAGCGCGTCCGCCGTCACGGGGAATCGATCCGGCACGCACTCCAGGCTTACCCGATGGCTTTCCTCATGGTCCGCCAGGATTTGTTCGCAAAAAACCCGCAGGTCGAGCGGACCAGGATCAAACGCCAGTCGCTGCGTCCGCGACCGGGCCAGGAACAGCATCTCCGAAACAATCGCTTGCATGCGGAGAACTGCCTGCTGCATCCGGTCAAGAATCTGCCCGGAATTCTGCCCGGCCTCTGGCGTCTTGCCGACGCCGCCCCGCAGCATGTCGGTGTAACCGAGAACCACGAAGAGCGGGTCGCGCAGGTCATGCACGATTCCCTGGAAGAGCCGCATCGCGCGTTCCATTTGCTGTTCCTGCCTTTGCCGCTGGGTCTGGCGGCGGTCCAGCCTCACCTTGATGGCGCTGAGCAGATCCGCCAGCGCCACCGGTTTGGTCAGATAGTCATCCGCCCCGAGGTTCATGCTCTGGCGTACCTGCCGCGGCTGGGTTTGGCCCGTGAGAAAGATGAGCGGGATGTCGGCAAGCTTCGGGTCGCGCCGCAGCGCCGCCAGCACCTCGTGGCCAGTCATGCCGGGCATGTTCAGATCGCACACGATCAGGTCCGGCAGCGTCTCTGCCGCCAGGCTCACGCCCGCCTTGCCATTCGCAGCCGACACAACCTCAAAGCCACTCAGGGCCAGGCACTTGGTGATCACCTGACGAAAACTATCCTCGTCATCCATGACAAGGATCTTGCTCGCCGCGTTGTCGGAGTCCTTTTGCACAACTCACTCAGTATCGCCCCAAGCGCGCCCGCTGCCAAGTATTAGCTGTCAGCCGGCAGCAATTCTCACTGGGGGCTCCTGCACCTGGTTCGGAGTCCACGCTTTAGCGTGTTTGCGACCTCGGACACCCTGAAGGGTGGACTCCAAACCTCCCAAACCAGCCAAAATGAGAACTGCTGGTCAGCCGGCACCGAGGCCGGTCGCCGGCTTCAAACTGCCGGGTCGGCGCCGCGGTTCCCCGTTCTTTCGTAGCCGCCACCCCATCCCGTCATTTCATTAGCCGATAATACTGCCGATCCGCGCTCGACGTGCTCGTGCAGGTATAGTTGGTGCCCGAGATGGTAGGGCTGGACGTCAGGTCGGTCCATCCCTCGACCGGACTGGTGCTCCATTGCAGCTTGAACCCGGCGTAGTTGGTCGGCCACTGCAAGACCGAATCGGTCCCGGACCGGAGCAGGCTTAACTCCGGCTGGCTCTGGTCCGGCCGGCCCGCGGGCACGACGAACGATATTTCGATCGAGTATCCGCCCTCTAGTCCCGCGTCATCAGTCGCCGTCGCTGCAAGGAAATAGGTGGTCCCGGGCGTCAGCCCGGTAATCGTTGCTTGCGTCAGCGGGCCAGCCGCCACCGACTGCGTGTAGCGGCCAGCGGTCGTGCCGTAGTATATCTTGTAATTTGCAACATTGGTGCTCGTGCTGGCGTGCCAGATCAAGGTCAAGGCAGGGGCTGGCAGCAAGTCGGCAGCAAGACTGGTCGCCGCCGGGCTGATGTAGAGTAACAGACAAACCGCTGCGAGCGTTAGACCGTTGGCCAGGGGCCGGAACCGATTGTCGCGATTTTGGCATCGAGTCGCGCTATGCATAACTCACCCACAAGCAACGCAACCGCCACATTCCTTGCTGGCCAGCGGCTTTGATTCCAGCGCGCATGTTTTCGCTGTGAACTCAACCAGGCACCCCGCCACGCAGCCACCACCCTCCCCGCTGAACACCACCCTTGCAACCAACGCGTACATTTCGTCTGTGAACTCAACCCCTCATCGCGCTTCGGCTGCTTTAGCCCCCTCCCAGATACCTGTGAATTCCAGAAATTGATAAATCCTGTCCCGATCGTCCACACCGCGGCCTCCTCCGCCGCCGAGGCGGCACCCCGATAGGGATTGACGCCGCGCCGATTGTTGAAAAAGAGCACTCCGAGGCCACCTTCACACGGCCTGTGCCCGGATTGCCTCCAGACCCTCTACCCGAACCAGCAGTAAGATCCAAGTTCCGGCACTCTACCCTCGGCCGCCTGAGAGGATTGTCCGCCGCAGCAACTCCAGCGCTTGCTGGGTTGTGATCTGCTTGAAGGTCTCGCGATCATAGGGATTAAACTGGCGAGCCACAACGGTGCCGGAAGGGCCGGCTAAGCCTATGAACACGGTCCCGACAGGCTTGTCGGGCGTGGCGCCGCTGGGGCCCGCAATCCCTGTCACTGCCAGCGCGTAATCCGCCTGCGTCTGCCGGCGGGCGCCTTCGACCATTTCGCGCGCCACGGCTTCACTCACGGCGCCATGCTCGGCCAAAGTGTTCGCCTGGACGCCGAGGAACTTCTGCTTGGCGGCATTGCTGTAGCTGACCACTCCCGCAAGCAGGACGGCTGAGGCGCCGGGCACATTCGTTATTCGATTCGCGATGCAGCCCCCGGTGCAGGACTCGGCAAGGGCCAGCGTCAGCTTGCGCTCAGTAAGCAGGCGCACAATGACTGTCTCCAGATCGTCGTCCTCCACGCCGTAAATGTGTGTGCCGAGCACCTCCCGAACGACCGCCTCCGCTTCCCGCACCCGTTGCTCCGCACTACTTCCACTCGCGGCCAGGCGCACATCCACTTGGCCGGGGCGCGCGCAGTAGCCCAGGTCAAGGCCAGCCTCAACCCAGCGTTGCAACGGGCCGCCGACCTTCTCCTGGACGACCGATTCACCGACGCTCGTTGTCCTCAACGTGCGGCAGACAAACCCGCTCACGAGGGGCAGTTCGTGCCGCAGCAACGGCACGACCGAGTCAGTGAACATGGGCCGCAGCTCCCGCGGCGGGCCGGGCAGCATAATCAGCCAACTCGGCTTGCCGTCCGCGCGAAACGGATTAGGCCGGACTTCCATCGCCAATCCGGGCGCGGTGCCGTGAGGATTGTGCAGCACGATCGCCCCCTCGGGGATCAACGCCTGGACCTTTGTCCGTTCTGGCATGGGCCGCTTCAGGCGCTCGAAGATATGGCTGATATGCGCCAGCACCGCTGCGTCTTCCCGCAACTCCTTCCCGAGCAACTGCGCCACCAGATCCCGCGTCAGGTCATCCGAAGTCGGACCCAGGCCTCCGGTTGCGATAACGAGATCGGCACGCGCAAGAGCTTCCCGCACGGTCTGCTCAATAGCACTGCCGGTATCCGGCACCGCGACCTGCCGGGTCACGACATACCCCAGGTCTGCGAGTTGCCGGCAGAGCCACTGCTGGTGGGTATTGAGCACCCGCCCCAGCATCAGCTCGCTGCCGGTGTTAATGAGTTCGACAATCATTGCCGCCAAACCTAATCCCCGGAGCCTGAAGTCCAAAGCCCAAAGTCCGAATTCCGCGGGAGCGGTTTACCTCTGGCCAAAGCAGGTCCGGTGACAACAGCAGACTACGACTCAACTTCCTGCGGGAGTATATGCGGAGTATAATCGGAATATAAGCGGAATACGAGCGGAACACAGGCGGAACACGAGCGACTATGTGCCTGCTTCCTCCCTACCATGTCCAGCGCGGGTGGCCCCTCTCCATCAACCTGCAAACATCCAACACCCAACCTCGAACGCCCAATATCCAATGAGAGGGCACACACGAGTTCTTGGATGTTCGAGGTTCGATGCTGGATGTTGGGTGTTCTCCTTCCTCGGCTCAGGAGTTCTTAGGCTGGCCACCACGAAGCCCGCCGGTTCCGCGCCTTCAATCCTCCGCGAACAGATACTCCAGGTCAGTCTTCGACAGGCTGCGCGCAAAGCCCTCTTCCCCGAGCACATCGGCGATCGTCTGCGCTTTGCTCTGCTGCAGCTCCCAAATCTTCTCTTCGACCGTGCCGGGCGAAATCAGGCGGTAGGCGTTGACGGTTTGCGTCTGGCCAATCCGGTGCGAGCGGTCGATGGCCTGCGCCTCCACGGCCGGGTTCCACCACGGATCATACAGCACCACATAGCTCGCCGTCGTCAGGTTCAAGCCCGTGCCCGCCGCGCGCAGGCTCAGCAGGAAGACCGCCGCGTTCGGGTCGTTCTGGAACGTGCTCACAACCTGCTCCCGGTCCTTGGTCTGGCCGGTCAGGATGTGGGTGGGGATCTGGTGCTGGCGGCATTCCTCCTCCAGCAACAGCAGCATCTGCACGAACTGGCTGAATACCAGCACCTTCTGGCCCTCGGCGATCAGCGAATCCAGCAGCTCGAACAGTGTCTCAGTCTTGCCCGAGGCAGTATCGCTGCCGACGAGCTTCGGATGGCAGCAGATCTGGCGCAGCCGCGTAAGGGCAGCCAGCACGTGCATCGTGCTCTTGTTGAGGCCCTTCTCGGCCACCGTCTTCATCACCTGCTCGCGGCTGCGGCGCAATTCGGCCAGATAAAGCTTGCGCTGCTCGTCGCCAAGCTGGCAGTCACGGCGCTCCTCGATGCGGTCAGGCAAATCCTTGGCCACGTGCTTCTTGAGCCGGCGCAGCAGCAGCGGCCGCAGCTTGGCGGACAGCCGGCGCCGGGCGACGCGCTGCGCCGCTTCCGCGTTCTCGCCGCGCGGCTCATAGGTCTCGCTGAAGTGTTCCTGGTTGCCCAGGTAGCTCGGCTGGATGAAATCCACGATGCTCCACAAGTCGAGCAACCGGTTCTCCAGCGGCGTGCCGGTCAAGGCCAGCCGGTGCTCGGACTTCAACTGCTTCACCGACTGGGTGACTTGCGCGCCCGGGTTCTTGATGAACTGCGCCTCGTCCAGGATGACCGCGCGGAAGGCGAACTTCTGCAACTCCTCCAGGTCGCGCCGCAGCAGGGCGTAATTCGTCACGATTATGTCATGTTGCGGAATCCGCTTCCGCAAGTTGTGCCGCGCGGCGCCGCTCTCCAGCACGAGCACCTTCAAGTTGGGCGTGAACCGATTGGCCTCGCGCTGCCAGTTGTGCAGCACCGAAGCGGGACAGATCACCAGCGAGGGTTTCGGGTCCTTCCCATGCCGGTCTTTCAGCCACGCCAGCCACGCCAGTGTCTGCAACGTCTTGCCCAGCCCCATATCGTCGGCGAGAATCCCCCCAAGCCGAATGCTGGTCAGGTGGCACAGGAAGTGGAACCCCTCCTTCTGATAGGGTCGCAGGTCTGCCTGCACCGCGGCGGGCAGTGTGATGGCGGGCAGGCCCTCGAAGTTCTTGATGCGCTCGCGTAGCGCCTGGGCCTGGGCCGAATCGCCGAATCGCTGCAGCCCTTCCTCGTCCAGGTGTGCTGCCTGCTCCAAGCCAATGCGCTGGGCAACCGGCACCAGCCCATCGACCCCCAAATCAGCCATGGCCTCGTGTGCGGACTGCACCGCATGCGTATCCAGTTCCACCCAGCCGGTGTCGGGCAGTTTCACGAAGCGCCCGGTGGCCGTCTGCAAGCGCTGCAAATCGGCAACCGTCAGCTTCATCCCTTCGTACTCCCACTCGGCGGAGACGGACAGCCAATCAATGCCACTACCCTTGACGACCACCCGCGGCCGCAGTTGGCGCGGGACCATGATCAGGCGGGAGAAGCCGGGATTGCCCAGATAATCAGCCTCCCGGGGCCGATCGCGCCAGATGCTCGAAAGTGCGCCCAAGAAGCCTTCCGTCGCATCACCGACCCACAAGCCGGGCTCGGACGTGAACCAATCCAGCCGCCGCAGCCACTGCGTAGCGGGCTCCAGGCGCGGGTCGTCCAGAATCTCGGGCTTGTTCCCGGCCGGCCGGGGCCCTTTCGCCTCGTGCAACTGCCACTCGTGCCCGCTCCACAGCCACAGGCTCTGGTCGCGCTGGCTCCGGGCCAGCAAGCGCAGTCGCACCGTCTCGTCCAGCATCTCGAAGACAAACTGCGGCTTCGCCGCGTGGGCGACACAAAGCTGCTCCCAATCCACGCCGATGCTCGACTGCGCTTTGCGCAGGTGCATCAGTAGCCGATGGGACAGCTTGCGCATCGGGATCATTGGCTGGCTGGCCCAGTGCTCCACCACCTGCGGCGGCGGCGCGTTGCGCAGCAGGTAAAACGTGCGCCCCACCAGCACCAGTGGCGGATGGTGATTGAAGAAGCGCACCTCGTTCAACGGGTAGGCCTTGCCGCCCGGCACGGTCAGCCGGTGCGTGAACGACAGTTCCTGCGTGCCGTTCTCCAGGTGCGGCGTCAATTCGGCCACCTCGCCATGAAACTCCAGCGGAGCGCGGACATTCTTGTCCGCAGCCGGCTCCGACGTGCAGAGCGCCCCCGGCCCCAGCGCGTTGCCGCTCGCACATTGCTGCGGAGAGGAATGTCCGCGCTCCGCGGTCCCGTCGCCCGCGGCCAATTCCAACCGCGTCGTTTGCCCCCAGCGCGCCAGCCAGTGCAACAGCTCCAGGTCCGACAACACCAATGCCGCCTCACCATCGTTGCGGCCTTCGTGCGTCTCCGCCAGCCACTCGACGAACTCCCAATCGCCGGGCGGGAACAGCTCCTGTTCGTACCCCGCGCGAGTCGTCAACTCGATGATCTCGCCCAGGGTCTTGACCTTCTCACCGGTGCGCGGGCGGTGCAGGTGAAGCTGCACGGCCAGACAATGGCGCCCCGGGTGTTCCTCGTCGGGCTGAGGCTGGCAGACCGCCCGCAAAAAGGCGCGCGGCCCATCGAAGTGCGCCGGCTTGGCGGGGAAGAGCCACGCCTCCAACTGCCGGACATGCTGCTGTTCCCGAGCCGCCTCCTGCACCTGGGCGAACCGGTCGAGGTTGGCGTAGGTGCTCAGCTCGGTCGGCACCGACCGCCGGGCGCGTAGAAACAGGAAAGCCACCTCCTCCAGCCGGGCCTTGCCCTGCGCCGTCAGCAACTGCGGCCACCAATCCGTGCCCGGAAAATCTTTGCGCGAGAGCGAGAGCTTCTCGAAATAGTCCTCCAGCAATAGCCACGCCCGCTGCGAATCCCCGCACGTGGCGAAGGTCCGCAGCAGTTCTTCCCGCTCGGCAACCGCCTCTTTCGAGTCCGCGAGTTCCCGACGCAAGTCCGCCAGCGCGCCATAGGTCTTTGAAAGTACGGTGTTTTGAGCGTCGTACTTCGAGGCCTGCGCTGAACGCAACCCGTTCCCGTTTCTGATTATCGCTTTAGCCATCTTCCGAGTACACCCGTTTCAGCGTCTATCATCTCGACACAGAACAGCTTCCTGGTCAATCAGAAATGGAAGCATTTTGCGTGTTCGGTGCCACTGGGCTCCCGCTTTTCCGGCTGGCACCAGCCCGGCTATTTCAGTGCGCCGTGAACACGGAACAGGACTCCCGTGGGGGAGAGAACCCCACCCGGCAACTTTCGCTCCGCCGGAAGCAGTTGGGACGCGGGCCGCTGGCAACGGCGGCAGGCGAAGCTCCCGATGTCAAAGGCTCGT
>CAIWJG010000117.1 GCA_903912925.1 uncultured Verrucomicrobia subdivision 3 bacterium | reverse complement strand
GTCGGCGTGATCCGGTCTGAGGCGTATGGCTTCCTGGAGTTGGCGGATCGCCTCGTCCATTTGCCCCTTTTCGTGGAGGGCGACGCCGAGGCCGTTGTGCGCGTCGGCGTGGTCCGGTTTGAGGCGGATGGCTTCCTGGTATTCGCCAATCGCCTCGTCGGTTTGGCCTTTCCGGGCCAGCGCGATGCCCAGATTGTTGTGGGCGTTGGCGTAATCCGGTTTGAGGCGGAGGGCTGCCTGGTATTGGCCAATGGCGTCGTCGAGCTTGCCTTGCCGCAAGAGGACTGCCCCCAATTCGGTAATCCGTACTAACTGAGTCGCCGGATTTGCGCTGCGCACCCAAAACGAGGTGTAAACGGTCATGGTCCAAACCAGGAGAAGCACCCAAACAGCGATTCCCACCGCACGGCGCCGCCGGCGCAACCAGTCCCACCCGACAGCCACCAGCGCACTGAACGGTAACAGCGCCGGGAAAGCGTAAAACGCCTTGGACTGCGCGAAGTAAGGCAAGACCAGATTTATCCAAAGCAGCCCCACGCTGAAGCTGCCGACCATGCCGAAAACGAGGAGCCATTCCCCCCGGGGCTGACGCACGATTCTTGCGAGCACGACCGCAGCTCCGATGATCAGCAGCAGGGAAATCCCGAGACTTGCCCAGTACCCGGCAGCTACTAAGTCATAGTTCCAGGGAGGTCGCAAGCCCCGGAGATCCGCCGCGCCGCTCGCGAGGCCGTCTCCCCAGAGCGTGGAGTAAATGCCGTCCGAGAAACTATGGAACCCGCTGAACGACGGCGAGATTAGCGACCGACCGAAACCGGAGTAGAAGGCGCTCGTTCCAAAACCGGGCTCGAGCCACCATTGTCCCTGCCCCTCCTGCCCGGATCGGGCTTCCCAATTCCCCACCATTGGCTTGCCAAACCGCGCCCAAACCCGCCCGTAATGCCAGCCGCAGACGATCAGGCACACCACGACGACCGCGCCCACGCTGCGCAGCCAGTCCCGCCACGCGCGCTCTTTCCGGGCAGCCAGTCTTTGGCTCAGCACCAAGGGAAATAGTGGCAGCGCCAGCAACACCGAAAACTTGGTTAGCATCGCCGCCCCCAGCGCCGCCCCGATGCTGATGGGCATCCAGAGGCCGGCCTTCTCCGCCCGCAGCACGCGCAGGCAAAAATAGATGGCGACGGTCACCAGAAAACCGGCCAGCGGCTCATTGGTGACGTACTGCGACAGGTACAAATGCGGCGGCAGGAATGCCGCGACCAACAAGCCGGCTGCTTGCGCCGGGAGATTCCCCCAAAACAGCAGACGCAGGCACAGCAGCACTACCCAGCAGTGGAGCAAGCCAATCACGCCGTTGACCGCCCGCAGGTAAAAAGCCGCATCTTCGTCCCCTACAGAACGTCCGCAGCCGTCCAGTATTAGAGCTGAGGCCAGGTAATAGAGCGGCGGCTGATACATCTCCCAGCCGTCATCCGCCAAGGGCAAAGCATGCTTCTGTTGGATAAACTGGATGTACTGCTCATGAGCTACAGCATCGAAACCCACTGAGCGAGGGAGCTGCGGGACGTTGTTGATGAAAAGAGCGACTCGCGCCATCAGCACGATCGCAAGCAGACCATAGATCAGCTTCGTCGAGGTCGTGGTTGGCAGAGTCCCGTCTGGAAGCCGCTTGTGGCGCAGCCAGCGGCTCATGCCCCAAACCAACGCCAGGGCGGCGGCACAGAATGCCGCCTCCGCGGGCCACACGCGTTTCAGCCGATCCATCATCCGCGTGCCTCCATAGAGTGAACTGTCCGGTGGTAAATCGGGAGGTTGACGGGCGCGGCGGGCGCTTTGCCACTCTGTGCCGTAGAGCGACACTTGCCAGCGCTCACCCGTGCCCAGCGAAAACTGGGGGCTCTCCAGACGCAGCCAAAGTGCGGGCGGGCCAACCGCATTAGTCGCCCAAGCGGTGATTTCATTTGTCCCCGGCTGCAAGAGTCCAGCTACCTCCACTAGGGAGGGCAGCTTCCAATTTCGGTGGGCGTTGGGAGTATTGCCAACCGCCCGGCCATTGATGGCAACGGTAGCCCCCTTGAACGCACAGACCGCTAGAATAGCAGTAGCAGGCTGATGTGTTACGGTGAACGAGTGCTTAAATGCAACCGTGACTGGTATAGCGTCGTGTTGTGTGCCCGCGGCTTGTTTCGGGAAGACAATCCACTCAGCTCCGGCCCGCGCCGGCAGGAAAGCCACTGCCTCGTTGCGGACGCACATCCACCAGAACCCGCCTGCTGCCGTTAAGAACGCCAGGACCAGAGCTGAGACCATGGCCCGGTCAACGCGCGAGGGAACCGCCACAGGTGCAGACGCCATCGCTGGGGTGTGGTTGCCTTTCATCTCTTGTTGCGAAGCAGGGTGTCCAGTTGCTTGCGGGCTTCGGCATAGCCAGGCTTCCATCTCAAAGCCTCCTCAAACTGGGATTTGGCCTCGGCGGTCTGACCTCGCAGCCCAAAGAGGAGGCCGAGGTTATAGTGGGCCTCGGCGTAACGCGGGTTCAAGCGGACGGCTTCCTGGAATTCGCGAATGGCCTCCTCTATGTGGCTTTTTCTGCCGAGGGCGATACCGAGGTCGTTGTGGGCCTCGGCATAATCGGGTTTCAGACGAATGGCCTCTTGGTATTGGCGAATCGCCTCCTCCAATTGGCCTTTCCGGCCGAGAACGATGCCGAGGTTGTAGTGGGCCTCGACGTAACGCGGGTTCAAGCGGACGGCTTCCTGGAACTGGCGGATCGCCTCTTCGGTCTGGCCTTTCTTCTCGAGGGCGATGCCGAGATTGTAGTGGGCGATGGGGTGATCCGGTTCCAGGCGAATGGCCGCCTGGAATTGGCGAATGGCATCATCCAGATGGCCTTTCTGGTCGAGAGCGACGCCGAGGCAGTTGTACGCGCGGTCGTTGTTCTCGGTGACTTCAATCGCATGCCGGAATAGGGCCTCACTGTCCCTCCAATTACCAATTTGTTGCCGCGTCAACGCCAGGCACAGCACGATCGCCGCGCCCCCCGCCACCGATAGGAGGATGAGCGTGGAGCGTGGAGCGTGGAGCGTGGAGCGTGCAAGCGC
>CAIWJG010000116.1 GCA_903912925.1 uncultured Verrucomicrobia subdivision 3 bacterium | reverse complement strand
CCGGTGTGCTGGTCGAAATCATGAACCCCGACGGAACAATGGCAAGATTGCCACAGCTTTATGAGATAGCTCAGAAACTTGACCTTAAACTTGTCTCTATTGCCGACCTGATCGCCTACAAAATCGACAAGGAAACATTGATAGAAAGAGGTGAAGAGGTGAAACTCCCAACTGAATTCGGCCACTTCAGGCTAATTCCCTTTCTACAGAAATCGAACGGCATCGAGCATATTTCCCTGATCAAAGGTACCTGGGAGCCTGATGAGGCAATCCTGGTAAGGGTGCCGCCCGGACTTTGCTCCTTATATGTCAGGCGCTGGCTTCAGGCTGCGCTCTCGGTCGCCCTCCTGGCAGGCCAGGCCGCAGTCGCTCAATTGCCCTCCGCCAGCTCCGGGACCGGCGTCAACGCGGCCTTTGTGAAGCTCTTCGGCTCCGTGAGCGCCTTCACCGCTAAAGCGGAGACCCGGGTGCTGGACCGGTCCCAGGAACAGCTCCTCCGCATGCCAATGGAATTCACCTTGCTCGACGGCAAAGTGCGCCTCGACATTGACTTGAGCCAGGCGCAGAGCAAGAACTTAGCGCCCAGCACCCTTGCCAGCCTTAAGCAAGCGGGGATGGACCGCCTGGTCAGTATCTTTCGGCCCGATAAGAAGGTCACGTATTTGATCTACCCCGGCATCCAGAGTTACCAGGAGCTGGCTCAAACCAAGGGCGAAACCGAGGCGGCGGAGAAGGGCCTGAAGCTGGAGAAATCCGGGCTCGGCAAGGAGACCCTCGATGGCCATCCCTGCGTCAAGAATAAGGTCGTCGTCAGAAGCAACAAAGAGCCGGTCCTGGCCGCTGTAGTCTGGAATGCGACCGACCTCAAGGACTTCCCGATTCAGATCGAGATGAAGGAAAGCGACAACACCACGCGAATGCACTTTACCGACGTCCGCTTCGTCAAGCCGGACGCCAAGCAGTTCGAAGTCCCGTCCGCCTATGGCCACATGAAATGAAGATTCTCAACCTCAATCCCGCCACCGACATCGGCGCCTCCTCCTGGTTCGTCGAAATGGAGGGGCATCGGCTGCTGATGGATGCCGGCACGCATCCCCGGCTCGAAGGCCGGGACGCTTTGCCGCGCTATGACCTGATTAAGAAGGAAGAGGTGGACGCCATCGCCATCTCCCATTGCCATCACGACCATGTGGGGTCCTTGCCCGTTGCCCTGCGCCAATTTCCCCAGGCCCATGTGCTCATGACCGAGCTGAGCTACTTCCTGGTTGAGCGGGTGCTGCACAACTCGGTCAACGTCATGAAGCGGCAGCGCGAAGAACTGGGCATCCAAGAGTACCCGCTCTACAGCCATGACGAGGTGGACGAGCTGGCCCCACGCATCCAGGGGTTCAAATACAACCGCGACGTCGAGTGGGCTTCATTCCACAAGACCCGCGCCGGATTCATCTCGCCCACGCTGGAATTCTATGACGCCGGCCACACGCTCGGCTCCGCCGGCATCATGGTGCGCGGCCGCAAGGAAACCCTCTTCTACACCGGGGACGTTTGTTTTCATGACCAGACTATCCTGCGAGGCGCCCGGTTCGAGGACGTCAAGGCAGAGGTGCTCCTCATGGAAACCACGCGGGGCCAGCGCCAATTGCCGCCCGGCTTCTCGCGCGAGAAAGAAATCGAGCGCCTCAGCGCGGCCATCCTGCGCGTGCTCCACCGCCGTGGCTCCGTCCTCATTCCCTCCTTCGCCCTCGGCCGCACCCAGGAGATTCTGACCCTGCTGGCCATCATGATGCGCGAAGGCAAGCTCAAGCCGCAGCCGGTTTACATCGGCGGCCTGGGCCGCGTCTTCACGGAAATCTACGACCTGGAGTCGCACCGCACCCATCGGCAGTATCCCAACCTCCAGATGCACGATGCCCTGAACCTCACGGTGCTGGAGAAGGGGCAGGTGGACAAAATGAAGCTCACGGGCGGCCGCCTCTTCGTCGTCACCGCCGGCATGATGAGCGAGCATACCGCCTCGCACAACCTGGCGCTCCGTATGATCGGGGACAAAGACCAGGCAATCTTCTTCGTCGGATACGCCGATCCCGAGACGCCAGGCGGCCGCCTGAAGGCCGCCAAGCCGGGCGAGACGTTCATCCTGAGCCCGAGCGCCGGGGAAGTCACCCGCCGTTGCGAGGTGGAGGACTTCGACCTCACCGCTCACGCCAACCGCGACGACCTGCTGGACTTCGTCGGCGAGGTCGACCCGCGCGTCGTCCTGCTCAGCCACGGCGAAGATGGGTCGCGCGATTGGTTCGCCGAGCAGATCCACGCTCGTTATCCGAAGATCAAGGTGCTTGCGCCGAAACCGGGCGAAGTGCTGGAGGTCTAACTCGGATACTCCATGCCGCGCACGATTCTCCAACAGCATGTAGCCGCCGACGTCAGTCGGCGCATTCTTATCGCAAGCAAGATGGCGCCGACTGACGTCGGCGGCTACTTCTGTGTGACCTTCCAGAGCTAGCACTTATGAGACTTGGCTTCGTTACCCTTTCCTGGCTGCTTCTGGCTGTGGCCGCCGGTTACGCCGCCACTCCGGCCGATCTGAAGCTCACGGGCGACTGGGATGTGCTGGTCACGGTGAAGGAACGGCGCCCGCTCGCCACCACCGTTCGCGTCGCCCCGCCCGTGCTCGTGGCGGTCGCCGGCGAGAAGTATGATTCGCTGCCGCTGTACGACTCCAAGGCGGCAGGCTGGACAAAAGGGGCGCAGCTCCGCGGCGTGCAAGCGCAGGAGACTACCACGCCGCACCTGTTTGATCCCGAGAGCCTGGTGCTGCGGACCGGGCCAGAAGCGGACGCTCCAGCTTTCCGCCGGGGCGAGGACTACGAGGCAGACGCGACCTGGGGCACTTTTGGCCGATGCACGAACAGCGCGATCAAGGAAGGTCAGCCGGTCTTCGCGAGCTACCGTCATGCGCAGCTCCGCCTCGACGCCGTGGTGCTGACGCGCAAGGGCCAGATCGAGCTGCGGCAGGGAAAGCCACGGTCTGCGGCGCCTTTGCCGCCAACACTCGAAAAGGGCGAGCGTCGCCTGGCAAACATCTGGCTGCCGGGTCGGGTGGACCGCCTCGCGCCAGAGCACCTGTTCCCGGTGCTGGAAACGGCTTACCCTGAGCCGAAGAAGTCCAAACCCACACCCGCCGAGCAGTTCTGCCCCAAGGCCATGAAGAAGCTTCGTTCGGGCCAGCCCTTGCGCATTCTAGCTTGGGGCGACAGCGTCACCGTGGGCAGTTTCGTGCCGGATTGGGAACACAACCGCTGGCAGGAACAGTTCGTTGCGCGGCTCAAAGCCCGTTTTCGACACGCCAATATCGAGCTCCTAACCGAGGCCTGGGGAGGACGGAATACCTCCAGCTACCTGGGCGAACCCCCGGGCAGCCCGCACAATTACCAGGAGAAGGTGCTGGCGTTGAAGCCCGACCTCGTCATCTCGGAGTTCGTGAACGACGGGGGCATGACCCCGGCGCAGGTCAACGAGCGTTACGGGAAGCTATTGGCAGATTTTCAGGGCATTGGCGCGGAGTGGATCATCCTCACGCCGCATTATGTGCGGCCGGATTGGATGGGGCTGAACCGCGAGCGAGATGTGGACAATGACCCGCGTCCCTATGTGGCGGGTCTGCGGGAGTTTGCCCCGCAGCACCAGCTCGCCCTGGCTGACGCCTCCCGCCGCTACGGCCGGCTCTGGCGCCAGGGCATCCCTTACAGCTCACTCATGCTCAATTCGATCAACCATCCCGACGCCCGCGGCATGAAGATCTTCGCCGACGCCCTGATGGAAGTCTTCCCCTAAAGCATCGTCGGACGGCGGGGTATATCAGGGAGCCCAGCAGAGCCTCAAGGCGCCCCTGGGAGTCTCAAAGTCATCTACGGTGAGGCTACGGCGCGTGTCCGGCGCGTCTGCCGGCTGCTGCCATGAATGCAGAAGGGAGAATGGCGAAGGCAGTGAAAACGGCGCAGCGTCGGAAAGGCGGTAGTCCCATAGCGGTCTGGGGGAGGTCTGGTACTGGTCTGGGGGCGCCCTGACGTGGATCTCACAAATACCTCGTAATAATTGACTTATGACATTAGCAAGGCGGCTCTGGATACGCGTGTGTACCTCATGCAGGGACAGCGCTGGGAAGGTGCAGGCCCTGCGAATCCCTGATGTGGATTACGCACAGAGCTGGCATTAAAGGAGTTGAGCGGCTGGGGAGGCTTCGCCCGCAGTTACATACCAGGATAGAGATTCATGTTGTAGAGGGAGGGCTTTTCGAGGGGGCGGGTGTTGGCATAGACGCTGAAGCCGCGGGAGCCAAACAGAAGGACCTCTTCCCGGGCGTCGCCCCAAACGTCGGCCGCCATGCCGTAGCAATCGGTATTGAAGTCCTTCTCCCCGGGCAGACCCTCAATCTGCAAGGGCAGCTCATCCACGACTTCCCCCTGGCCGTTATAGATGCGCGCTGGCTTAGGCGATCCCTGGCGTTCAACGGAATAGCCATAGACGAGCAGGCAGTCCGGCTGACCGGGCCCGAACCACTGAAGGTGGCGGGCGGCGATGCACCATTCGCCCTTTTCCATCTGGCGGTGCCACAGTTCGTGCCCCTCGAGGTCGTAGAGGTAAAGAATGGCCCAGGCGTTCGCATCGCGGCGGTGAGTGGGCACCGGCGTGCGATCAACCGCCATGACCTGGAGGGGCGAGTCCGAGCGAAAGTGTCCCACCACAACATGCTGCGCTTCGCCCAGAGGACGGAACCAGAGGTCGGCTCCCTTGGGGTCCAGACAGTGCAAACCGCCATCGCCGAAGAGCAATCGCCACTTGCCGTCCGGCGGCCTGGCGATGAACGCCGCGTCCTGGTGCTCGCCCTTGGTGTCTTTCTGAAACAGGACCTTGCCGTCATGATCCACCAGCGCGAACCCAACAAAGACTTCATCTCTGCCGTCCCCATCAACGTCGGCGATGGTGGGATAATGGCCGGTGGAACCGGTATAGTTCCAAAGCACCTTCGCATCGTGCGACACGCCCCACATATTCCAGTAGCGATCCTTCACCACCAGGTCTTCGCGCCGCCCACGACCGGTCAGATTGGCAAAGAGAAAGCTGTCATCGGCTGGCGCGGGCAGGCTGAAGCGGGTCTTCTCCTTCCCCGTGCGGCCGTCGAGCACCAACATGGTGGCGTCGCCCTCGTAGCGAGGCGCCCGCTCGCGAACCGTCCGCGCATCCCCCGGCGGGCAATCAAGATACTTCGACTGCTGGACGTAGAAGACTTCGTTGGTCCCGTCATGGTCCCAGTCATAGATTTGCACGGGGAGGTCGCAATAGGCCCGTCCGTTATCCTTCGAGGGCGTGCCGGTCTGCCACAAGATTTCGCCTGCCAGCGTGGTTGCGGTCAGGCAGGTGATGTTACGCGGGCCGTAAAGGTTTTGCACGAAGAGGACATCGGGCGCCCCGTCGCCGTTGAGGTCGCCAATCCGGATAGTCTCGGAGAGGAAGTCCTTGCCGACGATCTTGCTGACCAGGTGGATCTTGCTGGTCTTGTCCGGTGGGGCGGCTTGGCTGTTGGCAAACACCGGCAGGACAAGTGCCACCACGAGCTTAATTAAAACATGTGGAGTGCCCACTATTGACACTGTTTTCGCCTTGGTCCACGGCACAAGAGGTTTGGTGGCTTGGCACGCAATCGAATGTCAGGCCGTAAAGAGGCGGTCCAACTCCACCGTAAAGCTGGGAACCGCCGAACTGTTCAGCGAGCCGCCGGGCCCGTGGAGCGTATGCTCGGCAAACTGCTCGCCCTGTGGTTGGCGGTGGACTTCGATCTGTTTCTCTGGCCCCAGCACCAGCCAACATTCCCTCACGCCGGCGATGGCGTAGGCGCGGAGTTTGGAGCGGTCGTAATCGTGGCTGCTCACACAAATCTCGATCACCAGTTCGGCGGTGTGGGGGTGGTCGGTCGGGTAGTCATTGATGGAACCGCGGATGACCGAAAGGTCCGGCTCCGGCTCCGAATCGCCGCAGAGGATCGGCTGCTCCGGTTGAACGTGCAGGCCAGGGGGCAGGATGCGCTGAAGCAGTTCCAGGAGCCGCATAAGGAGGAGCCGGTGGAAGGGAGACTTGGGCATTTTGTGGAAGATTTGGCCGTAGAGCAGTTCGGTCTTCTCGGGGATGAGGCCCAAGTCGCCCAGCGCATGATAGGCTTTGACGCCGAGCGGCCAGACTTGCGGACCACGGACGACTGGTTTCGGTGTTTCAATTACCGTCATGGGGTAAAAGTAATCCTTCCTGGCGTTGCCGCGCAAGTGCAACTGATAGTTCAACTGATAGAATTTGCTTCCTGGCGTGCCCGCATGTACGCTGCGCGGCTAGAAAGGCTGGGGCTGCACATGGGAATTTGCTTCTTGCGCGTCCACTTGTAATTGACGCTGCGTGGGTGAGTGGTGGGATTATCTTCATCACTCGGTCGTAACCTTCCTTCTGCAGCCTATTCTCAGGCGGTGTGGCGTTTGCCGCGTACCAGACACGCGAGACCCAATCCAAGCAACGCCCCCGTTGTTGGCTCTGGAACAGCGGCGTAGCTCTGAATCCATCCGAGATAATCGGAGACATTATTAGCGAATGTCACATCTCCGAAGCTGAAGCTTGGGTCGTGATTTCCACCCGCACTAATCGCGGCGACTTTCCATATACCACCGTCCTGAACCATCCAGGGGCCGCCCGAATCGCCCGGCGAACCCTGCCATTCCAGTGCAGCAGCAAGCCCTGAGTTAGGCGCATCGAACCTCGTAACCAGGTATTGGGGCTCAACCGACGGATAAGAAACGTCGCCGATGATATTCTGACCAGCGCGCATAATTCTATCATACGCGCCAATGCCGTTTCCCGCTGTGCCTGGCTGACCAAATCCCGCCATACAGGCGGTGACACCGATTAAACTGCTCTGGCTGCCAGAGTATAGTTCAGCGGGAGTTACTGAGGTAATGGCCGCGGATAGATGAATTAACGCAAGATCGACTCCCATTCCGGTACCGCCGGTATAGCCAGGGTAAACATACCAAGATCCGCCGACTACATCCGTAGTTATCTGTCCTTGCGAATCACGCAATGCGAACCGAACGTCGCTAAAGCTGCGAAAAGTGAGTTCATGCCCAGCACAAAGGACCCAACTGCCATCACCGATGATAACACCGGTCCCACCGGCCCACCAAGATCCTTGATCGTAGATGCCCACAGTTCCAACGCCAGCGAACATCTGATCTTGAGCAAATATCGCTGATTGATCTAGCGCGGCTTGATCACTGAATACTGCGCTCCGCGCAGTCGAACCCGCAAAAGCGGCGCAAAAAAGTGCACCGCTCAGAACAGCTACGTTAAGCAGCCCACCGAGTTGTTTTGTATTCATGAGTTTATTAGGTCTAAACCTGTGACAACAGAAGAACCTTTCTTCTTGCTCGATTCCAGGTCACATAGGACGCTCGCCAATAAACGGCAGCCCTTAGTGACCCGAAAACTGATAAGGACTTGCTTTCTGGCGTGCCCGCCCGTACTCAGCGCTACGCGAGTCGAAGATAATTGATTTCGCCGTTCAGTCATTGCAATCCAGCTTGCCAGTCCTGGCCAAGGCCGGCAACGAGGAATTCTTGCAGTTTTGGCTTGCCACTAATGGCGTTGGCAGGTGGCAGGGACCGAACGAACCTGCCAATGCGCGATAAGCGGTGCGGTTTCGCGGCGAACCGGGCGCGAAAGGGTCGGTGCCAGGCAGAAGCCTGGCTCCAAACCGCCATGCCCCGCATGCCCATCCCGCGCCCCCATCTTCTCGGGGTTGGCCGAGAAAAGAGCCGCGAGGCCGTTCATCTGCGGCTCGGGACGAATTGAGTGATAAACTTCTGCGGCGACAGGGGGCGGGGCTTGTAGCCCGCGTCTGCCAGCGGTGCGAAATGGGCATCTTCCGTGAGCAGGTAGTCGGCCTGCGCGGTGATGGCGCAGTCGGTGAAGATGTTGTCATCGGGATCAGCCGTCACGACGCGAAACTGGAATGAGGGTGTAACGCGGAGGAAGTTCTCGCTGGTGAGTTCAGCCAGGTCCATAAGCCGCGCCAGCTTGCGCCATCGGGCCAATCCGCTTAAACGTGTGAGAACCTCTTCGTATTCGAGAAGAATCGGCGTGGATACCGCCCAGGTGAGATGTCCGGCGACCCAGGCATCCAGAATTGGGTGGAAGGGATGGTGCAGTGCCAGGGCCTGTACGACGGTGTTAGTATCAATGCAGAGAATCATCTCTTGCACAGTTCGGCGCGAGCCTCGCGGATGATCTTAGGCAGACGCTCGAACTTGCCGGAGCAGCGGTCTTGCTCGGCTTCGGCTGCAAGCTCACACCATAGTCGCTCCTTTTCCACGATCAACAAGAACCGATGGAGCACCAAGAGGCTCGCGTCGTCCATGGCCTCAACGCGCTGAATGATTTCTGGACGCAGTTTCTTCGGCTCCAAGACGCTCGAATTCATACCCGAATATGCGGTGCTTTACCGGGCAAAGCGAGTCAATTATTCGATCAAGACATGGCTGGTGGAGAACGTCCGCTACCTGACGGCGGTTGAGCAGGTGTTCTCGGATGGCCCGCAACAGATTCGGCGCTGGACGCTGCTGAGCGCAGGAGCGGCGGCGATGGCGCGGGTGCGTTGCCTGGCACTGGTCAGCCTGGGTTGGTGGCAAATGACCCGGTTGGCGGGTCGGGTAATGCCCCTGCTCGCAGGGGATTTGACTCAGCCGGTGGAGATGGAATTTGTATTGATCCGACATGCACCGCAGGAGCGCCTGCCTCTCAGTCCGCCGCTGCATCATCAGGGCTGGCGTCTTCTGGCCGGAGGAAGATGGGAGGCGATGGAGCGTCAGGCGCTGCGCTGCCAGGTGCCGGGCTGCCAGATGCTGCCCTCTACGGCAGGCCGGATGCCCGCCGCTACTTTCTGGTGAAGTGGGTTTCGTTGCGGGTGGCGAATTCGGTCACGTCATGATGCCGCAGGGTGAGGGCGAGTCGGGCATCGAAGATGATGCGGGGGGATTGAGCGAGTAAAGGAGCAGGTTGGTATCGAACGAGATCATCGCGCCTCAGTCGGCAGTTTCGTTGGCCAGCAAGCGCCAATCTTCGACGGGCACACGAAACGCTCCAAGGTGGCGGCCCGGGGGGAAGTGCCAGTCGCCGTTCGGCTTGGACGGGGGCTTGGACTGGCGGCGGAGCATTTGTTCAGCGGCTTGGCGGAGGAACTCGGGCACGGTCAGGTGGATCTGGGCGGCCAACCCTTCGACTTGCTGGCAGACTGCGTCGGGCAGTTCCACTTCGGCTCTTTTCATGGCGGAAGTTTACCTCACGCTGTGGGTTTCGGGCAAGGCCAAGTTCCCGTTCTGATCAAAGCGAGGGCTGCCAGTGAAGCCACATGGCGGCGTGGCCGGGGGAGAGGTTCGTGATGCGGCGCTCGGAATGGTCCGCGAGGCGCATGACGTAGAGCTGCCGCACGCCGGCGCGCTTCGAGCCGTAGGCCAGCCACTGGCCGTCGGGCGAAGGTTCAGGATGATAGTGCAGCGTTTCATCCGGGGTCTTGGTCAACTGCTCGCGCTTGCCGTCGAGGGTGACCTGGAACAGCTCCACGGCCTTGCCGACCTGCGCGGTGTAGAAGACCGACTTGCCATCCGTGGACCAGACGGGCACGTCGCTGCTGCCTTCGTGGTAATCCGGCACGTCGAGAAAGAGGATCGAGCCCCAGTAGCCGTTGCGGTCGGCGAGCTTGCGCAGGCCGGTGCCGTCGCGGCGCACGATGTAGGGGTTGCTTTGGCGGTGCACGCCGCTGATGAACAGCAGCCACTGTCCGTCGGCGGACCAGCGGGGGCCGAAGTTGAACGCGTTGCCGGTCTCGATGTGTTTCTTCTCCGAGCCGTCGGCGCGGGAGACATAGATCTGGTAGTCCTCGTGATAGCTGATGAGTTTGCCGTCCGGCGACGCGCTGTAGCCGTAGGTGAAGCCCGCTCCCTTGCCGGAGACATCGCGCTTGTTCCGGCCATCCAGGTCCATCAGGTAGGGTTTGGACACTCCATTCATCAGCGGCGTGAAGCCGAGCCCCTTGCCCTCGGGCAGGTAGAACAAGCCGCCGTTGTAGTGGCTGACCCGCTCGACGGCGGTGAGGTTGGTGAGCTTGCCGGAGGCCAGGTCGAGCAGGCAGGAGTCGAGCATCCACTTGCCCGGCTCCATGCGGAACGTCTTGTGTTCCTCCTCCCAGCGCGCGTTTTCCGGGTCTTCCCAGCCGCGCATAATGATCGCCTGCTTGCCGTCGGGCGACCAACCGGCGAACTGCGTCCAGGCCTCGGGACCGTCGGCAAGCTCCGCGGCAACTTCGCGTCGGCCCGAGCCGTCTGCTTTGGAGAGGACCGCTCGCATGGTGCGCACGTTGGGGTGGCGGCCGCCGGGCAGGTCGGTGCGCAGCTCGGTGTAGCCAATGAGCGGGTTGTAGCCGCCGACGTCAGTCGGCGCATTTATATTGCCCGTAAGTTGGCGCCGACTGACGTCGGCGGCTACCTGCGTTTGAGGTGCCAGCGTTAGCGCTCCGTTTTGGCGGATGACACTGAAGCGGGCGTCTATGGCGGCGCCGACCGGGTCGGGGCCGGTTTGGCCGAGGCGCTGGCGGACCTGGCGGCGCAGCCACCAATAGCCTGAGTTCCACGAATAGAGGATGTGGCCGTGCGGATGCCCATCCACCGTGCTGATGGATTCGTTGAAGGCGGGGACCTGGGCGATTTCGCGCTGGATACGCTCGGCGAGGAGGGCGTCCACCTCGGCCGGGGGCAGGCCATGCACGCCGGCCAGGAGGTAATTCGCGGCGTCATTCAGGAACCAGGAGCCGCCGTAACAGTACACTCCGCTATGGCCAGGCAGCAGCGAGCCGTCCGCCTGCGAGATTACGCGCAGGCCGTAGGGCGTCTTCACCTTCTCGGAGGTGCGGACGTGGGTGAGTACCTGTTCATCGGTGAGCAGCTTCTTGCCGAACACCGCGTAGGTGAGCGTGGCGCCGTAGAGCGTGTCCTGGCCGAGCGTGTCGCGCTGCTTGCGGCTGGTGGGCATGAAGCCCCGGTCGGTGTTGAAGAGCGAGCGGTAGGCGGCAGTCGCGCGCTCGATGTCCTGGTCGGTAACGCTGAGCCCCAGTTCCTTAGCCGCGATGAGCGCACCGCAGTGGAAGCCCTGGTCGCTGGCGGGAGAATCGTCATCGTCGTAGAGCAGCACATCGTGATAGGTCTTCCAGCCTTTGGGGTTGGGCGAGCCCGGCAACGATGGCGGGATGTAGAGCCCATCCTTCTCGTGGCTGCGCAGGAATTCGTAAGCCTTGCGCACCAGCGGCTCGTTTACGGTGCCTCCGGCCCGTTTCATCAGCACGGCCCAGATGAGGTAGTAATGCGCGTTGTCCTCGTAATCCATGCGGGTCCAGAACACCGCGCGGTTGGACTCGATGGTCTTCTCCGGGTCGTCGAGCCCCAGGGCGGTGTAGAAGCCGTCGCTCACCCACTGTTTCCAGCCATAGCCCGGGCCAGAGATGAAGATATAGCGCCCGTCGCGCGGCTGGTCATTGGCGTCGCGCGCGAGGTTCCGGCGCAGGAGGTAGAGCGAGGTGTTGCGCAGGATCGCTTCGAGCGCGCAGGAGTTCCAGCCCTTGCCGTTGGCGACCGCAAGGTGGGCGGCCACCTGGGCGTCGTAATGGTTGCGGGCGGGACTGGCGAAGACCCAGGTGGTGAAGCGCCGGGTCTCCCCGGCGGCCAGCGATTGCCAGCCGTCCATCTGGTATTGGTAGGTGTCCCGCGCGTCCTCCGGGGGCTTGATGATCAGCGGATAGGGATCGCGGCCGTCGCCGGCCAGCACGGCCAAGCGGTGGGCCGGGGGATCGAGCAGGACCTCGCAGCGGTTCTCCCACAGGCCCGG
>CAIWJG010000115.1 GCA_903912925.1 uncultured Verrucomicrobia subdivision 3 bacterium | reverse complement strand
GTTATCAGCCTGTCATTTCGCGTGTTTCGTGTATTTCGTAGTTTCAACTGCCGATTTTAGGATGATGGGATAAACTCGCCGCACGCGCCGATAGTCCGTCCTCTTCCTTCACCCTAAAAAGAGCAGTCTAACCACAGATGAACGCAGCCCGGCGGAGCCGGAAATCCGAAATCCGAAGCTCGAAATCCGAAACAAATCTAAATTGACAGGAATGGGGCAATGGGCAAACGGGAAACCGCGACGTTTCTTCGCCGGCGGCGAGCAATCTCGACTATTGCAGTAGAGATGGACCCGGATTTGCAGCCTAATGCCGAGCAACCCCACCTCACCCACAGGGTGAACGCCTTCGCCGGGGTCTGCATCCGTGTTCACCTGTGGTTTCATCGTTTCAACTGCCGTTTTTAGGTTCACTGGTCGAACATTTTCTCAACCTGGCGCCGGATGTGGCAAAGCGCCCTGCTGATCAATACACCAGCATGGCTAGCTATCCACTACTAAGCCCCTCGTATACACCTCCTACACCCCTCGTATGCCCCTCGTATTGATAATACGAGGGGCATACGAGGGGCATACGAGGGGCATACGAGGGGTTGCTGGATTAATAGGTTGACCCGGAGCCTGAGAATGGGTATGATGGGAGACCATGAAGACACTGGATACACCTTAAAGCGGCTCCCTAGGGCTAACTGTCACTTACCAGAGCCGTTATGGCCAGATCCGGCGTCAGAGGACCATCCCGCGCAATCCGCGCACCCCGGGGCAAATGGAGTGGCGGGCTGCCTTCCAGCGGGCCCGCAGCTTCTGGGGCACGCTCAGCGACGAGCAGTTCCTGGCCTGGGAAGCCGCCGGCCAATCGCGCCGCACCCAATCGCTGCTCGGGCGCTCGGGTCCGATTTCGGGCTACCTGGTCGCGGTGTCCGTGAACACGCATCTGGCCAGGGTGGGGCTGCCGATGGTGACTACCCCGCCGCCGATTCCGGTGTTCCCGTCGAACCCTGTCACCGGGTTGGTGGTCACCAACATCGCCGGCAACGTCTCACTCCAGCTTCAGCTCTCGGGCAAACCCGGCCAGTACGTGCTGGTCTTCGGCACCCGCCCGCAGAACCCCGGGGTGACCTATGTGGACCATTACCCGTTTCTGGGGGTCCTGCCGGAGGAAGCCGGTGAAACGGCTGACATTAACACGCTCTACGCCGCCAGGTTTGGCGTGCCGCCTGCCGGCAAACGGGTCTTTATCCGGACCGTCCAGCAGATCAACGGCTGGCAGGACCGCCCGCAGACCTTCAGCGCCCGCGTCCCCCCAGCGTAGCCTCACGGCACGGCTGAGCTCCGCGAGATGTAACTGTTGACACCTCAGCATAATGGGTGACCCTGTTATGGACCAAGCTCTGGTCTGACCCCGTTATTCCTCCGGCGTGGGACTGATGATCCGGTGGCCATCACCACGAATCAGCGGCAATTCGACGCGCTGGCGAACGGGTTGAACCACAAATCCCGGCGTGCCCCCCGGCGGCAAGATCGTCCTCAGATACCCAACCATCGCTTCAGCGCGCTCTCAATCTCCTGCATCTGCTTTGCGTCGAGAGCGCCCAGCTTTCTCAGAAACTTGGCCGCAGGAACAGCCAGCATGCCTTGCAGACTGTACGCCCCCGGCTGGAGCCAGGGCACTTCAACCCCAACCTCGAATTGCGAACCGCGCGCAGAGGCCGTTCGGGGAATGACACAAACGAGCGCGTAATCGGCATCCGCATACGCAACGCTGATGACCAGCACTGGGCGGACCTTCGCGGCCAATCCCAGGTCGGCCAGCCAAACCTCACTGCGTTTCGGCTGCAGCGCTTCGTCCTTCTTCCCGGTCAAACAGCACGAACACTTCCGCAGCCGCAGAGGCCTGGTCCGCCTCAGTCCAAACGCCGTAAGCATCATCGAAAATGATGCCGGCGTTGCGAGCGCGATAAAGCTGCCGCACGGTCTGCTCCACCTGGCGCAACTCGTCGTTACCCAATTCGGGCAACGCGGCTTGAATTTCCGCAACGGTACTCATACCCGCAACATACACCGAGGCTGCCCGGTTGCGCACGTCCAATCAACCGGGAAACCGGCTGCGCTCCCGGGTAACCGTCCCGATACCTAAACATGCCCGCTGGCGTCGTCCGGCTACGACACCAGTGCGGTCAAAAACGACCAAAGAGGCAATCATCCGGCCGCTACGATGCCAGTGTGGAAAGCCGCTTGGCTACGCCAGCCGTACGTTGCCATGAGGGAAGCCGTCGCGCTGGATGCCCCCCGGGTACGGCACGAAAGCGGGAATAAATCCTGGCTCACCGCACAACAGTCGCTGGCCAACCATCCCAGTCGCGCCGCTACGATCACAACGCAGTGCTTCGGGTGCAAAACACAATGCCAGTTCGGGACAAGCCCTCAAACCGCTACGACCACAGTTGTGGACAAATTACGAGGGGAATTGAATCCGTAACACCGACCGTACAAGACGACGAGGTGAGAACATGACCATCTCATTAGCTGACGTGGACTTGCACGAAAGGACATTGCACCGCTAACCTGTCTGCACTATGGTGTCAGACATGAGCACAAACGCGCAGAAGACAATTACCGGGCGCGAGCTGCGACGAGGCACGCCCGAGGAACGTCTAATTCCTGGAGAGTCTGTTATTGTCAAAAAGCAGGGCGGCAAGGTCTTTGAGCTCAAACGGGTGGACGTTCAGCCGCCGAGCATCCTCAAGGCCCTGGATCAGTTGCTTGCGGACATTCCCAACCCGGGAGAACCTGTCCGGACCAATCTCGCTCGGATCATCATCGAGGGCCGGGAATGATCGTCTATTGCGATACCAGCTTTCTGGTCAGCTTGCTTTACGAAGGGGATGCCAATCATAAAGCGGCTCGGAACCTGGCTGGGCGGTTTGATGGACAGGAATTTGTCCTCTGCCAGACCCATCAACTGGAATTGCCGGCCTCAGTCCGCGCCGCCACGCACCGGACGGAATCACCCATTCCGGGCCCTGTGGCCCGCATTATTATCAACCGCTTTGATCGGGCCTGGAACGGGCGCACTTTTGCCAGGCGGGACCTTGCCCTGGACGAGTCCGTAACGATGACTCGATCCCTGGGTGAAGCGCATGGCTGGAGCAAGCGGCATACTTCCTTCGACCTGTGGCATCTCGCTGCGGCTTGGACCCTCGGCGCCGGCGCCTTCCTCACCTTCGATGAGCGCCAAAAGCAGATTGGCCGGACTCTCTCTTTCCAGACCGGTTGATTACGGGGCTGGGCTGAGCTTCTGACCCGTGCGGCTATAAACATGGCGCTCCTGACGGAGCTCTGCCCCTCGCCACCGTTGTCCCGCTTCGCCTGAACATCAAGCACTCGCGAATGCGCCCGCAGTGGGTGCGACGCAGGATCACGGATGCCCGCTTGATTGTTGTTCTGCCGACTTTCAGGAATTGCGTTGCATCGCTACGGCAGCCGTACGGTGCCAATGCCGGAAGCCGTCCCGCTGGATGCCCCCCGGGTACGGCACGAAAGCGGGAATAAATCCTGGCTCACCGCACAACAGTCGCTGGCCAACCATCCCAGTCGCGCCGCTACGATCACAACGCAGTACTTCGGGTGCAAAACACAATGCCAGTTCGGGACAAGCCCTCAAACCGCTACGACCACAGTTGTGGACAAATTACGAGGGGAATTAAATGCGTAACACCGCCCCTACAAGACGACGAGGTGAGAACATGACAATCTCAATGATACGGGTTCGCTCCCGTTCACTCGGGCTGCTCGCGACTCGCGCGGGAGGTTCCGAACAAAACTCT
>CAIWJG010000114.1 GCA_903912925.1 uncultured Verrucomicrobia subdivision 3 bacterium | reverse complement strand
GGGATGAAGTGGCTCCTCGGGACCTATACCAGCCGCTATAACCGGCGGCACAAGGAATTTGGGCACTTGTTTAGTGGCAGGTATAAGGCGCTGATCGTGGATGGGAGCGGCAACGGGTATCTCAAGACCGTGTGTGATTACGTGCATTTGAATCCGCCGCGAGCGAAGGTGCTCAAGCCGGGCCAAGCGCTGTCGGCTTTTGCCTGGAGCAGTTATCCGCAGTATTTGGGGGTGCCGTCGCGGCGTCCGAAGTGGCTGCGGGTGGACCGGTTGTTGGGAGAGTGGGGCATACCGAAGGACAGCGCGGCGGGCCGCCGGGTGTTTGCGGAGCGAATGGAGTGGCGGCGGGGGGAGGCTTTGCGCGGTGTGCGCGGTGAGTTCAAGCGGGTGGAGCGGGGCTGGTGTTTGGGTGGGGAAGAGTTTCGGCAGGAGCTACTGGAGCAGGTGGACACGCGTCCGGGGCCGAGCCATTTTGGGGAGGTGGTGCAGGAGGCGGAGGCGGTGCAAGCCGAGCAATTGGTGATTGCGGGGCTGAAGCGGATGCGCTGGAGCGAGGCGGACCTAAGAGCCCACCGGAAGGGCGAGCCGAAGAAAGTGGATTTAGCCTGGAAGTTGCGGTCGCAGACGACAATGCCGCTGGTCTGGATTGCGGAGCGGCTGAACATGGGCACCCGGGGTCATCTGGCGTGGTTGCTGCAGCAACGGGGCAAGAGCCGGCACGCCGCCCCCGCCAACCAACGACTGCTAAGAAGATGACACGCTCATTAACTTTATTTTCCGCGTTTTGGGCTGCGCACACAAGAAACCGGGCGGAGTACTTGGCCAAGAGCGGCTAAAGACAGGCAAAATCGGCTATTGTCGGTGCGCCTGCCATATGATAAGGTCTCGCCATTGTTACTGAGCCCGGAAACCGATTCTCCATCACCCGCGCAGCGCTCAGTACGAGCGGGCGCACACAAAGCAACTTCCTATAAACATATGGCTATCTCTCCACGTGACAAGCAGGACCTGGACCAAAGTTACAGCGACCACAAGGACAAATTCGAAGGGCGGAAGGAGGATTATTTCGCCCTCCTATACCTGTGCAGGAAATTCAAATGTATTCCGGAGGTAATCGGGAACCAAATTGCATTTGGCGGGAACGACTACGGGCTGGATGCATTTTACCTCGATCGACCAAGTTTCAACTTATACCTCTACCAGTTCAAATGGTCGGAGGACCACAACCAGTTCAAGCAATCGATGGAGCGCCTCAAAGCCGATGGCTTACAGCGGATTTTTGGCAACGCTATGGCTGATCCGTACAAAAACGAATTGCTGAACAGGCTTCGGGGAGAGTTGAGCGAGAAGCCTAAGGTTGATCGCGTATTCGTTCACATGGTCTTCCTTGGGGATCTCGAAAAGGTAGAGGGGAGCAAGGGCCTTGACTGCCTCCGTGAAGAGCTCGAGAGCAAGCAGCACCTGGTGCGGGAGTACTTCCAAAATCCTCAGGCGGAACTGCGGGTTGAGTTCCTGACGCATCTGCGTCCGCCCCCGCCCCAAGTGTTCGTTGATGAGGCCAGCGTCACATTCACTCAACACGCGTCACGTCAGACCACCGATGGCGCGAAGATGTATGTCGGCTTTGTCCGCCTTATGGATCTCTACCAGATAAGCCAAAATCTGGGCCGCCGCTTCTTGAGTCGCAACATTCGCTTTGGACTTGAAGATAAGAATGCGCCCAACAGGAAGATCCGGGAGGCTCTCTCAGACATAGTCTTGCGGCAGACCGCGAGTCCCGACGTGTTTCCGTTCAATCACAACGGCGTATCCCTGGCTGCCGAGAGGGTCACGATCGAGGATGGCAAGGCTAAACTGCTTGTCCCGCGTCTCCTAAACGGAGCGCAAACAATACGAAGCGTGGCCAAGTTTGTGGCAGACAATTCGGACAAAGCCGAGTTCAAGGCGAACGCTGCACGCCTGAATGAAGTGTGCGTACTTGCCAAGATCATTGAGGACGAGCCCACAAGCGACTTCGTCACTATGGTAACGATCTGCAATAACCGTCAGAACCCCGTTGAGCCGTGGAACCTGCGCGCGAACGACCGCATCCAGTGCGAACTGGAAGACAGGTTTCGCGGTGAGGCCCACGTCTTCTACGCGAGACAAGAGCGGGCCTTCGAAAGCATGTCTGAAGAGGAATTAGAGGCGATGGGGCTCGACGACAGCCGGGCCATCCGAATTTGCCCTTTGGCTCAGACGTTCCTGGCGGTGCAAGGCGAGATTGGAAGAATGTCCAAGCTCCCTGATGTTTTCGAGGCCCAAAAACAGTACGACGAGACTTTTCGACAGAACTACCTGCACGTCGATCCCCGCAAGATCGTGCTCCTCTACAAGGTTTACGTTAAGGTTCACGCACCGATGAGTCACTTGGAAGAATCGATGGCCCAGAAGTGGAGTACGCCTATCCGCAGAGCGCGCAACCTGATCTGGGCTCTCCTAATCCAAGGAATCCTCAACGATCCCGAACTTGCCGAACTGGTTGAAGCGTATGGCGGTGACCTCAAGGCCTCCTGGGAGTTTGGAGATTATCTGAAGAAGTTGGCGTCTGGAAAAGTAAAGAGGATTCTACTCTACATTCTGAACCATCGAGACTACGCTGATCGCCTCGAACGGGAGAAATATGACTTCCTTCGCTCAAAGGAGACCTTCCAGCGCTGCATGGAGTACGCTTGGAAGGAATTCAAATGGGTCAAGAAGTCCATGTGATTTGCGCGGAGGTGCTTTTGACGCCCCCTCATCCCCGGGCTCTGGATGGCCAGAGGTGATTGCGAGCGCTGGAACTGGACTTGGTTGCGGCTTGCTGGCCGCGTAGAATGGCGACAACAGCGGGTTCACCCCCGCAGCGTCAGTGAGTCGGTGGGGCGCAAGAAAGGCAATTCCCCATTAGTTGGAGGGGCATCCTTGACGCAGAAGCGGTGCCTTAAAATCGTAAAAGGGTCGGTTCGTGATATTGTAGTGTTTTCTTAACCCTAAAGGGTCAGCCGTAGATTCTACATGGAAGCTGCGGCTAAAGTGAGCAATCTACGGTTGACCCCTTTCACGAGCTGGTCGGCAAACCGAAATACAGCCATGGGCGACTTTGCGGCGGCAGGGTACCCAGATCGTGAAATAGGGCTTGGCAATCCCCCGGCAGAGGCGCATAGTCGCCGCGTTGGAGTCGCGCTGTGATGTTCTGCTTTCGAGGTAGCTATGGATGACGACTTAATGGTTTGGATATTCGTCTGGTTGGTGGTCGGTGGCCTTGTTGGCGCTGTCATCGGCTCGGCCAGAAGTAACGGGGGAAACGGGTTCGCGCTAGGGTGCCTCCTTGGCCCGATAGGCTGGATTATCGTTGCGCTTCTCGACTACCCGCGCAAGTGCCCGGACTGCCAGTGTGGGGTTCCTGAAGGTGCCGCCGTCTGCAAGGGCTGCGGTCGTGAACTGCCAAGGCAGAGCAAACAGGAGCCAAGCCTTCCTGGACCATCCTCTGATTCCGAAAGGAAGAAGTGCCCATTCTGCGCCGAACTTATTCTGCGAGAAGCGATTAAATGCCGTTACTGTGGGAGTCCCCTGCCCGCTGCAACAATCTCCACTGGTAGTTCCCCTGCCAGTCCCACGCACATGTACACCGACTGCCCGCCAAGTCGAAAAGGAAAGCGTTCCTCAGCAGGCGGACCCAAGCCCTTCACTCTATCCAGCCAATCCTCCGCCCCACCCGCTCCGGTTAAACGCCCTTGCATTCGTGTAGAATTGAAGTCCTTCACTCTATCCAGCCAATTCTCCGCCCCACTTACACAGCCAGCCCTCGACAACTATAAGGGAGGCTTCGCACGGAAGGTGCAAAGGCTTTGCAGAACCCTTCCTGAATTGCTTCAAAACTTGAAGGTGAGCTCTCTTGGTCTTTTCGCACGCATCAAGACTCGGGAAGAGGCCCTATCACGGGTTCGCAGTGCGGCACAGTTCCTCTTCTTCAGCGCAGCGGCGGACCTCGTTAGAGGACTCGCTGGGAACAAGACTTCTCTTGTTTTGGCGCTCGTTCAGGCCGTTCTGGCGTTTTTGCTGCGCCGGTTCAACAGCAGGGTTGCCGCCGTCCTGGCGCTGGCGTTGGCCGTCCTGTTGCTGGCGTTGATTAGTCGGGATCTAATCGTGCTGGCCGTAGCGCCGAGCCTTGGTCGCAGGATTATATGGGAGGCCTTGATCGCCCTTATTGTGGTACTTCTTGTAGGTTTTATAATTCGGGTGGTTGAGGCAACATTCAAGCTTCATGGGCGATACAGGACTGAAAGCGCTACCGAATCCACGGAAGGGCGGCACAGTAAGGCGCAGAGGACAAGACTATCGGGCCGAGACTTGGTTAAAGGTGCCCTTAGGAATTTCTACGGTGGCCTTGTTTTTGCAAGCAAGCGGGCTTGGTCGGCGTCGGTCGCGCAGGAAACTGAAATAGGGTATGCCTGTCCACGGTGCGGAGGCGCGATGTTGTATCTGACCGTGCTGGCGGGTCAGCAAGCGCCATGTCCGCTTTGTGGCCAGACGATTAAGCTGCCTCGGCATCCTTCTGGATACATGGCCAAGATCATCGGGCTTTGCACGCTACTTGTCTTGATTGTTGCATTAGTGGCCTGGCTGAACCACACATCAAGAAACGAGCCCGAGAAGGAGCAAGGCAGCGTTCCAACAAGCCAACCAGTGCATGATCTTTTGAGGCCACTTGAAAATAGGCAGTGATCTGGCGTCATGAGATCGCCCCTCTACGTCGTCAACGAACAAAGTCAAAGACCGGTCTGTGCCATAAAGGGGGAATGGCGCTTACATAAGGCCATCGAGTGCGAGAATCATTGGGCTTTTGAGACGTTTTGTAAGGCAAAATGAGCTTATGTAAGCGCCATTCGCCATAAAGGGGTGCGTGAGATTGTAGTGTTTTCTTAACCCTAAAGGGTCAGCCGTAGATTCTACATGGAGGCAGCGGCTAAAGTGAGCAATCTACGGTTTTGACCCCTTTCACGAGCTGGTCGGCAAACCGAAATATAGCCATGGGCGACTTTGCGGCGGCAGGGTGTCAGATCGTGAAATAGGGCTTGGCAATCCCCCGGCAGAGGCGCATAGTCGTCGCGTTGGAGTCGCGCTGTGATGTTCTGCTTTCGAGGTAGCTATGGATGACGACTTAATGGTTTGGATATTTGTCTGGTTGGTGGTCGGTGGCCTTGTTGGCGCTGTCATCGGCTCGGCCAAAGGTAACGGGGGAAACGGGTTCGCGCTAGGGTGCCTCCTTGGCCCGATAGGCTGGATTATCGTTTTGATTCTCGACTACCCGCGCAACTGCCCTGCCTGCCTCGGTGGCGTACCAGAAGGGGCCACGGTTTGCAAGAACTGCGGTCGTGAACTTCCGAGCCTGTCCGAACCGATAACTGCGCCGCCACAGCCATTAGGCCAGCAACCCAGCGGCGGCGAGAAACCAGTTTCCATGATTTCGGTCGCACTCGGTATTGCGGGGGTGCTGTTCGTGCTTTCCGTGCTCTTTTGGGCTTTCAAGTCTGACTTGCCGAGAAAGGAGTCAGGGCAGGCGGACACGAACCAAGCTTCACCACCGGCTCCGGTAGTCGAGAAGAATCTGGACATCCGAAGCTCCGCCGAAGCGGGTGATGCTCAAGCACAAGCCCAGCTTGGGGACATGCACTACCAAGGGAAGGGTGTGGCGCAAGACTATGCAGAGGCGGTGAAGTGGTACCGCAAAGCCAGCGATCAGAATAACGCCTCGGCGCAATATGGTCTTGGCCTCTGCTACTATTGGGGCGCAGGTTTTACGATGGATAACGTGGAGGCGGTGAAGTGGTGGCGCAAAGCTGCCGAGCAGAATAACGCCGAGGCTCAATGCAGTCTGGGGGGTTGCTACTTTCATGGCCAAGGGGTGGCTCAGGATAATGCGGAGGCGGTGAAGTGGTATCGCAAGGCCACCGAGCAAGGGAACGCTAGTGCTCAAAAGAGCTTGGGAACGATGTACGCAATAGGCAAAGGTGTCCCGAACGACCAAGCCGAGGCGATGAAGTGGTATCGCAAGGCCGCCGATCAGAATGAGGCCGGCGCTCAAGTCTATTTGGGCCACGGCTACTATTTTGGGCGTGGCGTGGCGCAGGATTATGCGGCGGCTGTGAAGTGGTACGAAGCAGCCGCAACGCTGGGCAGCACCGATGGCGCGTTCGCTCTAGGCATGTGCTACTACTATGGAAACGGAGTCGCTAAAGACACCGGATTGGCTTTTACACGGCTGCGATGGGCTGCCGAGCGTGGACACGAGAAGGCTAAAGAGTTTATTGCTGCCCCATATATTTGGGATGCGCCATCGAAACCATCTCTATAATCCCAGCGGAGAGCAGCGGTTCTATTGAGCGGTGGCGGGGTCATAAAGGGGTCAGTTCATGAGCTTGTAATCACTTGTAATACTTTGCTTGCGCCAACAGGCGTGGTGAGGCCAAGCTGGATTCATGGCTCGGAAGCTGCGCATTCAATATCCTGGGGCGATTTATCATGTGACGAATCGGGGCAACCGGCGGGAGGCGATCTTTAAGGATGACCAGGACCGGGAGCGGATGCTGGAGACGCTGACCGAGGTGTGTGGCAAGACTGGCTGGCAGGTCCATGCGTATTGCCTGATGCGCAACCTCTTTCACCTGGTCATCGAAACGCCCCAACCCAACCTGGTGGTGGGGATGAAGTGGCTCCTCGGGACCTATACCAGCCGCTATAACCGGCGGCACAAGGAATTTGGGCATTTGTTTAGTGGCAGGTATAAGGCGCTGATCGTGGATGGGAGCGGCCACGGGTATCTCAAGACGGTGTGTGATTACGTGCATTTGAATCCGCCGCGAGCGAAGGTGCTCAAGCCGGGCCAAGCGCTGTCGGCCTTTGCCTGGAGCAGTTATCCGC
>CAIWJG010000113.1 GCA_903912925.1 uncultured Verrucomicrobia subdivision 3 bacterium | reverse complement strand
GTCACCCTCCAGACCAGGGGCCAATTCCTAGCGGCATTGGACAAGAATGTCCGCGCTCCAGTCACCCGTGCCAACAACGTTGGAGAAATGTGAGCGGCGCACGCTCAACCTCCCTTTGGCCGCGACACTCCCTTTGGCTGATTAGGCTTCCGTTCCCGCCGGAAAGGGGTATCGTCCCGGGCTATGCCAGTGCCAGTAATCAGCATCGCACAGATGCGCGACTGGGAGCAGGCCACCTGGGCCGCCGGTCAGCAGGAAGCGGAAGTCATTCGCCGCGTCGGGCGATGTGTGGCCCACCGTGCGCTCCAGTTGACGCACGCCGGCGACTCAATCCTCATCCTCGCGGGCAAAGGCCACAACGGCGACGACGCCCGATGTGCCCGGGAACACCTGCCCGACCGTCAGGTCGAAGTGTTGGAGGTGTCTGAGAACGCGACGGATCTGGCGAAGCTGGACGCGCTGCTGGCGTCGCGTCCGGCGCTGGTAGTGGATGGGCTGTTCGGCATCGGGCTGGACCGGCCGCTCGGGCCGGAGTGGGTCAGCTTCATCGAGCGTGTCAATGCGGCGCGCTTGCCGGTTCTGGCGGTGGATGTGCCGTCGGGGCTGAACGCCGACACCGGCGAACCTCAAGGTGCGGCGATTCAGGCCGCGGTGACGCTCACCGTGGGCGCGCCCAAGACCGGGATGCTACAGCCGGCGGCTTGGCCATTTGTGGGCCGGCTCGAGGTCGCAGCCAACGTAGGTCTGGCACCCTGCACCCAGGCAAGTGAGCTGCAATGGACTTTGCCGGAGGATTTCGCGGGCTTTCCACCCGCGCGCGCGGCGGCGGGGCATAAGGGTAGCTATGGCCACCTGGCGATCGTGGCGGGCAGCCTGGGCTATCACGGCGCCGCGACGCTGGCGGCCCGCGGGGCCCAACGAGCGCAGCCCGGGCTGATCACGCTGCATACGCTGGAGTCGGTTTATCACGCCGTAGCGCCTCAATTGCGGGCCGTCATGGTTTCCCCCTGGATAGCCCAGGGCAAACTGCCCGGCTCGCACGATTCGCTCCTGATCGGTCCTGGGCTGGCGGCCGCCGACATGCCCGAACAGATGAAGGTTTTGACGCGGAACATGTGGCGCGACCTGTTCCTGCCGGTGGTGGTCGATGCCAGCGCATTGGACTGGCTGCCGATGGACGCCGTGCCGCGAAAGGCCTTGCGCGTCATCACGCCGCACCCCGGCGAGGCGGCGCGGCTGTTGCGCTGTCCTCCGCCGCAGGTGCAGGCCAACCGGCTGAACGCCCTGCGCAATATCTCGCGGCGTTTCGGCAATTGCCTGGTGGTGCTCAAAGGTCACCAAACGCTCATTGGCCGAAGTGCGGGGGAAGTTTATGTGAACCCTTCGGGCAACCCGCACCTGGCCCAGGGCGGCAGCGGCGACGTGCTGGCGGGGTATCTGGCCGGCTTGCTGGCCCAACCCGACCTGCGGGGCGATGCGCTCAAGACCGTTCGTTACGCGGTCTGGCAGCATGGTGCGGCGGCTGACTTGCTCCAGACCATGCGCCCTAACTGGGTCGTCGAAGACCTGGTGGAGACGGTGGGCACGGTGAGGGGCCGGTAGGCGGTTAAATCCGAAATCCGAGGCCCGAAACCCGAAGGAAATCCGAAGGCCGAAATCCGAAGACGCCACTCGAAGAAGCACATTTTGCTTTCTTCCACCCAAAGTGTCTGTTATTGAGCTTTCCCATGGTGCTCAGATTGTGTTTAATCACCGCTTGGTTGATCGGCGGGCTGCTGGCTGGGCCGGCTTACGCGGAGACCCTTACGCTCGCCAACGGCGAGACGATTACCGGCGAATTGCTCATGGGGTCAGAGAGCGATGCGGGAATGCAGATCAAGGTGGGAGAAGGCAAGTACGAGCGAGTGCAGTGGGCCAATTTATCGCAGGAGGACCTCAAGCGGCTCGCCAAGGTCCAGAAGCTGACGTCGCTGGTCGAGCCCTTCATCGAGATAACCCAGGCTGACAAGATCAAGAAGACCGAGGTGAACATCAAGCAGCCGACTCGCCTGGCGTTGCCGCCGAAGCAATCCCTGGTCGGCGCCCTCGCCTCGTCTGGCCTCGGGCTCTTGATCATGGTGCTGCTCTATGCCGCCAATATCTACGCCGGCTACGAAATATCGATCTTCCGCGGGCGACCGACGGCGCTGGTCTGCGGCGTATCCGCCGCTCTACCTATAATCGGGCCGATTATCTTCCTGTCCATGCCCACCATGCTGGTGCCGGTCGAAGAAACCTGGACGCCAGCGCCCGAGGCAGCGCCGGAAGGCGGCGCAGCCGACGCCGTCAATCCCATGCAGGCGGCCGGAGTGGAGCATCCGACGGGGTTGAGGCTGGCGGATACGGGGCCCTCGGACGATATTAAGCTAGGGCAATTCCAGGGAGGCGAGCAGAAGCCCGCGCTACCGGAGACCGTCGTTTTCCAGCGCGGCCAGTTCACTTTCAACCGCCGCTTCATCGAGACGAAGTTCGCCGGCTTCTTCGGCGTGGTGCGCCGCGACGCGGACCGCGACATGGTGCTGGTTATCAAGTCATCGCGTGGGGAGTATATCGGACAACGGATCAGCCGCATCGCCGCGAACGAACTCCATTTGCAGGTGCAGCACGGACATGTTTCTGAGGAAGTCATGATCCCGTTCGTTGAAATCAAGGAAATCCGTTTGCGGCACAAAGACGCCAAGTGACATGTCACAGCAGTTTGGCTCCTTCACGGCTAGTGAACTTTACTGTCCCAAGTGCCGTTGCTCCCAACCGGTGCGCGAACGCTTGCTGCTGGTGCTGCCTTCCGGGGAGCTCTACGAATTCCTCTGCTCCCGCTGCGCCACGTCCCTGGGTAAACGCACGGTGACCGGTCCGGCGGTAGCGCCAGCGGCCGCGCGCCGACCCCGACCCCAATCCCGGCCCGCCAAAGCGCGGCGGTTGCTGCGGTAGCTCCTGGCCTGAAGTCATTCCGCATGAATTCTCTGCGTATCATTTTCATGGGCACGGCGGAACTGTCGTGCGACAGCCTGCGAGCGCTTATTGAGTCACCCGATTGCCAGGTCGTGGCAGTCGTCACCCAGCCGGACCGCCCGAAGGGACGGGCACTGAAACTGCAGCCCTCGCCGGTGAAGACCCTTGCCGTGCAGGCCAAGCTTCCCGTCCTGCAACCGGAACGCGCGCGCGACGAGGCATTCCTGGGCACCCTCGGCGACTTGCAGCCCGACTTGATCGCGGTGGCGGCCTACGGGCAGATTCTGCCGCAGAGCATCCTGGACTTGCCGCGCTTCGGTTGCCTCAATGTCCACACGTCTCTCCTCCCCAAGTACCGCGGCGCAGCGCCAATCCAGTGGGCCATCCTGAACGGTGACCCCGAAACTGGTGTGACAATCATGAAGATGGACGCCGGCCTGGATACCGGCGCCATATTGAGCCAGGCAAAGACCCCGATTCATCCCGAGGACAACGCGGAGACTCTGCACGACCGACTTGCCCGGCTGGGGGCGGAGCTGCTGCTAAAGACAATACCGGAATATGTAGCCGGCAGAATTCCTTCCCAGGCTCAGCCAGCCGAGGGGGTCAGTTATGCCTCCAAGATAAAGAAGCAGGACGGGCACATTGATTGGACCCAACCGGCGCGCATCATTTGGAACCGCGTGCGCGGACTAGTGCCCTGGCCTGGAGCATTCAGTTACTTGCCCGGGCAACCCCATCCGCACCTGCTCAAAATCTGGCAGGCGGAGGCAATTGAGCGCTCCGGTTCGGCGGGCGAGATCCTCCAGGCCGACAAGACCGGCATTGTGGTCGGCTGTGGCTGCGAGGCGCTGCGGATTCTGACCTTGCAGCGCGAAGGCGGCCGGCGCCTGAGCGCCCAGGAATTCCTGGCCGGTCACCCATTGATGCCAGGCCAGAAGCTTGGCTGAGCCCCATGACCCAATTATAGACGACCACCCGCATCACGTTTCACGTTTCACGTTTCACGCATCACGTTTCACCTCTCATGGGCACCAAATACCTCCGACTAAACAACCGTATCTACAACTACCTAAGCGGCTGCCGCAGTGACGCAGCGGACCCGCTCCTGCATGAACTCCGCACGGAGACCGCTGCGCTGGGTGAGGAAATCAGCAAATGCCAGATCAGCGACGACCAGGGAACCTTCCTGAGCGTCCTGGTTGCCGCGGCCGGCGTAAAGTCGGCCATCGAGGTCGGGACGTTCACCGGCTACAGCTCCCTGTGCATTGCGCGCGCCATGTCTCCGAAAGGGCGGCTCATCTGCGTGGATGCCAGCCGGGAATGGACGGACATCGCGCGGAAGTACTGGGCGAGGGCCGGGGTGCAGGACCGGATCGATCTGCGCCTGGGGGCCGCCATCCCCACGCTGAAACGGCTTGAGCCCGGTCTGAACTTCGATTTCGCGTTCATCGATGCCGCCAAGACAGAATACGATGCCTACTACGAGCTCATCCTGCCGCGCATGCGGCGTAATGGCCTCATTCTCTTCGACAACATGCTCTCGGGCGGCCGAGTCGGCACAGGCAAGGCGAAGGAGGAAATCGTGCGGGCCGTCGAAGCGTTGAATCACAAGCTGGCCAACGACGCGCGCGTCGAGGCGGTGCTGCTCTCGGTCGCTGATGGCATTCAGTTTTGCCGGAAGCGGTAAGAAAGGGGTGCATCCATTGCATACGACCAGTGCCGGAGCCTGCCTGGACCGGGCCAGGGCGTATGCATGAAGCGCCGGAAGAAGCGCGGACATTCCTGTCCGCCTCGCGGGTGGTGGGGAACACCGGCGGACAGGAATGTCCGCGCTCCTTCATGCATGCGCCCGGGGACGGGCGCACCCCAGTGAAATGATTTGCGACTGGGGAAGGAAAAGGCTCTAATGTGCGCGATGAGTAACGATGTTCCCGCTGCTGAACTGTCCTGGAAACGATCGCGCTACGGCTTCGCCGGGTTTTGGTTGCTTTCATTGCTAGCCGTCTGGTTCCTGACCCGGGTGGTCCTGTTTATTGCCTTCAAACCGGCGGGAGCATCGGTTGCCGAAGGCGTGCTCGTCTTTCTGGGCGGCCTCCATCGGGATGTCTTCGCGGCGCTTATGGAGACCATCCCGCTGCTGTGCTGGATGCTGATCGTGCCGGACCGCTCCTTCGGAGCCATGTGGCACCGAGTCTTGTTCATGGGGGGGTGCTTTGTCTTCTGGTTCGTCCACAGCTTCATGCTCTTCACCGAGTTCTTCTTCTTTGACGAGTTCAAGGCGCGCTTCAACACCGTCGCAGTCGATTACATCCTCTACCCTCGGGAAGTCTTCGTTAATATCTGGGAGTCGTACCATGTCGGAATTATTCTGGCAGTTTGCGCGGCCCTGAGCCTGGGCTGGCTGTTCGCGGCAAGCCGGTTGTTTAATCAGATGTGGGAACGGCCCTTCGCCGCCAGGTTCCGCCTGCTTCATCTGGCGGCCGCGGTCGCGCTGGCCGCGTTGCTCGCGCCGACTCTCAATCTCAAAGGCGCACATGTCAGCAATGACCGCACGTTGAACGAAGTGGCCAACAATGGCCCGCTCTCCCTATTCGCCGCGATCTGGACTAACAACCTCGATTACGCTGCGTTCTACAAGACCATGCCGAGGGATGAAGCTTACCGGCGCGCGCGCCGGCTGCTCGCCGAACCGAACACCCAGTTTGCCGAGGATGGCCAGACCATCCGCCGGCGGGTGGGGGGCGACCCAAACCGCCCCCGCCTTAACGTCGTGATCATCCTCGAGGAAAGCCTGGGCTCGGAATTCTGGGGCTGCCTGGGGCGCAAGAACACGCTCACGCCGGAGATGGACAAGCTGGCCGCGGAGGAGGGCATGCTCTTCACCGACCTGTTTGCCTCCGGCAACCGCACCGTGCGGGGGTTCGAGGGCGTGCTGTCCTCCTTCCCGCCGCTGCCGGGCGAGTCCATCGTGAAACGGGACCGCTCGGACAATGTCGAGACCATTGCCCGCGTGCTAAAACGCGACGGGTACTCGACAGTCTTCCTCTACGGTGGGCGCGGCGTCTTCGACGGGATGCGCTCCTTCGCAGTCCGCAACGGCTACGACCGCTTCGTCGAGCAGAAGCACTTCAAGCATCCGAGCTTCACGACGATCTGGGGCGTCTGCGATGAGGACCTGATGCTGCGCGCGGTGGAGGAGTTCCGCGAACTGGCGAAGACCGGCCAGCCGTTCTGCGGCACGGTTCTCTCCGTCTCCAATCACAAGCCCTACTCCTATCCGAAGGGCAAAATCCCCGAAGACCCCGATAAGCGGCTTCGCGAGTATGCGGTAAAGTATTCCGACTTCGCGCTGGGCCGCTTCTTCGAAGCCGCGAAAAAGGAGGCCTTCTGGACCAACACCGTCTTTGTGGTGGTTGCCGACCACGGCGCGCGGGTCTATGGCAAGCAGAGCATCCCCATTCACTCCTATGAAATCCCGCTATTGATCACGGGCCCGGCGGTCGTCAAGGGCCCCGCCCGCGTCTCGCGACTGGGCTGCTCGCTGGATGTGCCGACGACCCTTCTCGGGCTGTTGGGACGGCCCTATGAAAGCCTGTTCTTTGGCCGCGATCTGCTCAAGAGCCCGCCAGCCGAGGGCCGCGCGTTGCTTCACCACAACCGCGATATCGGCCTGCTGACACACGACCGGCTCGCGGTCCTGGGGCTAAAGCAATCGGTGGAATTCTACCAGGGCGACCCGAAGGTTGTGGATATGAGCTTGCTAGCGCAACCGACCGATGCCGACCGCGAACTTGAAAAGGATGCCATCGCCATTTACCAGGTCGCCGATGACCTCTACATGAATCGGCGCTACCGGATTGACGGGGCGCCAGGCGCGGTCCGCTGAAAAGTGCAGGGTAATGTAGGGGAAAGTATTTGGATCAGAGCCGCTCTGGTCTCGGACGAGCTCCACCGTGGCCCCGTAGCCATGCCTTCGAAGCGTTTCCGCGGTAGAATCCATCACCGGCTTCAGCAGCGAATCCGCCTGCTCGAGAAACCTCGTCGGAAGGTCCACCCGCTTCCTCTGTAGCACTTGCGGGTCTTCCCGCGACTCCACCCCAGCGGTTCGCGCGGAGACAAAATAGGCTTCGAGTTCTGAGTTCATAACACGTCCGGCACTCCCGGTCGCTGCGGCTAATCTCAAATCTGCGATAAAAGAGCGCCTTGGCCTTGTATCCTAAAAGCCACCCGGCTGAGTGTCCATGCTTGAATACAATTGAAATACAACTGAAATGGCTGTTGACTTGAGCGACTGGTTTGCTATCTTCCCCTCTCTTTTGATTAGGATTTGAGATGAAAACGCATCTGCCGAAAGTTAATTTGGACCAACGTAAGTGGCATGTAATCGACGCCAAGGGCGCCGTGCTGGGCCGTTTGGCGGCGCAAGTCGCCGACATACTGCGCGGGAAAAACAAGCCCGTCTATACGCCGCACCTTGACGCTGGTGACTTTGTAGTCGTCATCAACGCCGAGAAAATCATCCTCACTGGCAAGAAGGAGAGCCAGAAGACTTACATGAGCTATTCCGGGTGGAAAGGCGGCGAGCGATACCGCCCCGTCGCCGAGGTCCGCGCCCGGCAACCCGAGAAGATCATCACCCACGCCGTGCGCGGCATGGTCCCCAAGAACCGGCTGGGCCGGGTGCTGATGACCAAGCTAAAAGTTTACAAGGGCGACCAGCATCCGCATTCTGCCCAACAGCCCGCACCGCTGGTCGCGGCGAAGTAAGCTTATCAATCATCCACCATCCACCATCAACCTCCCTCAGGCATGTCCGACATAAAGATCCCAGAAGTTCAAGCTCCTAAACACCTCGGCACCGGTCGCCGCAAGTCCGCGGTGGCGCGGGTGCGTCTGGCCATCGGCACCGGCAAGATTCTGGTCAACAGCCGGCCGTTCGAGAACTATTTCCCGACGGAAGCCCTGCGCATGGTCGCCACCCAACCGCTGACCGTCACCGCCTCCGCCGACAAGTTTGACGCCCATATCACCGTTTCCGGTGGGGGCCCGACCGGCCAGGCTGGCGCGGTGCGGCATGGCATCGCTCGGGCTCTGCTTACGGTGGATGCCAACCTGCGGCCGGTCTTGAAAGCGGAAGGGCTTCTGACCCGCGACCCGCGTATGAAAGAGCGCAAGAAGTACGGCCAGCCGGGCGCGCGCAAACGCTTCCAGTACAGCAAGCGTTAATCGCGCTGGAGATTTCCCCGCCCCGCTGGTTCAATCCGGCGGGGTTTTTTGTTATGGAGCCTGCGGCTGTTATCTAGTAGTCCGTAGCGGTCACGGCTCCGCAAGCCGGCAACCGACTACGGACTACTGAATACTGAATATGATACAAGTTGCAATCGTAGGCGCCTCGGGCTACTCCGGCGAGGATCTGGTGCGCCTGCTGCTATCGCATCCGCAGGCAGAGCTCGCCGCTGTCACATCCCGGCAATACGCCGGGCAGACAGTGGCACAGGTCTTCCCGAAGTTCGCCCACCATCCCCGCGCCAAGACTTTACGCTTCAGCGAGCCGAAAGCCGAATTGCTGGCCAAACAGGCGCAGATCGTGTTCCTGGCCCTGCCACACGGCGTCGCCGCTGAGTTTGCCGTGCCCTTGCTCCAGCTCGGCTGCCAGGTCATTGACCTGAGCGCCGATTTTCGTGTCAAGAGCGCAGCGGTATATAAGGATTTTTACGCGCATGACCATCCGGCGCCGGAGCTGCTCGCCCAGGCGGTTTATGGTTTGCCGGAAGTATATCGCGAACAGATTAGGCAGGCATCGCTCATCGCCTCGCCGGGCTGTTACCCGACCAGCATTCTGTTGCCGACGCTGCCGCTGCTCAAGGCGGGCCTGATCCAGCCAGCCAGCATCATCGCCGACTCGCTCAGCGGCGTCAGCGGCGCGGGTCGAAAGGCTGAACTCGATTACCTCTTCGTCGAATGCAATGAAAGCGTGCGGCCCTATGGCATCCCCAAGCACCGGCACTTGTCAGAGATCGAACAGGAGCTATCAATCGCAGCGGGCACGCAGATAACGATTCAGTTCACGCCGCACCTGATCCCGGTGAACCGTGGCATCCTCACCACGCTCTACCTGACACCCACCGATAATAATGCGTCATCTCTGGTCAGCAGACTGACCGCGTGCTATCAAGCCGCCTATGCGAACGAGCCCTTCGTCCGATTGCTGGAAGGCAAAGCCCTGCCCGACACCAAGAACGTCGTCGGCACCAATGTCATCGAGATTGCCTGGCGCCATGACCCGCGCACCGGCCGCCTGATCGTCATGAGCGCCGAGGACAACCTGGTCAAAGGCGCCGGCGGCCAGGCCGTGCAAAGCATGAACCTGATGTGTGGGTTCCCGGAAACCGCGGGGTTGATATGAAGGTTATGAAGATGCCCAGTCCCTCGACATTCTCCAGCGTGCCCGCCTCGCCGTCGCGCTGCCAACAATTCTCCCTCTCCCTAAGGGAGAGGGCCGGGGTGTGGGGGAAGGCGGCGTCCCACCAACTCCGGCTACCGATTCACCCAAGCAGTTTTGCCTGCGCGCTAGGTCTCATCATGGCGCTATGGGCAGCCCTTCCCGCCGCCGGTGCAGACCCTTCGTCCAGCACATCATTCCCCGATCCTTCTACACTGAAGCCCCAGGCCGCCCTGCCCGATCCGTTGGTGATGTTCGATGGGCGGCGAGTTACTTCTCGCGATCAGTGGTTCAAAGAGCGCCGCCCCGAGCTACAGGCGCTCTTCCAGCACTACATGTACGGCGCCATCCCTCCAAAGCCCGACCATACCGAGGTCAAGCTTGTCGGCGAATACCATGATTTCCTGGGCGGGAAGGCGACACTCAAGCTGGTGACCTTGGAAATGGGCCCCACCAACGCGCCGTGGATTGATCTGATGCTGGTAGTGCCGAACGAGCGCACGGGCCCCGCGCCGGTGTTTCTGGCCATGAACTTCTGCGGCAATCACACCCTGACGGATGATCCGCGCGTGCCTCTGACACGAAGTTGGCTGGGCACTTTCTGCAAGGGTTGCCCCAAGAACGCCGCCACCGAAGCCGCCCGCGGCTCGCAGGTCGGCGACTGGCCGCTTGCCGAAATCGTGCGGCGCGGCTACGCCCTGGCGGCCTTTTACAGTGGGGACGTGGATTCCGATCGCGGAGACGTGAGCCAAGGCCTTTACGCCTGGCTGGCCAAGGGTGACCCGGCCAGCAATAACCCCACCAACCGGGGGACAATTGCCGCCTGGGCCTGGGGCTTCCATCGTTGCGTGGATTACCTGGTGACCGAGCCCAGTGTGGACCCGCACCGCATCGCGTCCTTGGGCCACTCGCGCAACGGCAAGACCGCACTTGTGGCGGCGGCTTATGACGAGCGCATTGCGATCGCGTTCCCACATCAGGCGGGTTGCGGTGGCACGGCGCCGAGCCGGGGCAAGATCGGCGAGTCCGTCAAGCGCATCAACGACGTGTTCCCGCACTGGTTCAATGCCCAGTTCAAACAATTCAACAACGACGTGCAGCGCCTGCCATTCGATCAGAATTGCCTGGTAGCCCTCTGCGCGCCGCGCCCAGTCCTGTTCTCCGCCGCCGAAGGCGACCAGTGGGCCAATCCGACCGGCCAGTTTCAGGTGCTCCAGGCCGCCGACCCGGTCTATCGCTTCCTCGGCTCGGAAGGATTGGCGGCCAAGGAGATGCCGCCGCGAGGCCAACTCGTCGCGAGTCCCCTCGGCTATTATATCCGCGAAGGCAAGCATTCGATGGGGCCTGCTGACTGGAATATCTTCATGAACTTTGCGGATGCCCAGTGGCGGAAGTAGGTACAGACTCAATCCCTCAGACTAACCATGACTGGTAATATGATAGCAAAACTGACTGCGATCCCAGGTTCCATTGTCGCCGCGCGAGGATTTCGTGCCTCCGGCGTATTCTGCGATATTAAACGCCTGGGCACCGGCAAAGGCTCGGCCAAAGGCAAGAAGCGTGATCTGGCGCTGATCGTCTCGGAAGTGCCCGCGACGGTGGCCGGCATGTTCACGACCAACCAGGCCTGCGCCGCCCCCGTAAAAGTCTGCGTCGAGCGCGTGGAAAAGGGCAATGCCCAGGCACTCGTCGCCAACTCCGGCAACGCCAACGCCTGCACCGGCCGCCAGGGCTTGAAGGACGCCGGGGAGATGGCGCGCTTCACGGAACAGGCCCTCACCTTGCCGCCAGGCTCGGTCCTCGTCGGTTCCACCGGCCGTATCGGTGTCACAATGCCGATGGACAATATCCGCGCCGGCATCATTGAGGCTGCTGTCGGACTGGGTTCTACGCCCGACCACGCCGCCCAGGCAGCCGAAGCCATCATGACCAGTGACACGAAGGCCAAACAAGTCGCCGTGGAGTTCAAACTGGGCGGCAAGTCAGTCCGCGTCGGCGGCATCTGCAAAGGCGCCGGCATGATTCAGCCCGGCATGAGCGCCACTGGCAAACGCCCCGCGGCCAACCCTCTCCATGCCACGATGCTGTGCTTTATCACCACCGATGCCCGGATTGAGGCCAAGGTCCTGCAGGCCGCGTTGCGCGAAGCCGTAGCCAACAGCTTTAACCGCATCACGGTGGATAGCGACATGAGCACGAACGATACGGTGCTCGTGCTGGCCAATGGGCTGGCAGGTAATCCGAAATCGGGAGGCTTCGGGCTATTCCAAGCCGCGCTCAGCCACGTCTGCCTCGAACTCGCGAAGATGATCGTGCGCGATGGCGAAGGCGTCTCGCGGATCGTCACCGTGCGGGTCAACGGCGCGAAATCCTTCAGTGACGCCGATGCTGCCGCGCGGGCGGTGGCCAACAGCCCGCTCGTCAAAACCAGTTGGCACGGGGGCGATCCTAACTGGGGCCGCATCATCGCTGCTGTAGGCTACAGCCCCGCAACCGTGGTCGAGGAAAAGGTGGACATCGGCTACAGTGCGCCCGGCAGCCGCGATATTCTCTGGAGCCTCAAGCGTGGCCAGCCGACCAAGGCCACCTTCAAGGCGCTCTGTGCCGCGGTCGCCCCGAAAGAATTCGACCTCCACGTCAACCTCAACCTCGGTCGGTCCAGCGCCGTCATCTACGCCGCCGACCTGACTGAAGAATACGTGGACTTCAACAAAGGCGATGTGACTGACCCAACCTCCCTGGGAGGATGACCTTGGCCCGCAGGTTAGGCGCGAGGAATTCACTTGCCAGTCGGGTGGCTTCACCGTTTCCTCTTTCCATGAGCACGCTTGCAACAGTTCCCTGGGCACTGACGCCGGAAAAGGTTGAGGCCGTGGTTCAGCGTCTCATCGCGGTCGCCCGCCCGCGCAAAATCATCCTGTTCGGTTCCTACGTACGCGGACACGTGGGCCGCGACAGCGATCTGGACGTGCTGGTCGTAACGGAGGATCGGGTCGCGAACCCCAGGGCCGAGAGCGTGCGGCTGCGGGACGCGGTGGATGATATTGATATGCCAATGGACATCCTGGTGGTCCCGGAATCCCAATTCAACGCGTTGCGCAACACGCCCGGCTTGATCTACCGCGAGGCCTGCGAGCACGGCAAATTGGCCTATGAGCAGCCCGATTAACCCAGCCCCGGGCACGCCGGAAGACTGGCTGCGCCATGCAAAGAGTGATCTGGCCGTGGCCCGGGATGTTGAAGGCAATCCGGAGGTGCTGCCCAACCAGACCGCCTTCCATGCACAGCAAGCGGCGGAAAAAGCCATTAAAGCAGTAATGATTCACCAGGGGATTGCCTTCCCGCTCACGCACGATCTCAAGGAATTGGTCAAGCGGTGGACGAACTCGGGCCACGTCTGGCCTCCTGCCCTGGCCAACGTAAAGACTCTCACCCCTTACGCCGTAGAATCTCGTTATCCGGGCTATATCCACCAAATCAGCCGCGCTGAGGTACGAGCGGCCATAGAGATGGCTGAGCAGGTTATCATTTGGGCAGAAACCATACTCAATCCTCCCCCACCAACCCTTTCCGGCATCAAATCAAAATGAAATCGCGTACTTTGACTATTCTTGCTGTTGTTCTTGGAATATGCGGGCCGTCTCTTGCCCAGACACCGGTGAAGCAACCCGGCAATGGAAAGCTGGCCTTCTCGGCCTCCGGCACGAACGAATTCACTTTCGACACGGGCGTGTTAAAAGGCAAGCTGCGCGCGGATGGCAAATCCAAAGGGCTGTCGTCAGTCGTGCATCTGCCGACCGGTGTCACCCTGGACTCGAGCATGGGTCTCTTTGGCCACTACCGTGTCTTCAGCGCCAACAAACGCTACGGCACCGCCGCCTGGGATTGGCCGAGCGAGGCAAAGTTGCATAAGGACGGCAGCGTGGAAGTGCATTGGCCCTCAGCCGAAGATCGTCCGTTCGAGCTGCGAGCAGTCTATCGCTGGTCCGCGCCAGACACCCTCGACCTGGAAACCAGCGTGCAGGCAAAGACCAGCCTCGCGAAGTTCGAATCATTCCTTGCCTCCTATTTTGCCGACTGCTTCACGAACTCCTCGGTTTATGTGCGCTCAAACAACCAGCAATGGCTCGAGCCGGCGGACAAGAGTTTCGGTGTCTGGCAGGCATTCCCGCGCGATGACGAGGCGGTGTCGATCATTCAGGATGGGCGCTGGAAGTTCGCGCCCAACCCGGTTGATTGGGTCATCCGGCCCCGTCTGGCAAACCCGCTCGCCATTCGCGGCTGTCCGGCAAATGGCTTGCGCGCCGTGCTCATGTCCCCCCCCTCGGATTGTTTTGGCGTCCTGACCCCCTTTGAAGCCGAAGGCCACCGCTCGATGTATCTCTGCCTTTTCGGCAAAGACCTGAAAGCGGGCGAAACGGCCCGCGCACGGGCACGCCTGATGATCGCATCGAAATTGCCGGACGCCGAAGTCGTCCGCGCCTGCGATACTTACCTGAAACGGGAGGGCGAGCGTCCTCGCGAGCCCTGATTGCTGGATACTTCTGGGCTCCTGTGCATACCCGCATCTTCCTCCGCATACACCGCCCCTTAACTGCGCCTGCGCTAACTTAGAACTTTATACTATGCACCTTGCACCCGTTCACCAACCTTGCCCCATCCGTGAAATCCTTGTCATCCGCGGTGCATCCCGTTTTAGTTGCGGCGTTAGCTGCGTCTTTGCCCCTTAGCGCCTTTGCGTTAAATGCCGTTCTTAAGATACTCATCACATGCAAAACCTCATTGCCAAGACCGAAACGCTCCTGGAAGCGCTGCCTTACATCCAGAAGTTCAGCGGCGCGACCTTCGTCATCAAGTATGGCGGCAGCTTCATGGACTCGCCGGACCCGGAGGTCCGGAACGGCGTCGCGCGTGACGTCGTCTTCCTCGAGGCCGTCGAGATCAACCCGGTCGTCGTCCACGGCGGCGGCAAAGCCATCACCCGCGCAATGGAGAAAGCCGGCCTCAAGGCTAACTTCATCCAGGGCCAGCGTGTGACCGACGAAGCCACGGTGCAGATCGCCGACGACGTGCTCTCCCGCGAGATCAATCCCGAGGTAGTTACTGCCATCAACTCTTTTGGCGGCCTCGCCAAGGGGTTTGCCGGTCCCGACATTTTCCGCTGCCGCAAGGCCCAATTTAAGGGGCCGGACGGCCAAGCCCTCGACCTCGGTTACGTGGGCGAGGTTATCGGCGTGAACACTGCCCCGCTGCTGGACTGCATCGCAAAAGGCATCATTCCCGTCATCAGCCCCACCGCGCGCGGCGAGGACGGCAAGATCTACAACTGCAACGCCGACGTGGCCGCGGCACAGGCCGCGATTGCCCTCAAGGCCAAGCGCCTGGTCTTCATGAGCGACGTGCCCGGCCTGCTCCAGAATCCGAACAGCCCCGACAGCGTTATCTCCCGCCTCAAGCTCAGCGAAGTGGCCGGCCTCAAACAGCGCGGGATTATTGATAAGGGCATGATTCCCAAAGTGGATAGCGCCGTAGCCGCCATCCAGGCCGGCGTAGAGAAAGTCTCGCTCGTCGATGGCCGCCTGCCCCACGCCGTCCTGCTGGAGATCTTCACCGACGAAGGCGTGGGGACGGAAGTTGTTCCCTAAGCCTAAGCCGAAGGCGCGCCGCCCGAATGGCAGAGAATTCATCCGCCGAAATTGCTAGTCCGAGAGGAAGAAGCCGTGCGTGGCCAGATGCAAAACACGCGGGGACGCCGCCGCCTTCAACTCCACCGCGCGTGCCTCCGGCCCAACCCGCAGATTGCAATCGCCGCCCAGCAGTTTCGCCACGCTGCGCGCTTCGGCTTCCGCGTTGGTCAACGGCTCGAATATGAGCCCGCGATAGTCGCGGCTGAACGCCCTCGTAGCAGCCGACGCAAGGAAGCTCTGATCGGTTTCCGCCCCCGCGCCGGCAGCCGCTTCACGCCCTCTTTTGCTGCCGCCCGCTGCGGCGGGCATCCATCCGAGTTGCAGCAGGGCGCTCGCTGCCCCGCACAACCCGCATCGGGAGTTCGCCTGGCTTTAGGTGCATCTTCAACATTGCATTCAGCCCTTGCTGAGCCAGTTGCTCGCGCATCCGTGTGTGGTCCTGGCACCACGATTCCTCTTTCTCCTTGTCGCGCAACCGCTGCTGCTCCGTCGTCTCGCCATTCTCGCCAAACCGAATCATGGCCGTTTGCAGCAGGCTCAGGTCGTCGTTCACTACCACCTCGACGGCGTATTCGGCCTCGCCGTCGTGCTGTAAAACGATGCGGCCCGCGGTTTGCATCGCTGTTTCCATCCCTTCGACGATCTCGTAGCCCATCCCCCGGAGGGTTTGCAGCAGCAGCCGGCGCTTCTCTTCCCGCTCTGCCGCCTTGCGTCCGGCGACGAGCGTCTGCTCCAGACGGGCAGCCAGCGGCTTGAGGTCGGCGCAACTTCCTGATCGGCGCAACCGCTGCAACTCATCGCAGATAGCCTGGATGCCCGTTTGATCGGCATGGACCAGGGCCTTGTCAATCAGCTCATCCATTTCCCGCGCCCAGCGTTCGTATTCGCGCAAGCGGCGGACGCGCTGCCCGCAGTCGAGCACCAGAGCTTCGTAGAGCATCAGGCGCCGGCCCGCCTCGCGCTCGCGCCGGATTTCTTCCGCGCGGCTTTGGATGGCCTGCCAGCCGCCGGTGCTCTCCAGAACCGCAATCTCGGCCAGCAGTGCGTCGAGCTTGCGCTGCGCCTTGTCTTCTGCGGCAACCACCGGGGCCGCTGCAGCGTTGTGCCGGGCCAGAAACCCTTGCAGCAACTCCGTCTTCGCTGCGCCCACCAGCTTTTGGACAATCTTCTGCCGATGCTCCGCGGCACGCTCTGCCCGTATGCTTTCGATTTGCTGCTGGCAGGCAGCCTGCGCCTTTTCCAGGCTTTCCCGAGCCCGCCTGACCTCTTCCTCGGCCGCCTTGAGCAACCCCATCGCTTCCGTCCCCTCCTGAGCCTCTGGCCGGGCGTCCGGGAGGATGAAAGACCGCAGCTCTGACTCAACGATGCTCCTCAGATTCTGCCGCTGCGGGGCGCTTAGCTCGCCCAGTTCCGCCTGCTCGACGAATTCCAGTAGGCCGGCCTTCGCGCTGGCGGTCTGGGCGATTTCATCCCGCAGCTTCCGAACGCGGCGATGAGCGTCCTCGATGGTTTCCTTAATCTCGGCCCGCGCTGCCGCCAGTTCGTTCTCCAGGGCCAGCTTGACCTCGCGCAACTCCACCACTGCCTCAAACCCGCCAAGGCCGGGGGCAAAGTGCTTCTCCAGCCGCTTCCGCAGGTGCTCGGGAGATGGCGCCGCTGGCGAGGAGGCGCCCCCCGCGGCTTCGAGCCTGCGCCCGAGCGCCGCCAGTTCTGCGAACAACCGCGTGTAGGTGGCCAACCACTCGTCCACCTGCGCCCGATTGCACTGGCGCGCCTCCGCCAGCGGCGCATACGCGATTTCCATGCACTTGGGGCCGCTCATAGAACCCGCTCACCAGATCACCGGCACGCCGTACGCGCCGAACTCCGGATCCTTGCTGACGATGTCCCAACCCTCGCTCTTCGCCTGGGCAATCAGCAGCCGGTCGAAGGGATCCTTGTGATGAGGGGGCAAAGCCTGCAGCGCCAGCACATGGGCCAAATTCACGGTGAGAACCTGGAGCCCATTGGCGGTCTGTTGCTCCGCAATGGTCTGGCCCAGCGGGCGAGTCAGGCGCAGCTTGCCAAGGGCCGTCTTTATTTGCATTTCCCAGGCGCTGGCTACGCTCAGCCAGAGTGTGTTCTCGGGATTGGCACAGGCCTGGCGCGCCGGGGCGGAGAGCTTTGCCTGGTCACTATCCAGCCACAGGAATGCCTGCGTATCCAACAGGAGGTTCATTCCTGGCTCTCGCCCAACCAGAACGATTCAGGCAATGGCGCATTGAAATCATCGCTCATCCACATCTCCCCTTCGTGGAGCCCGAAGACCCTGGCTCCTTGGGGTTGCGGCTCGGAAACGGGCACCAGCCGCGCTTTGCCTTTGAGCGGATCTTCGATAATGACTTCGTGACCTGCCCGGGCCAGTTCCAGCAGTCGCGCCAGTTTGGTTTGCGCCTCGGCGACGGTCAATGTCGTGCTCACAAAAGCAACATAAGGTCTCTAGCCCGTGAGCGCAAGAACGCCGCAAGGGGATGGCTAGGGCGGAAGAGGCGGCGGTTGTTGACTCAGCATCTGGAGCGCAACACCAGCAAGGCAAGTGCGAAGACAAGGATGGCGCATCCCAAACGATGACCGTCACCTCCGTCGCCCCCACCGCCGTTCCCTCACACCTGGTGGCGCCGGTGGTTCACTCCAACACCGACTCCATGCACTTCGGCCCGCTCATGCCTGCACTCTTCTACCACAAACCACGCGAAATCGTGCCTTTTCGGTTAGTCAATCCAACGAAAATTCGTCAGCTTCCAGCGATGGGCGCACCGCTCGCTCGCCGTGCCAACGGGTCTGGCGATTCACGTTCTGTCCTTTCGTTGACTGGCAGTCATGTGGAAACCCGCTGTGTCCGGTATGTCGGTCGCGATCATCAAAATATGATGAAGTGGGATGTGTATCGTGCCGGCATAGGCGTCCCCAGAAACCAAAAGAGGAACAAAGGCGAGAAAGCCCGGACGCAAATCATCAACCACGTAACCATTCAGAATTTGTGGAGATGCTGAAAAAGACACGAGCATATCCGACGCATCCTCCCAAAATTCTACCGAAAGAATCAAGCACGCCTTCAGTTTCATATAAGCATACGCTGGCGCCTAACGATAGAGGTCAGCGATGAGCGCCATTCCCAAGCATTCTATTCTCTCACGGCTTCCTGCCGGCGAACCCATAACTTGCTGCGCCAAGATCGACCGGAACAATCCCTGGCAACTCAGATATGCCGATCCCTTTGGAGACGGCACTGTCATCCGGGTCAACCTGGAGAACCAGACAGATGCTGGACGACTCGAAGAGGTCGCAGCCATTCTGAAGCATCGCCACCCCGGGGTTGAATGGATCATAGCGTAGGGGATTTGTGGAACAAAATGCCTTGCTCTCTGATCGTTTTGGCAAATCTGTCGTCTGGGGCAATCACTAACCATTTGGGATGAATCCGGCCGCCGCCGGGAATGGCCGTGATATATCGAGAAAAATCGCCGGTGGCATCGCATATCCGGATTTGGCGGATCAGTTCGCCTAAAGAGCGCACCTTCGACTTCGCCTCGACCATGATCACGCGATCTTGCCGCATTATCGTCCCCGGGTGCTCCCTAATTCTGACAGTTAGATCCGGCACTCCTGCCACGAATCCCCGCTTATTGAGAATGGGTTCTTCCCATTCCTTCATTATGATTTCCGGTTCCGCGTCGAGCCCTAAAACCTCCACCAAGATTTCACTGATGTATTCATCAATCCAAAGCATCAGCGCGTCATGCGCTGGCGTCTTTAACTCGGGATCATCAAAGCCAAACCAAGTCTGCGATGGCTTGATTTTCGGTTCATCCATATATGAATTGTTTTAGGGAATCACAGAACCGGTATAATTGCCGCCAACTGCGCGCGGGAGACGCCACACATCCAAGGACAGCCAGCGCTGCAAGCGACCTGCCCATTGTCATCAAGAACAGCCGGCATGTGGCATTGAGGGCAGAATGCCATCCAAACTTGGCCCGTCCGCTTTCCTCGGTGAAACTCAATAGCTGAATGAATACGAATATCCTCCGCTTGCGACTCCGCCAATTGGCGCTCAAGTGCCATATTTTTCGTCACAAGCTGCGCATTCTCCGACATTACGCGGATATCGCGCTCTACAACTTCCGCGTGGCCCGACTGAACCGACTGTGTCAGCGATATAATCGCTCGAAGGGTCTCGATGTCTTTCCGGTCCTTCGCCCGAGACTCAAGCTGAATCGCAAGGTCAATGATGTCTTTGATGTCACCCATAATGTAATAAGAATTTCCCCCGAGGGGAGCGACCAGTGATCGTCGATGTCTTCTAGCATCCTATATGCGTCCTCGGAACTTAGTCGGCCGCCAATTCCCGCTGGGCCGCCTCATGAATCAAATCATCAATGAGCCGGCTGAAGTTAGGACCACGGCCCCGCTTTTCCATCAGCTTGAGCGCCAGCCGTTCGGCGGCGGGGCGGATGCTGATATTCTTCCGAGCCGGGCGTTCCGTTTTCTTAATGATATTAGGCATATACCCATGTTTTGCGCAGAACGCGCATTGCGGTCAATAACAAAATAGACAAACCGGAAAGGCAGACGCGAAATACACGAACGAAGACTAGCCGCAAAAAGCAACTGTGAAATCCCCTTTCGTGTATTTGGTGTGTTTCGTGGTTAATGCCTTTATTCCCCCGTCGGCATCCAAGACCGGAATCAGTCCCAATGAGCTTTCATCGGGAGTCCCGGTCGGCCCGAATCGCCGCCGCCACGGTTCTTCTGTCCAGTTTGACGGGCAACATTAAGAAACCGTCCTTGGTCCGTACAGGCTGGATGCTTGGAACCTCATTCTCAACCAGTTCCATCAGACGAATGCTCCCACCTCCCATCCGTTCGGCGGAAAATGGCTTCCCCGGCGTGAACAGATCTTTGCGGGCCAACCGGCCATTGCTGTCAGCGACAAGCTTCATAATGGAATAACCCCATTCCGGTAACGGAAGTCAATAACGACGCACAGCACAGCCGATTCATCCAGGCTCATACCAGTTGGCAATAGCCCCCAATGCCGCGCACCGCTATGCAGAACTGGTGATGTTGTGCGGATTCTCGTATTCACTGTTTCGTCATATCACACGGCCGGAACCGTGCCAGTAGCTCTTTCGTTTCGGGGCGCGAAGCCGTGTTGACCGGCCCCACGGTGCATACGAGATGCCCATGCACTTGGAGCCGCTCCCGATGTTTAGCTTCGCGGCTTGCCAACTCAATGGGTATCAAGCGGCGCAGTCACGGGGCATGCGGAAACGCTGTTGTGGGTACGTTTGCCGAGACGGGACTGGCGAAACCAGGGTTAGATCCGATGCGTCTTGTGGGGTCGGTCGTATTAGGATAGTCCATCGAGCGCCTCCTGCGCCTCTTGCAGTCCCTGTTCAGCAGCCAGGCGATACCAGCGCACGGCCTCGCTCTGATTTTGGGCAACACCCTGCCCGTTGGCATAGCAGACCCCGAGATTAAACTGCGCATCAGCGTCTCCCTGTTCGGCAGCCAGGCGATACCAGCGCACGGCCTTAACCCGGTTTTGGGCAACACCCTCCCCGTTGGAGTAGCAGAACCCGAGAATACGCTGCGCAAAACGCTGCGAAAAAGCGTCTCCCTGTTCAGCAGCCCGGCGATACCAGCGCACGGCCTCAGCCTTGTCCTCGGCAACACCATCCCCGCTGGAGTAGCAGAACCCGAGGCTAACCTGCGCACTAGCGTCTCCCTGTTCGGCAGCCAGACGATACCAGCGCACGGCCTCAACCTTGTATTGGGCAACACCCGTCCCGTTGTAATAGCAGACCCCGAGACTATTTTGCGCAGAAGCGTGTTCCTGTTCGGCAGCCAGGCGATACCAGCAAACGGCCTCAACCTGG
>CAIWJG010000112.1 GCA_903912925.1 uncultured Verrucomicrobia subdivision 3 bacterium | reverse complement strand
CCCCCCCCATGAACCCGGAAAGCCTCAACAGTTCGACCGCAGGGGGGCGCGTGCTATGGAGCACAAAGCCCGCCCCCCTGCTCGTTTTAGCTCGCTGCTGAACGCTCCAGAAAATTCCCCAAACAGAAAACAAAAACCAAACAGAAAAGCACTTACACAAATTTCTTTACAAAACCTAGCCTTGGGATGGCTTCGGGCATTCTGCATTCTGCATTCTGCATTCTGCATTCTGCCTTCTGCCTTCTGCCTTCCCTTTCAGACTCGGCGCAAGACGACTAAATCCTGCCCATCCACAACCCCACCGACGATGGCGCGGACTTCGAAGCCGGCGTCGGGCCAATGGCGCTTGATGTAGTCGGGCGACAACACCGTAGTGCCGTAGCTCCGTTCGACCCCGACCATGTGGCTGGCTACGCGCAGCGTGGCCTGCCGGCGCACGTCCTCCTGCCAATCAGCATATTCCTTGTAAAGGAAGCCCTCCTGGAGGAGGCGCTGACGGAGGCTTTGCAGCTCGTTCGGCCCCAAGCCGGGGAAACGGAGTCTGAGGCTGACCAGGCCTTCGGTGGAAAGAAAGCACCATCCGCCTGGCTTCGTCACCCGCGCCAGTTCCTTCAACCAGGTTGCCTGGTCCTCCATGTTGAGATGCGAAAAGATGGAGACGGAATAGATCATGTCGAAGAACCCCGCCTCATAAGGCAACGGAGGGGAAAATCGGGTCACGCAGGACTGTACCTGAGGATAGTTCTTCTGTATGAAGGCGATCGAAGTATCATCAATGTCGCAGGCGAAATATGCGGGAGCCGGATAATCGCGCGTAAAATGGAGCAACCCTCGGGCTACTCCGCATCCGAAGTCCAGTATCCGGATATTCTGGTCCAGGCGAACCCCCTCGCGGCGGGCGCAGGTTGCAATGGGCAGATATGTGCGGATGCCGCCAACGTAGTAAGCGCCGATCGTCTTGCTCCCGGTTTTTCTCATGCTGGAGTTGGGGGGGACCGGGAAATCGAACCGGCCCACAAGCCGTCCGCACCCTACAATGCAGTTTTGCACCTGGTTCAGACCGAGCTTAAGCAGCTTCTTGGACAGGCCGTAGTTCTTCAGGGCCGACAACAAACTCATGGACAAAATGTATTGCCTGTCTGCACCGGATAGCAAGCTCCGCCTGCGCCCAGCTCAAGGAAAACGGCCTGTCCGACCGCATCTTCATCCTGGGAATGGTGGATTTTGATGATGTTCATGCCTTGATTCGGCAGGCCTGCTGCGTGCTGAACCCGTCGTTGTACGAAGGTTGGAGCACCACCGTCGAGGAGACCAAGACCATTGGCAAGCCGATGGTACTTTCGGATTTGGAGGTACACCGCGAGCAAGATCCTCCGGCCACCTTATATTTTGAGCCGAAAAATGCGGCGATGCTGGCGGAGGCGATGGTGAAAGCCTGGGATTTGTATCCGGCCGGTCCCAACCGCGAGATGGAACAGCGGGCGGCGGAGAAGTACGCGGGCCTTTGCCCAGGTGTTCGCCGATATCTGCCGCGAAGCCGCGGAGTTGCGGGGCGGGGCCGCCGACGCCTAAGTGGCCCAAACAAGGGAAAGCTGCCTTCGGCCCGTCTGCGGTAAGCCAGGGTTATGTTAGGAGGCCCGGCGGAGGCTGGAGACGCCCCGGAGGTCGAAAGTTACTACGGTGAGGCTCCGGCGAGTGTCCGGTGTGTCTCCCATGACTATCCTCGGCACTCATAGTCGGTTTGGCTTATAGAACTGCGGATCGAGCGTGGGGCAGTGTCCGAACAGTGGACAGTTATCCCTCGCACCACCGCAAAGGAAGTCATCCGCTTGCAGGCTCGCCGTCGCGTAAGTTCTTGTCAACCGTCCAGCCCCGTTTCCAACGGCGCAATTGGAGGTAGAAGGCCAGCGTCAGAGACGGCTGGATCGCCTGGGTTCCTTCCATCCACCAACCCAGCGGGCGGTATTGCGGGCGAAGGATGGCGCGAACCACCTCCAGGAAACTCATGGGCGGCGCGAAGCTCTCGAAGTGGCGCTCCAGTTGGTCGGTGGAATGAGGGAACGCCGCCCAGGTAGCGGCTTGGTCCGCCTGCGGATGGCGGGTCAAAGACACCAGCAACTCGCGGGTCAGCGCCTGCAAATCCGCTTTCGGGCAGCTCGCCGCCGGCTCCAGCTCCAGCCAAGTGTCGCAAAACGCCAGGATGGCAACGTGCAGCGTTTTCAGACCCCAGTCAAGGGCTCCGTGATTCTGCGCCTGGTTGAGCATTGGGACCACCTGACCACCGTGTTTGCGGAAGCCCGTGACCGATCCGTGATCGGCGGCGGCCAGCATCTCGATCAAGACCAGGTTCTGGTCTGTGATGGATTCCTTCGATGCCGGGTCGTTGGGCCAGTAATCCAGCAGCACCTGGTCGGAGCCCGAACGGTGCCGCCGCAGCAAACCGAAATAAAGACCGGTTAATCCCGTCGCTTCCGGCCGGCCGGCCAGGCGCAACAGCCCCGCCAGACTGCGTTGCATATTCCCATGCCAGCCGATGTCCACGATTGCTGCGGGCGTTCCGTCGAAAAACCCCTCTTGCTCCAGGTATTCAACTACCAGTTCCCTCTCCGCCGCCGCCCGGTGGGCAATCTCACCGGCCATGCTGGGGCTCCACACCAGTTCTCTGAGGCGCGAGCATTGAGCAGCAGTCAGGTTCTCGCGCCAGCCAGCGCGCGGCAATCCCGCGGCGTGCAGCGCCCCCGCGAATTGCTCCGGCTCGAGGCCCAGACGCCCCAGCACTTGCTCCACGGACAAGAACCGGGGCCCGATGAAGAGCCACTCCAGCATCGCATCATCCACGCGCTCCACGGAGGGCAAATGCCAGGCTTGGCGCGATCCATACAGATAGCGGCATTCCACCGGCAGAGATCGGCGCGCGGCAATGCGAGCCGCGATCCGTTGCAGGATCTGTCCGTCGCGGGCAACAAAGTAGAGCCGGCGCAGACCCCGCTGCCTGGCCTGCTCCAAGCACCACTCGACAAAGCCAAACCAGAGCGGGCCAACCACGTTGCCGCCCGTGTCCCAAATGGTGCGCTGTGCCCCGGCCAACTCGTGGCCGCGCAGCCGGGCCAGCCGCATGGCCGCCGCGAGCCGGGAACGCCACACCGGTGCCACGGATCCCTCGCCCCTGGCTATCCACTCGTAGCGGCTGAGCCGGACGGCTGTAACAGGCTCGGTGCTAATGCCGAGTTTCTTTGGAACCGAGTTATCGGCCAGTTCATTGTCGCCCAGATGCACCCAGTCGCCCGGGGGAACGCCCAGTTCTGATAGGATCTGCAAATAGAGCTGGCCCCCCGCCTTCGATGCCCTGGCCTCGCCGGATACATAAACCCGGTCGCCGGCCTGGAAAAAGCCATACTTCGTCAGCACCCGCTCCAGAAAAGCGGCCGGCAAATACATGTCCGAAATGAAAACCACGCGGCGGCCATCCCCGCGTGCGGCGGCGACACGCTGCTGCATCCCGGGCACGGGCTGGAGCGCGGCTTCCTCCATTTCCAGCTCCAACTCGCGCAGCCGACCGGTCTCGGCCGGCGCCAGGCCCAGATCGCAGGCCAGGACTGCGTAAATCTCGCCTAGCCCCGGCTCGTACGCCGGCGCTGTCCGCCGTGCGGCGCTTTCGGCCGCCATGCGCTTCCGGGCAAACTCCCCCGGCACGATCTGCAAGAGGCCGCGCCGCCCGGCTTCTTCGCCCAGGGCCACGAACAGATCGCTGGGGACCGCAAAGGTTCGGGTCAGGACGGTGTCAAAGATGTCGAAGCTGTGGAGCTGCGGTTTCACTCGGAAAATGGACCACCAAGACAGCCTCTGTCGGGGGCGACGTATCTGGTTTCTTTCGAGCATTTCTCTGCGCTAAGCGGATACGGGACGGCAGCCCCTGGCGGCTCCCTCACAACCACGGCATGAACATTCTTCATCGAGGCTCCTATGCTAAAGGCAAGCCGGGCTGTGTGGAAGTAAATGTTCAAGCCTTGTGAGAGAGCGCGGACATCACGCCGGTTCAGTCCAGATACCCTCCAAGCTCTGTCCTGACTCTCGTTTGGCTTGCAATCGCAAGGTGGCCCCGGCAGTTTAGGCGCTGGAAAGCGCAAGCAAACATGAAAGTAGTCATTCTATGCGGCGGGCGGGGCACCCGGCTACGGGAAGAGACCGAGTTTCGACCCAAACCGATGGTGCCCATCGGCGGCAAGCCGATTCTGTGGCATATCATGAAGTACTATGCGCACTTCGGACACAAGGATTTCGTGCTCTGCCTGGGCTACAAAGGGGAGATGATCAAGGAGTATTTCCGGAATTACCTTTGGAATACATGCGATGTGTCGCTGTCGCTGGGTCGGCAAGTAAAGGTCCAATTCCATGACCGTCACGGGGAGGAGGACTGGGTGGTGACGCTGGCGGATACAGGCGCCGACTCGATGACCGCCTTCCGGATCCGGCGCATCCAGCGGTATATCGGGAAGGGCGAACCCTTCCTCCTGACTTACGGTGACGGTCTTTCGACCATAGACATCAACGCGAGCGTCGCGTCCCATCAGAAGGCAGGCCGCATCTGCACCGTTTCCGCTGTGCATCCCGCCGGCCGGTTTGGACAGATGCGGATTGATGATTCCGGGGCGATCCACGTTTTCAACGAAAAGCCGCAGATGGAAGAGGCCTATATCAACGGGGGCTACATGGTCTGCGACTACAAGCTGTTCGACTATTTAACGGACGATCCGAAGGTGATGTTCGAGCGGGAACCGATCAGCAAGCTTGTCCAGGATGGGCAATTGCACTCCTTCAAACATGAGGGTTTCTGGCAGCCGATGGATACTTTCCAGGAGGCCCAGTATCTCAATCGGTTGTGGGAAGATGGGCAGGCGCCGTGGAAGGTGTGGCAATGAGGTGTATGACGCCAGACACAGCGCGGCGAAGACGCAACCAATTAGTTACATAGGTTAAATGAGTTACAACGGGTACATACTGAGGAGTCCGCAGCATACACGACATCCAAAGCTGCCGCGGCTACTCCCTCTCCCCTTCCGAAGGGGAGAGGGCTGGG
>CAIWJG010000111.1 GCA_903912925.1 uncultured Verrucomicrobia subdivision 3 bacterium | reverse complement strand
GCCGATCAGAGGGGTGACGGCGAGGCCATATCCCGTCTCCCTCGTATTTCCCTGCTGTAGCGATGCCGGAGAGCAAAACGGAGGTGCTCTGGAGATTACCCTTCGGGCTGGCCGCCACAGGCAGGCACAGGCAAGCGGCTTTATGGAGTTGGGTGGAGCAGGCGGGCCCGAAGCACCTTTGGGGTATCGGTCCAGCCGTCAATGTGCTGGCAGGTGCAAATCCAGACCGCCTCGCCAGCCTTCGGCACACGGTACCGGGCCACGTAGAGCTCGGTGATGTCACACCACCCGTCTTTCGTGGGTGGCAACCGCCCCAGGAAGGGAAAGTGGTCAACATAGCGGGCGGCGCTGCTCATCGGCGCAGGGCCGTAAACCAGGGTGTATTGGGCCGGCGGGCCGGTGACGCGCAGCTTGAGGGTAACCGTGCCCGCCGTTTCGATGAGGACCAACTCGTCCACCGGGTTGGGAGGGAAGACGGGCTGGGCGGGCGGGAGGTCAAACTGGGGCAGGCCGAGATCCGCGCGCCGGGTATTCAGGCTCACAAAGAAGTTGTAACCGTTGAGGCGCGCCCGCTGGCCCGTTTCGGCTACGAAGCAGGTGGAGGCCGTGGCCAGGCACCATGCGGCCCGCTGTTGCGGAGTAAGTGTACGCCACCGGGCGGAGACGACACGGACGTTGTCGCGGTGATCCTGCTGCTGCTGAGTGCGGGGATTCTTCGGATCCACGTGCTCGCGCGCGACCGGGCCGTAACGGCCGATGTAATAAACGGTGTCGCCCATCCGGCCCGACTTTGGAATGGATGCTCTTTTCATGCTGACTAAGGCACCTGCCTTCTGAGGTGCTGGTTCGCCCGCCCGCGACTGGGCGGGTGTTTGAAGCATAGCAAGAACCCGGCCCGTGAGGCCACTAGAAATAAAGGTGCTTGCGCGTCGAAAGCCGGGCCGGTTATTGGCGGCTTCCCAGAGGTGGGATTCGAGCTGTTGCTGGCCGAACTGTAATGTAGCGATTGTTCCGCCCATGACGAAAAGCTGCGCAATGGTGCGCCGAAGCGGGAAAAGGGGAAAGGGGAAAGTTCACATGGGATTGCTGAAATTGGGAAAGTAGAAAGCAGACCGTAAATTGGTCAGGCGTACCCCTGCGAGGCGCGCGCATCGACGTTAGGGGACCGCATTTTACCATCCGATCGAAACATCAACAGTGCGCCGCGGAACCGCTCCCTCCCTATTGGCTTGGCCGATCACGTTGTGCGCGCTATGTTCTCTTAACGCGATGCAGAGCAAATCAATTGGTCGAAACGACCCGTGCCCGTGCGGCAGCGGGAAGAAGTACAAGCGATGTTGTTTGGCCGAGGATCAACGGCGCGCGGCCAAAGATCGCGCGCCCGTTCCCCAATCTGGTAAGGAGGCTGCGGTCGCAGTGCCACCCGCAGACATCCACCAAATCAGCGGACTGATGCACGAGTTGGCACGCAAGTCCTCCAGCAGAGAAGACCGGGCTGGATTTGAAGAGCTATTGGCCAAAACCCAGCCGATCCTGGACTACATGAAGCAAGAGCCGGCGATCGAAGCTGCGTCGCAGGCAATCGCGGCCCATGGCGCGGACTTCGACAAGCTCGTCGAGGATCAGGAGGCTTACTTGGAGCGCACTCAGGCGCTTTTTGCCGAAGAGCGATTTGTGCCGCTGCGGTTCACGGCGGACGACGTACAGCGGGCATTTGACAAAGTAGGGCACCCAACACCCGGATCATCGAGTGACAGGTTTGTCGAGATCGTGCGTAAAGCCATGCTGCACCTGGCGGACAAGGAACGGCGGAGTAGATCTGCAATGAGCATGTTGGTGCATCTGCCTGATTACGTGGCGGCGGGTCGCCCGCTGGACGCCTGGATCATTCAGCACTGCGCCTATCTGATGGGGGAAAGACCTGACGAGAGCAACCCGTTTCTGTTTCAGATGTTTTCCTACGGCTACGACGGTTGGGTGGCGCAGAAGCGCGGGCGCGAGGAGGCGCTACTCCGTCAAGCGGGGATGGATCTTTCGCGCCTGGAGGGCATGAGCATGGAGGAGATAGATGCCTGGCTTCAGGAACAACAATCTGATCCCGTCAAACTCGCCCGCATGGAAGCAGTCCTGCTGGCAAATCCGGAGCAGCGCGCGCAGGCAGCCGCCAACCTGCAAGAGCTGGAGCGCGAGGCCCACAGACTATTGGAGCGGGAAGATGCCGCCCATCTACTGCTGCCACTGGGCGATGTGCAGCCGTGGCTGCCGCGACTGAACGAGGGTTGGGCGAGGGTGTGTGAGCAGTTCCCCAGTAGCGGGGGTCTCCCACCGAGTTCTGCTGCGGGCGAGGCACTTATGGGCGCCATATTTCCGTTGGTTGGCGAGATGATTGCCGAGCTTTTCACTCCTGAGCGCACCCGAGAACTGGTGGGGCGGCTCAAGGCGTACCGGAACGCGCGCTATGCCGCCGGGGACAAACAGACCACTACATTGGCTAACGGTGCGATCGTCTCCTTGGGAGAGGGGTGCGATCCCGCCAGCAGTCGTTTCCTCTACGCCCTCGGCTACCTCTCGCTAATGAAAGGTCTGGAGACGATGGCCACTCTGCCGCAAGCGCAGGACCAGTCGTCGGATGGCGGATGAGGAGGAGGCCATCCGCAAGGCGGTGGACTACCCATGAGGGGCGCAGTTCCAGGCCCAATCTCTGGCTTGCCCCCGTCTTTGATCCCAGGCACGGATTCCTCATTCCGAATTTGACATTCCGCCCGGCTGTGTGGGAAATTCCCATTATAGCACAAACGGTTACTATCGCCAAACACGACAAACGCAAACGCCTGGTTCTCCCGGACGACTTTGTTGCGGAGGCGCCCTATGGGGAATACATCATCCGGGAAGGCAAGGGCCGCCTTACCATTGTCGCGATTCCGCCACCCAGGACCAAAGGCACCTACGCCGCCACACCCGCCCTCGAACGGAAATTGCGTGAGGCCGTGGGTGCCCGGGAACTGGATTGTCCGCCGGATTTCTTCATCGAACCTCTCGACGATTGAGGGTTACTCTCACTGAACTCGCCCAGGAGGACTGGCGAAGCATCCGCCGTTACCTCCGGCGGCAATTCGCGAGCCGCGTCGAGATGGCCGTCGCCAGCCAAGTCCGGGCGGCGCGCATCGCACTCGGAGAAAACCCTGGCCGCGGCCACTCTATCGAATCGGCGGTCTTTCCCGGCTGGCGGGGGATCGTGGTTAAGAAGTCGCTGATTTGTTATCGAATCCTGCCGACACACGTTCAGATCGTCCGCATCCTGGAGGTGCGCCAGGACACTTGGACCGTAATCAAAGCGCCCCGCACGCCCTCCAAGGAAGCGTAAGGACCGGGTCAGATCAGCAATTCTCACTATGGGACGAATGGGACAAATGGGACGGATGGCGGATGATCATACGCGGCCTGGAACACCCTAAAGGGTGGACACCGAACCTCCCAGACCAGCCAAAATGAGAACTGCTGGGGTCAGATGGACTTTGGGACAACGGTGCGAACGGCGCCCGGGAAGAAGCTGCCGTATTCCGGTGTAAGATCTAATCCTGTAAAGTGTTACGCTACTTATCCTGGCTGCCGCAGTTGAACCGCGAAGCCGCGAAGACGCGAAGGCTGAAAACAGGGCGATGCTCGCCATTTCACCAAAGTCGGAAACCTTCAGCCTAAATTCGGCGGTGAAGAAATGAACAACGAAGCAACGAAGAAACAAAGGTGAAACGTGAAACGTGAAACGTGAAGGGAATCCGAAAGCGCAGGAGGCCAGTTGGATCACGTTTCACGTTTCACGTTTCGCGTTTCAGTGTCTTCCGTCT
>CAIWJG010000110.1 GCA_903912925.1 uncultured Verrucomicrobia subdivision 3 bacterium | reverse complement strand
GGCTCGCTACGCTCGCCGGAGTGGAACAGCGCAGCGAGAAGCACTCCCATGTCCGTGTGGGACTGAAGGAAGATCCGAGCATGAGAGCACACCAAGAAATCATATTCAGAGAACATATAAGGGTTGCCGATTCGGCGAGGCTACCCTGGGTCACCGGGTTGATTATTTTCCTCAACCCCAACGGGGTTGCATCACTGTGCGCGCCCACGGATTCAACCCCGTTGGGGTAGGGTTTCCTTTTCCCGGTTCACCCAGGCTAGCTCGTGCCTCGCAACCCTGGGCTGGATGCTGTAGCCCCGTTGGGGCAAACGAACCATGAGCGACGAACCATTGCCCAATTCCGAAATCATCCTCTACCAGACGGAGGATGGCCGGACGCGCATCCAGTGCCGGCTTGAAAACGAGACGGTTTGGCTGACACAGGCCCTTATGGCAGAGCTGTTCGCGATCGGTGTGAACACGGTGAATTATCATCTGAAGGCGATTTTTGCCGAAGGTGAGCTACGCCCGGAGGCAACTATTCGATATTATCGAATAGTTCGAACCGAAGGGGCGCGGCAGATCACCCGGCAGATCGAGCACTACAATCTGGAGGCCATTCTGGCCGTCGGCTTCCGCGTGCGCAGCCACCGGGGCACGCAGTTCCGCCAGTGGGCCATCGGGCGCTTGAACGAGTATCTGGTGAAGGGCTTCACCATGGATGACGAGCGGCTGAAGAATCCGCCGGGCAAGGGGCAGAAGGATTACTTCGACGAACAACTGGAGCGCATCCGCGACATCCGGTCGTCCGAACGGCGCTTTTACCAGAAGGTGCTGGATATTTACGCGACTAGTGTGGACTACACGCCCAACACGGAGATGTCGCAGCAGTTCTTCGCCACCGTGCAGAACAAGATGCACTGGGCGGCGCACGGACAGACGGCGGCGGAGGTGATTCATGCGCGGGTGGACGCTCAAAAGCCCTTCATGGGTTTGCAGACGACGCGGCCCGGCGGCATCATCCGCAAGGAGGACGTAACCATCGCCAAGAACTACCTCGATGGCGAGGAACTCGGCACATTGAACCGGATCGTGAACGCCTACATCGAATTTGCCGAGTTGCGGGCACTGCAACGCAAGGTGATGACTATGCGCGACTGGATCAGGAAGCTGGATGAGTTTCTCAAACTCTCCGAGCACGAGCTGCTAGACCACGCGGGCAAGATTTCCGCCGAGCAGGCGAAGATGAAGGCGGAGCTGGAATACGAACACTACCGGGCACTGCTGGATTCGCAGCCGCGCGCGGTGGATTTGGATTTTGATAAGGCGGTGACGGAATTGAAGAAGCTGCCGAAGCCGAAGAAACCCAAACCACCGAAGCCATGAGCAAGCTGCGCACCCTCACCCCGGCCCTCTCCCAAGAGGAGAGGGAGATATTATGAGTTTGAATGAATCCATCGTCGAAGACGCCGCCCTCGAATGGTTCGGGGAGCTGGGCTATGCGGTCGGGCACGGGCCGCAGCTCGCGCCCGGTGAACCGGCGGCGGAGCGGGAGTCGTTTGGCGAGGTGCTGCTGGTGGGCCGCTTGCGCGAGGCGATCCGGCGGCTGAACCCGGCCATTCCCGAGGAGGCGCGCGAGGAGGCTTTGAGAAAAGTGCTGCGGGTGGGGACGCCTTCGCTCACGCAGACGAACCGCGCCTTTCACCGGATGCTGCGCGATGGTATTCCTGTTGAATGTGTTCAACCGGAACCCTCACCCCAGCCCTCTCCCAAGGGGAGAGGGAGCGAGGGACATTATCGCGGTGGGTTTGATTTCTCGGGTCTGAAAAAGCGGGCACGGGAGCTTCGAGAGCAGGACACCGAAGCGGAGGCGTTCCTTTGGGAGTTGCTGAGGAACCGGCAGCTCGAGGACGTGAAGTTTCGACGCAATCATCAGTTCGGCGACTACATCTGCGACTTCTACTGCCACGAATCGAAGCTCGTCGTGGAATGTGACGGCGACGCCCACAACACTCCCGAGCGGCGTGAGCTTGATCGGAAGCGTGATATTTACCTGAGGTCGCAAGGGCTGACCGTTCTTCGGTTCGAGAACTCCCGAGTGCTCAAGGCGACGGATTCCGTGCTGGAGGAAATCGCGTCTCATCTCCCCTCTACCTCTGGGAGAGGGGCCGGGGGTGAGGGTTTGCGGCGCTGGCAGATCGTCCGTCTTATCGACTTCGACGATCCCGCCGCAAATGATTGGCTGGTAGTGAACCAGTTCACGGTGATTGAGGGGCAGCACAACCGGCGGCCGGACATCGTGGTCTTCATCAATGGGCTGCCGCTGGGCCTGATCGAGCTGAAGAATGCGGCAGATGAAGACGCGACGATCTGGAGCGCCTACGCGCAGCTCCAAACTTACAAGGCGGAGATTGCCTCGCTGCTGCATTACAATGCGGCGCTGGTGGTGAGCGATGGCTTGCAGGCGCGCATGGGTTCCGTGACGGCGAACCAGGAGTGGTTCAAGGTCTGGCGCACGATTGATGGCGAAGGCGACGCGCCGAAGACCGCCCTGGAGCTGGAGGTGCTGGTGCGCGGGGTGTTCGAGCGGCAGCGGTTCCTCGACCTGCTCCAGCATTTCATCGTC
>CAIWJG010000109.1 GCA_903912925.1 uncultured Verrucomicrobia subdivision 3 bacterium | reverse complement strand
TTGAGCAGCCGGGGACGAGGCCGTCCCCGCCCCTTTCATGAATTGGCCCTGTCGAAGTAGGGATTTACAGCTCCCAGACTTGACCTTGAGCCGGGCAGTGTAAAAGCTATGGGCACGATGCCCGCAGCCATTACACAAAAACAGCCCCCGTCCGGATCACCCTCTCGCGTGCCCGAGGGGCGCTTCATTGCCAATTACCGTTGGGTCGTTTGCGCGCTCCTGTTTTTCGCGACGACGATCAACTACATTGACCGGCAGATCCTCTCCCTGATTAAGGAGATTCTCGACAAGGACATCGGCTGGACCAATGAACAGTTCGGCTGGGTCAACTCCGCGTTCCAATTCGCCTATGGCATCGGGCTGCTGGGCTTCGGGTGGTTTGTGGACCGGTTTGGCACCAAGATGGGCTATGCCGTATCCATCATTGCGTGGAGCGTCGCGGCGGCGGCGCACGGGCTGGTAGGCAGCTTAGGCGGGTTCATTACCGCGCGCTCGGCCTTGGGCCTCGGCGAGGCGGGCAACTTCCCTTCGGCGATCAAGGCCGTGGCGCTGTGGTTTCCGAAACGGGAGCGCGCCTTTGCGACCAGTATTTTCAATGCGGGCACCAATGCCGGTGCCCTCATCGCCCCAGCCTTCATTCCCTGGATGGCCTACCGTTTCGGCTGGCAGTCCTGCTTTATAGCCGCCGGCATAGCTGGCCTGCTCTGGCTATTCCTCTGGATTCCCTTCTATGACGTGCCGGAAAAGTGCAAGCGCGTCGGCCCCGCCGAACTTGTCCTGATCCGCAGCGACCGGGAGGACGAGCAGCCGAAGGAGAAGATCCCCTGGCTCAGCCTGCTCAGTTATCGGCAGACATGGTCCTTCATCATTGCGAAGTTTCTCACCGACCCGGTCTGGTGGTTCTTCCTGATCTGGCTGCCCGACTACTTCAAGAAGACCCGGGGGCTGGATATCAAGAAAAGCTGGATCCATATCGTCACCATCTACGGCATTGTGACGGTGCTCAGCATCTTCGGCGGCTGGGTAACCGGCTACCTCACCAAGCGCGGCTGGAGTGTAACCCGGGCGCGCAAGACCGGCATGTTCATCTTTGCGCTGTGCGCCCTGCCGATTCTTACGGTTACCACGGTCGGCGACTGGACAGCGGTGCTGCTCATTGGCCTGGCTGGATCGGCTCATCAGGCATGGTCGGCGAACCTTTACACCACCGTATCCGACATGTTCCCCAAGCGGGCCGTGGCTTCGGTGATCGGCATTGGCGGCATGGCCGGCTCAGCGGGCGGCATCCTGTTCCCGGCGCTTTCGGGCCGGTTGCTCGACCATTTCCAGAAGCAGCAGAACATCACTGCGGGCTACGCCATTTTGTTTAGCATCTGCGCTTGCATGTATCTGGTGGCGTTCGCGCTCAACCACCTTTGTGCGCCTCGCTACGAGCCGTTCCAATTGAAAGAACAGCCCCGGTAAGCGGGTAAGGATATTCTATGTGCCTGAAGGAAACCATCTTGGCCACGCCCAGGCATTCGGGGGCCCTGTTCCCCCTCACCCTTGCCCTCTCCCTCAGGGAGAGGGAATATCTTTCGACCGGTCGGGATGGGTCCCTTGCCGGCGAGCATTTCCCCGCGCCGTCTGAAGTTCTCCCTCTCCCCAAGGGAGAGGGCAGGGGTGAGGGGAAAGGTGATGGACGACTGAGCATGTGCAGCTTGGTGATACTGGCGTTACTCCTTACCGTCTCCGCTCTCGCCGCCAAGCCGCCGACACCGAGCGGTTCCACGGTGGTGAAATCGCCCGACCCCGTTCCTCCCTACAAGGATGGCCGGCCTACGGCGGAATACCGGCTGAACGCTCTCGATGCGGGCGTCGTGCTGCGCCACGGGGATGGGCCGGGCCGATGCGATTACCTGGGGGCGCGTGACCTCTGGGCGTTTGAAAGCCGTGGCACCTATTACATGAACTATGATGCGGCGGGGCCGAGCGGCTGGCTGGCGGCGCTGGCGACGAGTAAGGACTTGATTCACTGGGAGAAGAAAGGGCCGGTGCTGGAGCTGGGCAAGCCCGGCGAAGACGACTCCAAGAGCGCCTCCTACGGCGTGACCTTCAAGGACGGCCGCACTTGGCACATGTTTTACCTGGGCACGCCGAATGTCAGCTCCGCGCCTAACTTCATTCCCATGTTCCCCTATCAGACGATGAAGGCGAAGGGCCCATCGCCCACCGGGCCGTGGACGAAGCAACCGCAGGTCGCGCCCTTCCGTTGCAAGCCAGGCACCTACTACTCCGTGACCGCCAGCCCCGGCTTCATCGTCAAGCAGCGCGGCGAGTACATGATGTTCTTCAGCGCCGCCGCCGCGCCACCCACCAAGCGCACGATCAGCATCGCCCGCACACGCGACCTGGATGGCCCCTGGACGCTCGACGCGCAGCCCATCGTCTCGCCGGAGGAGCAAATCGAAAACACTTCCCTCTATTACGAGCCTGCAAATAAGACCTGGTTCCTGTTTACCAACCACATCGGCGTGGATGGCCGCGGCGAATACACCGACGCTGTCTGGGTCTATTGGAGTCAGGATCTGAATCACTGGGATGCGCGGCACAAGGCGGTTGTGCTCGACAAGAAGAACTGCACGTGGTCGAAGGACTGCATCGGCTTGCCCTCGGTCGTGAAGCTCGGGAAGCGGCTCGCCGTGCTCTATGACGCTCCCGGGGGCACCAGCGTCAGCCACATGCGGCGAGACATTGGCCTGGCGTGGCTGGAGCTGCCGCTGCGGCTGCCGGAGCAGCCAGCCGGTCAGTAACGGCGGGTCAGGGCATAGAGCGTTGCCAGCCCATGAATAGAATACTCAGAAGCTCTGATCAGTGGGAAATGGCCGTGTTCGGCGGCTTCCCGTCCGCCGCGCCCAAGGGAACCATGCGATGAACTCGCCAACCGGCTGCGAAGCATTCCCCCTCTCCCCTTCCCAAGGGGAGAGGGCAGGGGAGAGGGGTCCGTTTTGTCATAGGTTTTTGTGGTCGCCGAGCGCGGCAACAGATTCGACGCTGCTCCCCATGCACATCACCTCGATGACACCACCACCGGAACGCCGGATTTA